>DASTQX010000551.1:0-27927 GCA_035761505.1 Pyrinomonadaceae bacterium
GAGGCGCACTCTGTCTTTCCAAGTCTCAAGCCTCAAGCCTCTCGCCGCCTTCCTTTGCCTTTTGACTGTCGCCTTCCTCCCGGCTTGCGCCGTGGACGAGCGGCGAGGGATTCCGCCCGCCGCGCAAGCGGCGATTGACGGCGTGACCGAAGACATCGCGGCGGGCCGCGACGCGAAAGTTTACGCCGAGGCCGCAGAGGAGTGGCGCACCGCCGTCAACGCCGAGGAGAACGCGCGGCTCTTAGCGCGCGTGCGCGAGCGTCTGGGCCGCGTCGAGAGTCGCACGCTCCACACGGGCCGCGAGCAGCAGAGCGCCGCCGCCCCGCTCTCCGGCCACACGCTCGAACTCATCTACCGCACGCGCTTCGAGCGCGGCGAGGCGATGGAAAAATTTACCCTCCTCGAACGCGAAGGCCGCTGGCTCCTCGCGGGCTACTCGGTCAGCTCGGACACGTTGAAACAGTGATGAGTGATAAGTGATGAGTGATAAGAAAGAGCTTGCTTTCACTCATCCACTTATCTCTCATCACTCATCGCTTATCTCTTATGATTGAACGATACACACTGCCCGAAATGGGCGCGCTCTGGTCGGAGCGGAACAAGTTCCGGAAGTGGTTGGACGTGGAGTTGGCGGTCTGCGAAGTCCACGCTGAGATGGGGACGATTCCGCGCGAGGCGGTCGAGGAGATAAAGCGGAAGGCCGCCTTCACCGTCGAGCGCATTAACGAGATCGAGAAGACGACCGACCATGACGTGATTGCCTTCACCACGGCGCTCGCCGAATCCATCGGCGAGGCGTCGCGCTTCGTCCACTACGGGCTCACCTCCTCGGACGTGGTGGACACGGCGAACGCCTTGCTCTTGCGCGACGCGTGCGACCTGCTGCTCAAAAGGGTGGACGCGCTTTTGGAAGTCCTGAAGCGACGCGCCTTCGAGTTCAAGGACACTCCGCAGATCGGGCGCACGCACGGCGTCCACGCCGAGCCGACTTCGTTCGGCCTCACCTTCGCGCTCTGGTTCGACGAGACGCGGCGCAACCGCGAGCGTCTCTTGAGGGCGAGAGAAGCGGTCGCCGTCGGGAAGATCAGCGGCGCGGTCGGCGCGTTCGCGCACCTCGACCCGGAAGTGGAAGAGAAGGTTTGCGAGCGGCTCGGCCTCCGCGCCGCGCCCGTCTCGACGCAGATTATTCAGCGCGACGTTTACGCGGAGTTCTTGACGACAGCCGCCATCGTCGCCTCTTCGCTCGACAAGTTCGCGCTGCAAGTTCGCCACTGGCAGCGGACGGAGGTGCGCGAAGCGGAGGAGCAATTCAAGAAGGGTCAGAAGGGTTCTTCGGCGATGCCGCACAAGCGCAACCCGATTTTGTCGGAGCGCATCTGCGGCATGGCGCGCGTGGTGCGCGGCTACGCGGTCGCGGGGCTCGAATCCGTCGCCCTCTGGCACGAGCGCGACATCTCGCACTCTTCCGCCGAGCGCGTCATCCTCCCAGACGCTTCCATCGCGCTCGACTACATGCTCGCCAAGTCAACGTCGCTCATCGAAAACTTGGTCGTCCACGCCGACCGGATGCTCTCGAACTTGCGGGCGACGCGCGGCCTCGTCTTCAGCGGCCAACTCCTGCTCGCGCTGACGCGCGCCGGAGTCTCGCGCGAGACGGCCTACGAGTGGACGCAGCGCAACGCCATGCGCACCTGGGACGAGGGCGGCGAGTTCCAAGAGCACGTCCTCGCCGACGCGGACATCTCGCGGAAGCTCTCGCGCGAGCAGGTCGAGCAAGCCTTCTCGCTCGCCACCTACCTGCGCAACGTGGATAAAATCTTCGCGCGCGTCTTCGGTCGAGAGGGCTGAATCAACCGCCCGCGCGCCGCGTCTTTTGTCTTGTCGCGCGCCCCAAAGTAGAATGTTGCAATCAAGAGAACGGAGCCGAAGAGTTTGAAAGCTAAAGTTTACGTGACACTCAAGTCCGGCGTGCTCGACCCGCAAGGGAAGGCCATCCAGCACTCGGTCGAGCTGCTCGGCTACGGCGGCATCGCGGACGTGCGGCAGGGAAAATATTTCGAGGTCGCGCTCGAAGAGACCGACGAGGCGCGCGCCCGCGAGACCGCCGAGCGGATGGCGAAGGACGTTTTGTCGAACCCGGTCATCGAAGATTACAGAGTGGAGATAGAAGCGTGAAATTCGGCGTCATCGTCTTCCCCGGCTCGAACTGCGACCACGACGCTTACCACGTCATCTCGAAGCACGTCGGGCAGCCCGTGGACTTCATCTGGCACCGCGACACAGACCTCTCCACGTATGATGCGGTCATCATCCCCGGCGGCTTCTCCTACGGCGATTACCTGCGCGCGGGCGCGCTCGCTTCGTTCTCGCCCGTGATGGCGTCGGTCAAGGAGTTCGCCGCGCAAGGGCGTCTCGTCTTAGGCATCTGCAACGGCTTCCAGATTCTGTGCGAGGCGGGGCTTCTGCCCGGCGCGCTCATCCGCAACCGCGACCTCCACTTCGTCTGCCGGCACGTCCACGTCCGCGTGGAGACCGTCGACACGCCCTTCACGGGCGAGCTGCGGAAGGGCGAAGTGCTCCACCTGCCGGTCGCGCACGCCGAGGGGAATTACGTCTGTGACGACGAGACTTTCGCGGAGTTGGAGCGCGAAGGCCGCGTCGTCTTTCGCTACTGCGACGAGCGCGGCGAGACGAACCCTGAGTCGAACCCGAACGGCTCGCGCTCCGCAATCGCGGGCATCTGCTCGCGCGGGCGGAACGTTCTGGGACTGATGCCGCACCCGGAGCGCGCCTGCGAAGACCTCCTCGGCTCCTCCGACGGGCGCGACATCTTCCGCTCGCTCGCCGCGACGCTCGCCGCGCGCGCCTGAAAGACGCGGCCTCCCCGCCTTCGGCACGCCGCCGAAAACACCCTCCGCTTGCCGACAAAACTCCGTTGACAATTCCGCCCGGCGGGCATATCTTGCACGCGCGCTTTTGACACGTCTCCGAATGCCGGAAGGCCCTTCTCCGCCCTCCGGCCTCACGACCGCCTTCGAGCGGGTACGACGCCGCCGCCCCTCGCCGCCCGGCGCGCGACTCGCACCACCACCCCATTCTCACTTCCGAAGAGAGGTTTACCGCTATGAACGGACGAGACACCACGACGACGACGTACAGGGAACACGAACGGCGTGTGGAGCAGCGCCGACGACCGGAGGCCGACCCGGACGACGCAGACGACTTGGACTTAAAGCGGGGCGACACCGACGCTTCGGGCAACAAGGTCAAGACCATCCTCGCCAAGCTGCCGGGCAGTTACGTCATCTACGAGACGACCACCGGGCGGCTCGCTTACAGGGGGACGAACGTCACCATCCCCGACGCGCACATCAACAAGCTCTTCCTCCAGATGGCCGACCTCACGACCCACTCGCCGGGCTTGAGGAAGAAGTACATTTCGAGTCAGGCGTTCGCGCTCAAGACCCTGTTTGACGGCAACACCGACAGCGCGCGCGACCAGCTCGTGGACATCTACGACGGGATGCGGCGCACGCTGACGCGGCAGGCCAAGATCATCTATCTCGCCGGGGCCGCGGCCCTCGTGGTGCTGGCCCTGTCGGTCATCGCCGCCGCGCTGCGCTTCGGGATTCTGCAAGTCGTAGACATCCGCTACGTCGCCGCGCTCGCCTTCTCTTCGATGGGCGGGCTGGTCTCCATCGCCAGCGGGACGCGCAGCCTCAAGGTGGACTTTCAGGACAGCCACCGCGTCAACTTCATCTACGGCGCGGTGCGTATCTTCATCGCGATGATCTGCGGCCTCATCGTCTGCTTCCTCATCGAGATGAAACTCATCCTCGCCTTTGTCGCCGACTCGCCGCAGCTTTCGGGCTTCGTCATCGC
Organism: Pyrinomonadaceae bacterium; assembly: GCA_035761505.1. Lineage (GTDB taxonomy): Bacteria > Acidobacteriota > Blastocatellia > Pyrinomonadales > Pyrinomonadaceae > JAIVJM01. The sequence continues at coordinate 3,883 of DASTQX010000551.1, forward strand.
CGCGTTTCTCTCCGGCTTCAGCGAGAAGCTCGTGCCGAACGTCTTGCAGGGGCTCGAAAAGAAGGGCGAGCAGGAGGCAGAGTAGCGGCGGACTTCCAGCCACCCGCCGCGCGCGGAAAGTCTTCCGGCCCGGCGCGCGGCGCGTGTAAAGTAAGTGTAAAAGTTTGGGGCCGGGGCCGCGACTTGAGGCTCCGGCCTTTGAACTTTGCACCCTCTTTGGCTAAGCTGGAAGCCGCCATCTTTGGCAGAAGAGGGATTCCCGAAAGGAGTTGGAGATTAGATTTATGAAGAAGCTCTACACGCTCGCACTGCTGTGCGCTTTGGCGCTCGCCGCCGCCGTCGCCGCCGTCCCTTCCACCGGGGCCGCGAACGAGTCTAACGCTTCGGGGCCGACCATCGGCGCGGTCATCGAAGAGTTCAAGCTGCCGGACGCGGACGGCAAGGAGCACACGCTCTCTTCCTTGAAGGGCAAGAACGGCGTGGCGCTCATCTTCATCTCCGTCCAATGCCCGGTCTCGAACGCCTACAACGAGCGGATGGAGAAGCTCGCGCAGGAGTACAAGGCGAAGGGCGTCAACGTCGTCGGCATCAACTCGAACGTCGCCGAGACGCCCGCCGCCGTCAAGGAGCACGCCGCCGCGAAGGGCTTGACCTTCACCGTGCTCAAAGACCCCGGCAACAAGATTGCCGACCGCCTCGGCGCGGAGGTCACGCCCGAAGCCTACTTCCTCGACGCGTCGAACAAGCTCATCTACCGTGGGCGCATTGACAACTCGCGCAACGGCGACTCGATCTCCTCGACCGAACTGCGCGACGCCATCGAAGCGACGCTCGGCGGCAAACCCGTCCAGAAGGCGGAGGCCAAAGCCTTCGGCTGCTCCATCAAGCGCGCCTCGTGAACGAAGATGAGAAAGCTGCTGACCCTCGTCGTCCTCTTTGCCTGCGCCGCCTTCGTTAATCACGCGGGCGGCGTCCGCGCGCGCGCGCAAAACGCACCGCCGCCGAAGGGCGGGCCGGTGAAGAAGGAAGGCGCGCAGAAGAAGGTTCCGTCCGCGCCGTCGCCGACCACGCAGGCTGCAAAGCCGAAGGTGACGGAGTTGAAGGAGGCCGGGCTCAAGTCGCTCTTCGAGGCGAGCGTCGCGCGGAAGAGGCCGCTGCTCATCAACTTCTGGGCGACGTGGTGCGTGCCCTGCCGCGCGGAGTTCCCCGACCTCGTTCAGATCAGAGAGCAGTTCGCCGCCGACCGGCTCGACTTCGTGACCATCTCGCTCGACGACGCCTCGGAGATCGAGTCGAGCGTCCCCGACTTCCTCAAGGAAGTCCGGGGCGACGCGATGCCCGCCTTCCTCCTCAACGCCGACGACCCGGAAGTCGCCATCAACATGCTCGACACGACTTGGCGCGGCGAGCTGCCCGCGACCTTCCTCTTCGACCAGACGGGCGTCGTCGTCTACAAGCACAAGGGGCGCGTCAAGCCCGACGAACTCGCCGCCGTCATCGAGAAGACGCTCGGCGCGAAAGAGTAGAGCCCGCCGAAAATTTCGGGAGGCTCCGGCCCACGGCTTAGAGTCGCGGGCCGGAGCCTTCGGCGTCTTCCGGGGCTCGCGCGTTTGAAGAAAACGGCGCGAGCCTTTATCCTGTCTAGTCATTCCAACTTCTTTCTTCATCCATGATCGCCGCTCCAAATGAACTCTGAAAACATCACGCCGGAAGTCGTCGCCGCACACAACCTGACCGGGGAAGAGTTCGGGCGCATCCGCGAGCTGCTTGGGCGCGAGCCGACGTTCGTCGAACTCGGCATCTTCTCCGTGATGTGGTCGGAGCACTGCTCTTATAAATCCTCGCGCGTGCACCTCAAGCGGCTGCCGACCGAGGGGCCGCGCGTCATCGTCCCGCCGGGCGAGAACGCGGGCGTGGTGGACGTGGGCGACGGCTGGTGCGCGGCCTTCAAGGTCGAGTCTCACAACCATCCTTCCTTCATCGAGCCGTTTCAGGGCGCGGCCACGGGCGTCGGCGGCATCCTCCGCGACATCTTCACGATGGGCGCGCGGCCCGTCGCGGCGATGAACTCTCTGCGCTTCGGCACGCTCTCGCAGCCCGCGCGCGGGCGGCGCAACCGGGCGCTCTTGGCCGGAGTCGTCGCCGGAATCGCGCACTACGGCAACGCCTTCGGCGTCCCGACCGTCGGCGGCGAGGTCGCCTTCGACGACGCATACTCTCTGAACCCTCTGGTCAACGCCTTCGCTCTGGGGCTCGTCCGTCACGACCAGATTTTCTTCGGCAAGGCCGAGGGCGTCGGGAACCCCGTGCTCTACGTCGGAGCGAAGACGGGCCGTGACGGCATCCACGGCGCGACGATGGCCTCCGCCGAGTTCGACGAGGAAGCTTTGGAGAAGCGCCCGACGGTGCAGGTCGGCGATCCGTTTTTGGAGAAGCTGCTGCTCGAAGCGTGCCTCGAAGCGATGCGGAGCGGCGCGGTCGCGGGGATTCAGGACATGGGCGCGGCGGGGCTCACTTCGTCTTCGTGCGAGATGGCGGCGCGGGCGGGAAACGGCATCGAGCTTGACCTCTCGCTCGTGCCGCAGCGTGAAGAGGGGATGACGGCTTACGAGATCATGCTCTCGGAGTCGCAGGAGCGGATGCTCATCGTCGCGCACCGGGGGCGCGAGCGGCAGGTCGTGGACATCTTCCGCAAGTGGGACTTGGACGCCGTCGTCATCGGTCGCGTGACCGACACCGGAAACGTCGTCGTCAAACACCACGGCGAGACGCTGGCCGAGATTCCGGGGCCGTATCTGACCGACGAAGCGCCGCGCTATGAGCGACCGATGCGCGCGCCGGGAGGCGGGGCGGAAGGCGTGAAGAGTGTTGATGAAGGTCATGCTGGCGGAAGTCCTTCGCCCGTCGAAGAGGTGTCGGCGAGCACGTCGCAGGTGAGGTCGCCGGTCGCTTCGGTCGTCAACTCGGACGAGTTGGACGAAGTGTTGGAGGCTCCGAGTTCGGTCGTCTCCGAGTCGAATGAAGACCACAACGAGTCTCTGAGGAAACTTCTGAGCGCGCCGAACGTGGCGTCGAAGGAGTGGGTCTATCGGCAGTACGATCACATGGTACGGACGAACACGGCGGTCTTGCCGGGAGCGGACGCGGCGGTGGTGCGGATTAAGGAGACGCGGCGGGCCTTAGCGATGTGTCTGGACGGGAACGGTCGTTACTGCGCCGTGAGCCCGCGCGAGGGCGCGCGTTTGATCGTCGCCGAGGCGGCGCGCAACGTCGTGTGCGTGGGCGCGCGGCCTCTGGCAATCACGAACTGTCTGAACTTCGCTTCGCCGGAAAGGCCGGAGGTGATGTGGGCCTTCTCGGAGGTCGTTGACGGGATGGCCGAGGCGTGCCGCGCGTTCGACACGCCGGTCGTTTCCGGCAACGTCTCTTTCTACAACGAGACCGAGGGGCGCGGCATTCACCCGACGCCCGTCGTCGGGATGGTCGGACTCGTCGAGGACGTGCGGCGCATCGTCCAGCACGGCTTCAAACAGGAAGGCCACCTCGTCGCCCTCTTCGGCGAGACGGGCGAAGACCTCGCGGCGAGCGAGTACGCGGCGACCGTCGAGGGGCGGACGATGGCCGAGATGGCGGCGGAGGGGCGCGTGCCGCGACTCGACCTCGAACGCGAGCGGGCCGTGCAGGCGGCGACTTTGCGCGCGGCGGAAGAGGGCTTGCTGCACTCGGCGCACGACTGTTCGGACGGCGGTTTGGGCGTGGCGCTCGCCGAGAGTTGTTTCTCTTCGCTCGGTCGCGCGGCGCGCGGCGCGGAAGTCGAACTCGAAGGCGGGCTCTCAGCCGTCAATCATCTCTTCTCGGAGACGCCCTCGCGCGTCGTCGTGAGCTTTGAAGAGTCCGCGCGCGCGCGCCTCGAAGAGATCGCCGCGCAGGCGAGTTGCCCTCTGCGCGTCATCGGGCGCGTCGGCGGCGAGCGGCTGCGCGTCACGGTCGGCGGCCAGGAGTGCGTCGCGCAGAGCGTCGTCGAACTCGAAACGCTCTGGCGTACTTCGCTCGGCGACAAGCTGAAGGCGGAAGTTCTGGCTGCGGCGGCGGAGTAACTGAAAGGTTGATTCGCCAGCGCATTGACGAAGCCCCCGAAGGGGGCGAAAGAAAGTAGCCCACGGCGCGAGCCGTGGGAGAGACGTGGCGATGAGATTTGAGAGCCCCTGAAAGGGGCGAAAGAAGTTCAACGTCGAATATCTTTCGCCCCTTTCAGGGGCTCTCATGTTTGTATCCGACCTAAGCCCACGGCTCGTGCCGTGGGCTACGTTCTTCCGCCCCTTAACAGGGGCTTTTCAAACAGCTCTCCCGTCTTGCGCATCCCTTTAACCTCCGGCGACGCGGCAGAGTTCGGCGGCGATGAGTTCGCCCGCGAGGGCGTGGCCCGATTCGTTCCAGTGGCCGTTGCCGAGCTGTTCGCCGAAGCCGTGGAGGAAGATTCGGTTACGTTCGGCGTGGAGCTGGAAGGCGGGAGCGAGGTTGAACACGTCGAAGCCGTGGCGCTCGCCGAGCGCCTTGAAGCGGCGTTCGGGGTAGAAGAGGTCTTGGACGCCGAGGCGGCTCTGGAAGGCCGCGCGCGCCGCCGGTTCGGGGTGCACCTGAATCGGGTTGCTCAGAGTCACCATCAGGAACTTCGCCCCACGCCCCCTGACCTCTTCGCTCAACGTCACGAGCAGCCTCTCGGTCACTTCCCAAGTCTCTTTCCAGACAGTGTCCGCCACCGCGCCCGTGGGCTCGCGGTAGATGGCGTGGGCGACGCCCGGCTCGTCGAGCGGCGCGGGCGCTTGTCGGCCCGGCGTGGTCTTCGTGTCGGTCGCGTGCGCCGCGCCTTTGTCCTTCGGCTCGCGCGCGGCGGCGGCGCGTCGTTCGCGGTACGCGTCGAGCTTGGATTTGAGCGCGCCGTGCGATTGGTGGATGGCCTGCACGAAGCGGAGGCTGTCTCGCAGCCAGCGACCGGCGCGGCTTAGGGCGGACTGACGCCAGCGAAAACTTTTGTTGTCGCGGAACGAGTCGTCGAGCACGAGACGGCCTTCGCGCAAGACGAAGTAGGGCATCTCGTCCGTCCCTTTGAGAGCGCGCGAGTTGTCTATCAAGTCGTTGTTGGTCGTCACGGCGAGGAGCACGATGTCGGGCGAGTAGTCCCAGACGCGCTCGCGCAGGGTGAAGAGTTCCTGCGCCGTGCCGTAGCCTGAGACGCCGAAGTTGATGACCTCGACGCGCCTCCCGCCGAAGGCGGCGCAAGTCCGCAAGCGTTCCTCCATCAAAGACCAGAAGGCTTCCTCCTGCTCGACCTGCAAAGCCTCGGCGTAAGAGTCTCCGAGGACGGCGACGCGCACCGTCCCGGCGGGCTTCTGCTTCGAGTGCTCGCCGTCGCGCAAGCCCTCGCTGTTGATGCGGACGTAAGCTTCGCCTTCTTTGCGATACCAGCCCTCGACGCCGGGCCGCAAGGCCCAGCCGCGCGTCGCGTCCGGCGTGTAGAAGAGCGGGTACGTGTAGCCGACGACGCGCAAGGCGGCCTCGAAGATGAGCAGCCCCGCCAGCACGCCGCAGAGCACGACCAGAAGCTTGACGCGCAAACGCACCGGCGCAGCGCCCGCCGACCCTTTGGCCTCCGACTGATTTTTCATGGTTGACGTTCGACGAAGACCGGAAGAGATTTTTCAGTTTCGGAATCTCGAATTGATAAAAGCTGAAAGCTCACGGTTCATAGCTAAAAGTTGTGGACGAGAAGTTATAATTGCCGCCGCTCTCTTCCGCAACATCCGCAGGGCAAAAACTTTCGTGTGAGGGGCTTCGCCGAGATGGGCACGTCCGAGACGCAAGCGGCGCAGGAATCCGAGGGGACGCTCGGCCTTGAGTTGGGCGCGGGGGAACTCGTCCGCGCGTTGCTCGGTCTGGAAGCGTCGCGGCGGTTGCACCTGCTCGATAGCGGCGGGGCGCGCGGGGATGAAGCGCGGCTGCTCGTGGCGGGCTTCGACCCGTGCGAGGTGGTGGAAGCCTTCGGCGAAGAGTTGCGCGTGTGGCGGCGCGGCGAGGGTGCGGCGCGCGTCGAGCGCGGGTCGGCGCTGGCGCTGCTAGACGAGCGCCTGTCGAGATACGGAGTCGCGCGCGCGACGGGTGGACGTTTCCCTCTGCGCGGCGCGTGCGTGGCGACTCTCTCTTACGAACTGGCGCGGCAGTTCGAGCGGCGGCGCGGCTCGCGGTCGTTCGCGGAACGTGTCGAGACGGAGCCGGATGCCGTGCTCGCTTTCTTCGACGTGCTCGTCGTGCACGATTATGCTAGCGGCGAGACGAGATTGGTCGGCGTCGAGGGCTCGGACATGCGGATGAGGGAGGCGCGCGAGACTCTGCGGCGCGCGGCTGAAGGCGCGCGGTTGAGGGTGGATGAGAGGGATGCTGACTCGCCTCCTCGAAGCGGCTCGGCGGCTGAGGCGGAAGGGCTCGAAGTTTCTGCGGCGCTCTCAAGGGCTCGGTCGAACATGACGCGGGCGGAGTACGTCGCGGCGGTCGAGCGGGTGCGGGAGTACATCTACGCGGGCGACATCTATCAGGCGAATCTCACACAGCGAATCTCCTGCGCGCTCGCGGAAGGCGAGACGCCGGAGCGTGTCTTCCTGCGCTTGCGTCGGGAGCATCCGGCGTCGTTCGCCGCCTTCATCCGGCGCGGCGCTTCGACGGTCGTCAGTGCGTCGCCGGAAAGATTCCTGCGCGTGAGTTCGGAAGAGGCGGCGGGCGGCGGGGAAAGAATCGTCGAGGCGTGGCCGATTAAGGGGACGAGGCGGCGCGGCGCGACTTTGGAGGAGGACGCGCGGCTGCGCGCGGAGCTTCTGGCGAGCGGGAAGGACGCGGCGGAGAACATCATGATCGTCGACTTGATGCGGAACGACTTGGGGCGCGTCTGCCGTTACGGGTCGGTCGAGGTGTCGGAGTTGTGCGCGTTGCAGGAGCATCCGACGCTCTTTCATCTCGTCTCGAAGGTGCGGGGCCGCTTGCGCGAGGGCGTGACGGCGGGCGAGCTTTTGCGCGCGGCGTTCCCCTGCGGCTCGATTACGGGCGCGCCGAAGATTCGCGCGATGGAGATCATCTCGGAGGTCGAGCGCGCGCCGCGCGGCGTCTCGATGGGAGCCATCGGCTACTTCTCTTTCGACGGCGCGCTCGATTTGAACGTCGCCATCCGCACCGTCACGTTCGACGCGGAAGGCTCGGCGCGCTTCAACGTCGGCGGCGGCGTCGTCGCCGAGAGCGACGCGGGCGCGGAGTACGAAGAATCGCTCTTGAAGGCCCGCGCGCTGCTCCGCGCGCTGCGCGCCGAACTCTAAACTCTCGTCGCCTCGGCGGAGGAAATCGTGTATCCTCTGCGCGTTTTCCCGAACCTCTGGCCGCCGAACGCTCGCACGACCGAAGCGCCTTAGATGCACACGCACGTCTTCCTCAACGAACGCCTGCTCGAAGCGTCGAAGGCCCGGCTGCGCGCCTTGACGGGCGCGGCGCTCTACGGGCGCGGCGTCTTCACGACGCTCGCCGTTTATGGCGGGCGGCCCTTCCTCTGGGGCGCGCACTGGGCGCGGCTCGGCGAACACGCGCGGCGCGCGGGCGTCGAGTTTCCCTTCGACGAAGAGGAGACGCGCGACGCGCTCGCGCGGCTCGTCGAAAGAAACGGGGTCGAGCGTGGCCGCGCGCGCGTCACGATTCTGGCGCGCGCGCCGGGCGGGTTGTGGGGGACGGGGGGGAAGACGGAGGAGGAAGGCGCGCGCCCTTCAGACCTTCTGCTGATGACGGGCGAGGCGCGCGGCGTTGACGAAGAGTCGCTGGCGTTGACGGTCTCGCCGTTTCGCGTGAACACGCACTCGCCGCTCGCGGGGCTGAAGACGGTCAACTACCTCGAACACGTCGTCTCTTGGGAGGAAGCGCGCGGGCGCGACTTCGACGAAGGCGTGGTCTTGAACGAGCGCGGCGAGGTCGCTTCGGCGACGATGGCGAACGTCTTCTGGGTCAAGCAGGGGACGGTACACACGCCCGCGCTGGCGACGGGCGCAATGGCCGGGACGACGCGCGCGCGCCTCATCGAGTTGGCCGAAGAGATGGCCGTGCCCGTCGTCGAAGGCGTGCAGGACTTGCACGCGCTCGCCGACGCCGACGAAATCTTCCTCACTTCCTCCGGGCTCGGCGTCGCGCTCGTCACGACCTTCGACTTCCACCGCTACACAGTCCCCGTCGGCAGCGTCGCCCTCCGCCTGCGCGAAGCCTTCCGCCAGCTCACGCTCGGCGCGGATTAAGACCTGAGCCGGGATTGAGTCAACTATTCCCGCCCGTCGTCCTCTTCGTCGGCCTCGTAGGGCAGCTTCTCGCCGGGTTTGAGGCGGCGGAGTTCCGCGTCCTTCGGGAAGTAGTTCTCGCCGGAGGAGCGCGTCGTTCTCCAAAAGAGTTTGTCTCCGCGAAGCGTCAGGACGACGGTCGCCGAGCCGCCGTGGTTGCTCCGCAATCTGAACTGCGCCCTCCCGTTGACGATTCTGGCGGTGAAGTCACCTTCGTCAATCTTGGCGAGATAACGGGCCAGCAGGCCGTAAGTGCCGCTCAGCGTGTTGCCCCTCTGCCGGAGCGTGAGGTCGAGCGCGTAGGCGGGCACTTCCTTCAACTCCATGCCCTTGTAAGCGGGCGGCAGGTCGTCTTTGCTTTCGGCGTAGATGGCCCAGTTCCAGCTCCCCTGAAAGCCGCGCGCCGCACCGCGTCGCTGCGCCGGGGCGGGCGGCGCGACGTTCAGCAGCAGGACGAAAATCAACAGCGCCTTCGAGGCGCGGGCGAGACTCACGCCGCCGTGCCTCGGACGAAATCTTCTCACGAACGTCATCGGCTCATCACCTCGGAATCGAATTTGTGGCCGCCGGGACTTCGACACGGGCGACTCTTATTTGGCCGGACGGTCGGATGCCTGCGGCCCGACCGGGTTGAGAATCATAATCTTCTGCCAAATCTTGCGCGAGAGCCCGGTCGTCAGAGCCTCCACGTCCTCCGCCGCGTCGAGCACGACGGGGTCGTCGAACTTCTGCACGTAGAGCGCCGCGATCTTCCCCGCGACCGAGAGCATCTCGGTGCAGTAGTCGAGGTATCTCTCCAACTCGAACGGCGTCAGGCTCCGCTTCGGCGAGGACGGCGTCTCCGCGACGACGCCGCCCGTCACGCGCTCCGGGTCTTTCGTCAACTGATGCATATCTATGACGTGCGCCAGCGCGCGCAACTCGTGCATCGCCTTGATGGCGCGCGACCGCTTGATGCGCGTCTCGACCGTCACGAGGAACAAGAGCGACGCGCCGAGGACGACGAGCAGATTAACGCCCGCCTCTGACGCCTGAATGAAGCCCACGACATCGAACCCGCCCGTCGGCAGCCGCAGGTGAGAGAGGATAAAGACCAACCCCACGACGACGAGGACGATCACGACTCCGACCGCCGCCCGCAGCACGCGCTGCGGCTTGCCGATCCACGCCGCGCGCTCCTGCGACTCGCGCGCCACCTTCAAAAGCTCGCCGCACACCCCGCTCAGCCCCGACTCCGGAAAGCGCTCGGCAATCCTCCGGTGAAGCTGCTCGACGGTGGCGACGATTTTTTCCGGGTCTAAGCTGCGGTACATAGAATCACTGCAACCGGCGAGTAAGACATCAACTGCCGCGCATTCGACCAAACAAACGCGGCGTCTCGCCGATGAGAACCGCGCCGTCAGCGGTCGGATTGACTAATTTGTTAGGCGTATCTTGCCGCGATTATTTCAGTGCGCTCTCTAACCTTCTAGCAAACTCCTCTAGCGTAACCCCGATAACCTGACATATCTCGCGCACCTCCAGCACATCCAACCGCCGCTGCCCGCTTTCATACCTCGAAACATATGCTTGGTCTCTCTCGATACGAGCGGCTAAATCAACCTGCGTTAGACCCGCTTCAATTCTCATCTCACGCAAGAGGCTGACGAGGCGACCACGTTGAGCAAGGTAAATTCTCTTCTTCATTCAATATGTTATATGAACATATTGACGAATACACAAAATTGACATATTCTGAGCATGTAAAATCTGCATAATCACTCAAGGCATGATGGAACATCTACTTGCGGATAAGGAAGATTGGGCCGCGATTCTTGAGCCAGCTTTGTGTCAAGATGCAGCCGCCATCGAATGTTTAGCTCGTCTCCTGTTCAGGATTAAAAGAGCAATAGACAGTGGGCCGGAAGGAACAATACAGGCAAGCACAGCACTCCGCGATAGCATCGAGTTACTCTACCTTTACACCAATGCTCACAAGGCTGCGGTCGAACTGTATGTGATTTCATTAGAGGGGAAGTTGAAGGCTCAAGATGAGCCGCTGAATCTTGTCAATGCGGCTCTTGAAAGAGGGAAACGTCGTGCGCATCAATCGTCAGGTAGATGGGATTGATACGCGTAACGTTAATCAGAGGGATGTCAGCGGCATAATGCACTGTTCACCATTTTACCTCGACATTCGTTTGACGGCGGAAAAAGTTGAAGCCCCGCGCGTCGTCGTGGACGAGGGCGGGGCTGCTGTGGGTTGTCGGTCGGGGTTGGTTGCGGGTTGACTTCAACGCCGCCGGGTGTTGCGGGGCGCGGCTTTGGGGAGGAGGCCGGGTTCGTACATGGCACTCCAGGAGAGGCGCTGGCGGGTGAAGTCGCGGGGGTAGGAGATGCGGACGGAGGTGATTCTTCCGGCGCGGTCGAAGGCGGGCGTGAGTTCGGGGTTGATGCCCGCCCAGTAGGTCGGCAAGTTCAACTTCTTGTAGCGCTCCACCACCTCGTCGCGCACCTTCGGGTCGAAGCGGATGCCGTATTTTTCGACGAGCGCCTTGCCCGCCTCGTAGTCGCCCTCGGCCTTGATGCGCATCAGCTCGGCGAGGAGTTGTCCGACGCCTTCGCGCATCCGGTCGAAGTCCTTAATGTTCACGTAGCGTTTGCCGTTGCGCTTGGTGATGACTTCAATCGCGCCGGTCTTGTCCATGATGTAGCCCGCGATGAGCTGGCGGTTGCGCTGGTGGTCTTCCTCGATCTGGTCGCCCTCGGTCGTCGAGCGCAGTTGCGTGAGCATGACGCGCGCCGCCGTGTGGAACATCGCTTTGGACACGTCGGGGTGCGAGACGAGCCCCAACTCGCGGAGCTTCGGGTCGGAGATGTTCCAGAGCGCCATCAAGTCCGCGCGCGCCTCTTCCAGCGTCGAATAGTATTCCTTCAGATAGAAGGCGGGCTCGCGCGTCAGCTTCGGGCTGAGCTTGCCGGAGCCGTGGCCGATGACTTCGTGGAGCGCGGTCATCAGGTTGTCGGCCTCCTCGCCGTGGGCGCGCATGATGCGCAGCTCTTCGGGCGAAGAGGCGAACTCTTCGAGCGCGGTCGTGCCCGTGGCGCGCGAGAAGGCGCGCGACGAGCCGGTGATGAGGAAACTCTTGGTGCCGTACTTCTGGTGAATCTCGGCCTCGTTCGGGAGGTTGACGCCGACGGTCGTGATGGTGAAGTCGCCGTTCTCGGCCAGCATCTCGACGGCGACGGCCAAAGGCGGCTTGACGCCCTGCTTCTTGTACTGTGCGGCCCACGGCGCGCGGTCTTCAAAGTACTGCGCGTTGTCGGCGAGCTTGACCATGACGTGGTTGACCGCGTCGTCCGTCACCGAGACGAAGCCCTGCATCGCGCCCTTCGCGCCGCGCGGGTCGCGATAGACTTCGACGAAGCCGTTCGAGAAATCCACCGTCACCTTGTTCTGCACCCACAACTCGCCGACACGCACCCAGTCCTTCGGGTCGCCCGTCCGGTAGTAGCGGACGAGCGCGTCAATGACCGCCGCTTGACCCGGCTCGGCGTAAGGCTTGGCTTGTTCGAGGAAGCCGATGGCCTTCGTCAGATATTCGGCGTAGAGGCCGGGCGGGACGCTCCCGTCCGAGGTGCCCGCGCGATAGACCTGCTCGATGAGGCGACCGTCCGGCATCTTCACGACGCGCGAGTTCAAGGGGTAGCGCTCCTGAAAATTCTTCAGGTCTTCCACGCTCACGTTGCTGTAGAGGTTGACGGCGCTCGCCTGAAGGATGTCGAGCCCGCCGCGCGGGCTCTTGGCTGTGGACATCGGCTCGAAGTCGGGGTCGAAGAGCGACTGTCGGAGTTCGCCGAGTTCGCGCCGGAACTCTTCGGGCGTCATCAGCAGGCCGCCGTTGCGGATGGCCTGCAAGCCCGCCGCTTCGAGTTCCTGAGAAGTGAAGGCGGGCAGGAATTTTTGCGACGTGTAGGAGTTGTGGTTGCCCGCGTTCGCCCAGAAGAGCTTGGTAAAGTCCGCGATTTTTTTGAGCGCAGCGGGGCGCACGCCGCGCGGGTGCGCGACGATTGCTTCGAGGATGCGCTTCTGCCTCAGGCCGAAGCGCGACATCTGGTCGTAGATTACGGGGTCAATCGCGATTGACGCCTGACTCAAATAATAAGCGAGCGCCTGCTGGCGCGGCGTGAGCTTGCGGAAGCTCTCGGCTTCGAGTTGGAGGATGCCGGTCGAGCCGACGCGCTCGACGAGCGAGCTTGGGCCGCGTCGCGGCGGCGCTTGCGCGTGCGCTGCGGTGAAGCCGCAGGGCGTGAGGGCGATGAAGAGGAGAAGGGCGAAGAGCAAGCGCGAAGTCGGTTTCAAGTTTAATCCTCCGTCGGGACTCGTCCGAGATTTTTTCCGGGGTCGTTTAAGAGTACGCCAACGGGCGCGGGCTTGGCAAAAAGTCGTGGGGGAAGTGCGCGGCGGAAATGAAGAGAGGGAGCCACGGTGGCTCCCTCTCTCTTGCGCGGGCGTTAGTGAAGCGCCTACCGCTCTTCTTCGACGACGCCGGTCTCTTCGCTGTCGGGGAACGGGAAGACGGACGCGTAGGAGCTGAAGTTGTTACGCTTGTCCAGTTCTTCGGTCAGGCTGTACGCCTCGACGCTGGAGGTGAAGGACATGCCCTCGCGCACCTCGCGGCTGACGACGTAATAGAAGACGAGTTCGAGCTTCTCGCCCACTTCCAGACCTTTCGCGAAACACACAGATTTGCCGGGCTTGCCCTGTTCAGGCGTCTTGCACGTGACCTCCGGCCCCGCCGCCTGCTTGACGGTGTAGAAGACCATGTCGTTCGGCACTTCGTCGTAGATTTCAATCTGCTCGGCGAAGTCCGGGCCGGGGTTCGTCAGGATCACGCGGTACGGGACGCGGATGCCGGGGTCAACGAAAAGCGGCCCCCACTTGTCGAGGATGAGGTCGGCGAAGCGGTTTCGGATGTCGCGGACAATGAACTTCGCACGGACTTCGCGGTTGGCGTCCGGGTTGACCGTGCTTACGTGCCACGTCCCGACGCGCGCGAAGTCGCCGGACGTGGGGATTTGGAACCGGTTATAGTCGGGGTCGGATTTGATGTTGCCACGGTCGGCGACGAGGCCGTGCGGGGCCGACCAGTTGAAGCGGCGGGCGTCGGAGGCGAGGGCGTCCGGGTTGATGTCGCCCGCCTCGGCGCAGACCGTGTCGCCGAGGTAGAAGATCGTCTGCGGCGTGACGCAATCGCCCGCGTAGGTTTTGATGTATTCGACAGGGGAAATCTGAACCATCGTGGCCGCCCGCGCGGGCGAGGGCGCGGAGGCGGAGGCCGCTGCGCAGATGTTCGCGACGAGCATGACCGAAGACATGCAAAGCAGTGCTACCCGCGTGAATCTGGCGATAAAACACATAACTCTAAGCTCTCCTTTGGCGTTGAACCGGTTGTCAATCATCCGCTGAGGGTCAGGGACAAAGTGCGCATCCTAGTCCTCTTAATTTTCTGAGTCAAGGTTTTTACGGCGGCGGGTGGCGCAAACGCCTCGAATCGTCCATAATGTCGCCCTTTCGCGGAACCGTTCGGGGCCGCCGGACGCCTTCAGGATGAATTACGAAGAGACTAAAACAGAGTCCGCGGGGGCGGGCCGGAGCTTTTTCAGCCGCTCCCGCGCGGGGCTGCTCTGCGCGCTGCTGCTCACGCTGATGGCCGCGCAGATGCTCGCCGTCGTCAGGCAGAAGAGCCTCACGGTGGACGAGCCTTTGCTCATCGCCGCCGGTTATTACCACCTCACGGCGGGCGACTTCCGGCCCGTCAACGAGCACCCGCCCGTGGCGAAGGTGCTCGGCGCGCTGCCGCTCCTGTTCACAGGGACGCAAGCGCCCGCCATTGACCCGCGCCCGCAGGCCAACTACGAATACTTCCTCAACCTCTTCCGCGAGTTGTGGAAGGCCAACGAGGCGCGTTACGAGGAGCTGACTTTCAGGGCGCGCGTGCCGATGGTCGCGCTGACGATTCTGCTGGGCGTGCTCATCTACTTCGTCGCGCGCCGGATGTGGGGGACGCGGGCGGCGCTCTTCGCCGTCGCGCTCTACAGCCTTGAGCCGACGGTGCTCGCGCACGGGCGGGTCGTGCAGACCGACATTCCTTCGGCGTTCGCTTACTTTTTGTTCGCGTTCGCGCTCTACGAATATCTGCGGAGGCCGTCGCTTGTGCGCGCCGCGCTCGCGGGACTCGCGGCGGGGTTCGCCGTCGTGACGAAGTTCTCGATGGTGGTGCTCGCGCCGGTGCTCTGCGTCGTCTTCGTCGCGCTCCTGATCTTCGCGGCGCGTTGGGGCTTGAAGCGCGGGCACGTGGCGGCGCAGGCCGTGGCGCTCGCGCTCGCGGCGGTCTTCGCGGTCAACGCGGCGTACTTCTTCCGGCAGCGAGAGCCGGAGCCGTACAACCTCTCGCTGGCGCGGTTGGGTCTGCCCGCCGCGCTCGACGAGAGTCTGTCGGGGCCGCTCTCGTTCGGGCATCTGGCGCTCCAGAAAATCTTCCCCGTGGACTTCGTCTCCGGCATTGACTGGCAACTCGCGCACAACCGCGACGGCCACCCGGCGGGCCTGCTCGGACAACACAGACAGCACGGCTGGTGGTACTACTTCCCCGTCGCCTTCGCCTTGAAGACGACGTTGCCTTTCCTCCTCGTCTCGCTGGCGGCAATCTTCTGGGCGGCGTGGGTGCTTGGGCGGCGCGGGTTCGCGGCTGAAGGGCGGCTGCTGTTTCTGCTCGTCCCGCTCGCGGTCTTCACGGGGTTCGTGCTGCTGAGCAAGATCAATATCGGCGTGCGCTACTTTCTCCCGGCCTTCCCGTTCCTCTTCATCGCTGCGGGCGTGCTGCTCGACCGCTTACTTAAAGAGAGCGTCCCGCGCCGGAGGGCGGCGGTCGTGGCGCTCGTCGTGATTCTGTTCGGGTGGGTGGGGCTCGAAGCGGCGCGCGCCTACCCCGACCACATGAGCTACACGAACCAGCTTGCTTCGGGGCAGCCGCGCTGGTATTACCTTTCGGACTCGAACGTCGAGTGGGGCGACGACATCCGCGCGCTGGCGTTATACTTGCACGAGCGCGGCGAGCGCCGCATCGGCGCGGCGTTGCTCAACTGGCAGGTCTTGGAACTCTACGGCATCGAGCAGGCGTCGGTCTTCGTGCCGCCCGGCGTCGCGCCCGAAGAGACGCGCTACGTCGCGCTCGGCGCGAGCGTCCTGAACGGCTCGACCGTCCCCGGCCAGATCGGCGACGTGAAACTGACCGAAGAGCAGCGCGTCAACTACTTCGACCAGTACCGGCGGCGCACGCCGGAGAAGGTCTTCGGAAATTCGATCTACCTATACCGGATGAAAGAGTGACAATGAAAAGACGTGAACCGTAAACCGCGACGGGTGACAGGAGAGAGACAGTCTCTCCCGTCACGGTTTGCTGGTCACGGTTCGTGGCTTTTCTCTCTCCACATGAACAACGACCGCACGCTCATCATCGTGCCGACTTACAACGAGCGGGAGAACGTGCCCGGCCTCGTCGGGCGGATTCTGTCGCTCGTCGCTGACGCGGACGTGCTGCTGCTCGACGACAACTCGCCGGACAAGACGGCTGACCTCGCCGAAGAGTTGTTCGGCCACGAGCCGCGCTTCCGCGTGCTGCGGCGGACGGGCGCGCGCGGCTACGGGCGGAGCATCATTGACGGCTACCGGAGCGCGCTCGAAGGCGGCTACGTGCGCGTCGTGCAGATGGACGCCGACTTCTCGCACGACCCGGCGACCATCCCCGCGCTCATCGAGGCGAGCCGCGAGGCGGATGTCGTCATCGGCTCGCGCTACTGCGAGGGCGGCGGGATTCAGAACTGGCCTGTGCGCCGCCGCGTCTTGAGCCGCTTCGCCAACCGCTACGTGAGCGCCATCACCGGCCTCCGCGTCGGCGACGCGACGACCGGCTTCCGTTGCTACACGCGCCGCGCCGTCCGGCACCTCCTCGAAGGCCGCATCGTCGCCGAGGGCTACGCCTTCCTCGTCGAAGCGACCTACCGCGCGCGCAAGGAGGGCTTGCGCATCACGGAAATCCCGATCATCTTCACCGACCGCCGCGAGGGTCACTCCAAGATGTCGCGCGCCGTCATCTTCGAGTCCGTCCTCATGCCGTGGCGTCTCCGCTTCGCCCGCCGCCACGACGACGACAACAACGCGCACCTCCTCGGCACGAGCGACGAAGCCACACCCGACTGAGCACAAAGGAAAAGGGAAAGGGTCAAAGGGGAAGAGGGTCAAAGGTTAAAAGAGGAGGAGCCACACTTGAGAGATTCGCTCCTCCCCTTTCGACCTTTCCCCTCTTCCCCTTTGACCCCTCTTTATCCTTAACTCGCTCCCGCTTCCTATCTCACCCCCACACGCCCGGTATCGGGGTCGCGCAGTTCGGGCAGAGGCCGTCTGCGCCGAGCTTCATTTGCCGGATGTGGTAGCCGTGGCGCTCGACGAGGAGTTCGTCGCAGTTCGGGCAGAAGGTGTTCTCCCAGCGACCGACCCTGCCGGGCAGGTTCCCCGCGTAGATGAACTTGAGCCCGGCCTCGCGCCCCATCTCGCACGCGCGCACCAACTGCTCGGCGGTCGTGTTCGCGTTCTCCGTCATCCGGTAGTCTTGATGAAAGGCCGTCAGGTGCCAAGGGATGTCGGGCGAGACAGAGGCGATGAAGTCCGCCGCGCGCCGCAACTCATCCTCCGAGTCGTTGAAGCCGGGGATGACGAGCGTTACGATCTCTTCCCAGAAGCCGCGATCCTTGACCATCCGCACCGTGTCGAGGATGTTGTCCACCACGCCGCCCAACTGCCGGTAGTTGCGGTCGCTCATGGACTTCAAATCAATCTTGTAACAGTCCGTCCACGGCCTCAGGTAATCCAAGACCTGCGGCGTCGCGTTCCCGTTCGAGATGAACGCCGTCTTGAAACCACCGGCCCGCGCCTTCTTGAAGACCTCCACCGCCCACTCCGCCGTAATCAACGGCTCGTTATAACTCGACCCCACGACCCGCGCCCCGCAAGCCCGCGCCATCGAAACCATCCGGTCGGACGAGACTTCCCTCGGAGCCGTCCCCGCCGAGTCGTCGCGCAGGGCTTGCGAGGTTAACCAATTTTGACAGTAGCCGCAGTGGAGGTCGCAGCCGAGCATGCCAAAGGTCAGCGTGTCGGAGCCGGGGAGGAGGTGGAAGAAGGGCTTCTTCTCGGTCGGGTCGCAGGCGAGGGCGGCGACGTAGCCGGTCGGGACGAGGAGGCGGCCCCCTTCGTTGAAGCGGACTTTGCAGATGCCGCGCTTGCCTTCGCGGATGAGGCAGCGGTGGCCGCAGGCGTAGCAGCGCAAGTCCGCCGTGCCCTCGAAGTGCTCGGTCAACTCCGCAGCGCCTTCGGTCGTCATCCCGTCCAGAACTTCGGCCAGACTGGCCGAGCGCGCATTCATCGGCATCCGTCAAACCTCGACCGCCGGAGAAGCCTTCAATCGTCAACCGTTAATCCTCAATCGTGAAAGATACCTTCTCAGTATTCACGATTGACACTTGACGGCTCACGGCATTTCCGGCTCTTTGCCTGCTTCCACGGGTTTGTGGAGGTGTTCGTTCTTGACCTTGTCCCACTTGTCTCTGACCTCACCCTTGAGGTCGCTGGGGAGGGTTTCGACGGGGACGTTGTTGTCGGCGCAGAAAGTGCGCCAGAGCATGAAGCGCGCGTCGAACTGCCCGGTCTGGGGGTTGATTTCGTTCGACAGTTTGGGTTTCTCGTCCGCCATTCCCGGCTGCTCCTTGCACACGCAGAATAAATTTTTTTGAGTCAGGGTTGTCCCGTGGGCGACAGTGTAGCAGAGAAAATTCCGGCGTTGAATCGGCGAGCGAGCGCGCGCGGCGGCGTGGATTTAAGAGGCGGCGCTGAGGAGGTACATGCTGCCTTCGGCCTTGGGGACGCCGCGCTCGTCTTCGAGCGTGACGGCGAAGGCGGAGGGGCGGCTGACGCCTTGCGGCAGACGGTCGTCGAGGCGGCCCTGTCCCTCGGCGTCGGTCTTGAAGACGCCGCCGGGGAGAACCTTCTTGTCGTCGGTGATGAACCAGAGTTGGTACGCCTTGCCCGCGGGCGCGGGCGGAAGGGCGGAGGCCAGCAGGACGACGCGGCCTGAGTTGCGGTCGAAGGCGACGCTCGCGTGCGCCTGCGGCGCGACCTCCATCCCTTTGAGCGTCGCCATCGCCGCGCCGGGGGCCATGAGCAGGTCGTTGACCTCTTGCGCGCGCGCGAGCTGTTCGCGCCCGGCGGCCAACTCCTGCCGCAAATCTTCGAGACGGGCCGAGAGCCGCGCCGTCTCCGCGCTCAACTCTCGGTTGCGCTGCCAGAGCGCGAAGGAGGTCACGCCGAGCGCGACGATGACGAGCGAGGCCGCCAAAGTCCCGAAGGCGAAAGAGGGCCGCCCCGTCAAAAGCTGCCACAGTCCGGGCCGCGCGTCGGGTCGCGGCGCGCGCGCGGTCGAAGGAGTCCGAGAAGCAGTTCCTTCATCTTCGACGCCCGCGCGCCTCGTCGCCGCTTGAGTTTTTACTTCCGAAGCGGGCGGCGCGTCGCCCAATGCCCTGACCTGTTCGAGCACTTGCGTGCGGAGGCGCGCGGGCGGCGCGACGGGCGTCAGCGTGTAGAGGAGCGAGGCCGCCGTGTCGCGCAGTTCGGCCAACTCGCGGCGGCACTCGCCGCACGAGGAGAGGTGCTCGGCGAGCGCGCGCGACTCGTCCCCGTCGAGCGCGCCCGCCGCTTCAAGCGCCAGTAACTCCCTGTAATCTTCGTGGCCCATCAAAAAAATCTTAACGCGACGCTCGTCAACGTCGCTCGTCTTCGGAAGCTTAGACGACGCCCTCGCCGTATCTGTTGCGCAGAAGCTCGTGCAGTTTTTTGAGCCCGGAGCGCGTGCGCGTCTTGACCGTGCCGAGCGGCTGGCCGGTCTGCTCCGCAATCTCGGTCTGCGAGAGCCCGCCGAGGTACGCGAGCAGGAGCGTGCTCCGCTGCTCCTCCGGAAGCTCGGCGAGCGCCCCGCGCACGACCTCGGCCCGCTCGCCGCGTAAGGCCAACTCGTCCGCCGCCTCCTCCTTCGACGAAGCGGGCTCGCCCGCCGGAAAGTCCTCCGCCGAGCGCTGCGCCGTCCGCTTGCGCGACTCGACGGCGCGCAGGCGGTCAATGGCGCGGCTGCGCGCCAGCGTCACGAGCCATGTGAAAGGGCGGCCTCGCGTGGGGTCGAACGAGGGAGCCTGTTGCCAGACCTGAAGGAAGAGTTCCTGCAAAACGTCCTCCGCCTCGGCGCGGCTGTGTAATATACGGAGCAGGAGGCCGAAAAGGATGGAGGCGTAAGTGTCGTAGAGTTCGGCGAACGCCCGCTCGTCCTTGCGCGCGACGGCGGCGAGCAGATTCCGGTCGCGCGCGTCTGTTTCTGGCCGTGCCTGTGACAAGCTCTCGTTTCGCCTCGGCGTCTAAAAGAATGGCTGCGCTTCCACCTACGAGGTCGCGCAGCCATTCGGATTCGCGGCTCAAAAACTCTAGGCGACGGTAATCTCTTCGGCGAGATAAACGTCCTGAATGGCGTTGAGGAGCTGGATGCCTTCGGCCATCGGGCGCTGGAACGCCTTGCGGCCAGAGATGAGCCCCATCCCGCCGCCGCGCTTGTTGATGACGGCGGTGCGGACGGCCTCCTGCATGTCGCTCTGCCCCTTCGACTCGCCGCCGGAGTTGATGAGCCCGCAGCGCCCCATGTAGCAGTTCGCCACCTGATAGCGCACGAGGTCAATCGGGTTCTCGCTCGTCAGCTCGGTGTAAATCTTCGGGTTGGTCTTGCCGTAGGAGCTTTCGACGTTGAGCATGTTGTAGCCGCCGTTACGTTCCGGAAGCTTCTGCTTGATGATGTCGGCCTCGATGGTCACGCCGAGGTGATTCGCCTGACCCGTCAAATCGGCGGCGGTGTGCATGTCGCCCTCCTTGCCCTTGAACTTCGGGTTGCGGAGGTAGCACCAGAGAATGGTCGCCATCCCCAACTCGTGCGCGAAGGCGAAAGCCTCGCTCACTTCCGTAATCTGCCGCGTGGACTCTTCGGAGCCGAAGTAGATGGTCGCGCCCACCGCCACCGCGCCCATGTCACGCGCCTGCTCGACGGTGCCGAACATTACTTGGTCGAACTTGTTCGGGTAAGTGAGAAGCTCGTTGTGGTTGATCTTCACGACGAAGGGAATCTTGTGCGCGAACTTGCGCGCCACCGAGCCCAAGACGCCGAAGGTCGAGGCGACGGCGTTGCAGCCGCCTTCGATGGCGAGGCGGACGATGTTTTCGGGGTCGAAGTACTGCGGGTTGGGCGCGAAGGACGCGCCCGCCGAGTGCTCGATGCCCTGATCCACGGGCAGAATCGAGAGGTAGCCCGTGCCCGCGAGGCGGCCCCCGTTGTAGAGGGTTTGCAGCGCCCGCAGCACCGAAGGGTTCCGGTCGGAGTGCGCCCACACGCGGTCAACGAAGTCCGGGCCGGGCGCTTGAATCAAATCCTTCGTGATCGTCTTCGACTCGTGTTCGAGCAGCGCGCGCGCGTCCGCGCCGAGCAGTTCCTCAATCCGTTCCAGCGGCGTCCCTTCGCGCCTGAGTTCGGTTGCCATCGTGATTCGATCCTCCTCACGGTCAAAAATATTTTGGCGAGCGGCTTTTGAGTGTCGGACTGGCGGAAATTATAGCACGCGAAGGCGGCCACAATCCCGCGCACGGGCGAGGGTGAGGGATTGTGGCCGCCCGACGTTTTGTTTATCCGGCGCGCGGGGCGAGCACTTCATAGCTCTCCGGCGAGACGATGAGGAGCAGGGCTCCGCGCTCGCTCGTCAACTCGTCGTGGACGCTTCCTTCGGGCGCGCAGTTGAAGTCTCCGGTGGAGAGCGTGTGCGGGCCGGAGCTGACATCGCCTTCGAGGACGAGACACTGCTCGGCCCCCCGGTGCCGGTGGCGGGGGATGCGCGAGCCGGGCGACATGCGGACGAGCGTCGTGACGGTCGCGCGCTCGCGGTCAGCGTAGAGCAGCTTGAAAGAGATGCCGGGGTCTTCGGTCTCGACCCACTCGCCCTCGCCCGCGCGGACGATGAGAAGGTCGGAGGCGTTCTTCTCAGTCGAGTCGGCGCGCGCTTCATTTCGCGGCGCGCGAGGTGCCGAAGTTTCGGGCGGCGTCCCTTCGTCTCCCGCCGAGACGCGCGCCAGAAGCTTCTCGCGCGCCGAGGCGGGCGGCGAGGCGGCGGGCGCGGCCAGCGCGAGGGCGTCGCAGGTCTTGACGAACGCCTCGACCTCGGCGGCGCAGGCGGCGCAGCCTTCGTCGAGGTGCCGCTCGAACGAGCGCGCCTCTTCGCCTTCGAGCGCGCCGAGCGCGTAGAGCGCCGCCAGCTCGCACGTCTCGTCCGCGGCCTGTGTGTGTCTCATAGAATCCCTCCGTGTGCGCGGGCCGCGCCGAGCAACTCGCGCAGCCGCAGCATGCCGAGCCGCGTGCGCGTCTTCACCGTGCCGAGCGGCAAGCCCTTCGCGGCGGCGATCTCGCTGTGGCTGTAGCCGCCGTAGTAAGCCATCTCGATCACCTCGCGCTGCTCCGGCGAGAGTTCGTCGAGCGCCGCGCGCACGACCGCGCGCGTCTCGCTCTCGCGCACGCCGCCCTCCACGTCGTCGCCGCTCGCCGCCGTCCGCGCGACCGACTCCAGAGGCTCGGTGTGCTCGCGCTCGGCGCGGCCCCTTCGGAGGCGGTCAATGGCGCGGCTGCGCGCGATGGTCGTCAGCCACGCCAGAGGCGAGCCGCGCCGCGCGTCGAAGGACGCGGCCTGCCGCCACGCCTGCGCGTACACGTCGAGCAGCACCTCTTCCGCCGCGCCCGCGTCCGAGAGGATGCGGACGAGCAGCCCGTAGAGCGTCCTGCTCGTGGCGTCGTAGAGCGCGGCGAGCGCCTGTTGGTCGCCGGTCGCGACGTTCTCAATCAATTCCTTCTGGGTGGGGCCGCCGTGGCCCGCGGGCCCGGCGGAAACGGGGGTTAATGCCACACGACACGCCCCTTCCTTTTATTGACTACGCTATCTTTATCACCAACGGATTCAATCCGCCAACAGCGACGGGCGGCGGGGCGCGAGGCGGCGTCGCCCTCCGAAGGCGCGTGTGCGAGAAAAACTTTTACGAAGCGCGGACGCGGAAGTCCGCGACGAGCGGGAGGTGGTCGGAGGCGACGAGCGCCGTGAGGCTCCGGTGGAGGCTCAGGCGTTCGAGTTCGAGCGTCCGGTCGTGATAAACGTGGTCGAGGTGCATAAGCGGGAACGCGCCCGGATACGTGCGGCGCGTCCGCAGGTGCTGGCGCACGTCGGCGCTGCACAACTCCTCTCCCAAGAGGCGCGAGGCGAGCCCGTGCGTCCACTCGTTGAAGTCGCCGAGGACGACGCGCGGCCCCGCCAACTCCGCGTCGCGCAGGATGTCGTCGCCCACGAGCTTGCGCCCCTGATGCCTCCGCTCGACGAAGGCCGTGCCGAGGTGGACGTTGAAAAAATGGAGGACGGGCGAGTCCTCCCCGTCTCCCAATTTCACGTCCACGCGCAGGCAGCCGCGCGGCTCGCGCCCGCGCCACGTGATGTCGTAGTTGCGGCAGCCCTCGACGGGCAGGCGGCTCAGGACGACGTTCCCGTAGGCTCCGCCCTTGTGCTTGCGATTCTCGCCGATGCGGAAGTCGTAGCCGAGTTCTTCGGCGATGAAGCGCGCCTGATGCGCCTCGCGCGCCGCGTCCGACTCGACGCTCACGACCTCCTGCAAGGCGATCAAGTCGGCGTCCGTCTCGCGCAACACGGCGGCGATGCGCGCGGGCCGCACGCGCCTGTCCATGCCCTGACACTTGTGCACGTTGTACGTGACGACGCGAATCGTGCGAGGATTCCCCATCTCCGAAACTTCCCCCTCAAACGAAGCCGCGCGGGCGACCACGACGCGGCGGAAGAAATCCACAAACTTAAACTTGACGGCCCGCCTCACTTCAGCCCCAGCAACTCGCCGACGTGCGACTCGAAACCCGCCAGCACCGCGCCCCGAATCACATCGCCCTCGCCCAGTTCGGTCAGCGCGTAATGCTTCTTGCGCAGCACGAGCTGCGCGATGTCCCGCTTCTCGATGTCCACTATCCAGTACTCCCGCACGCCGTTCTGTTCATACAGTTCCCGCTTCGTCAGCGTGTCGTGAGTGATTGAACCCGGCGACAGTATCTCGACGATGAGCGCCGGGACGACATGCAAGCGCGGAGTGGAGGAGACGCGCTTGTATTCCTGCGCGGTCACGAAAAACACGTCCGGTTGGACGACAGCGCCCGACGGTAAGATGATGTCGAACGGCGAATAAAAGACCTCGCCGAGTGCTTCCTTTATGACGAAGGAGTCGAGCGCGCGAAAGATGTTGCGCGAGACGAGTTGGTGGGAATGAGTTGGTGCCGGGGCCATGACGATCTCTCCGTTGACGTACTCGACGTGGAGCATGGATTCGGGCAGCGCCCAGAATTCTTCGAGGGTGGCGCGGCGGCGTGTGAGGGTCTCGGCGGCGTGCTCTAAAACTTCGGTCGTCATCTCGAAGGCTCCTTCAAAATTCAAACGGGCGGTCGCCCGGACGGAGAGGGTGTCTGCTTCTCAAGTTTAT
>DASTQX010000552.1:0-1551 GCA_035761505.1 Pyrinomonadaceae bacterium
CTTGACGCCCCACTTGTCGGTCGCCTCGTCGAGTATGATGCGCAGCTTCGAGTTGATCTGGTCGCGCGAGGAGAGCGTGTGGTCCAAATCCATGTCGCCCATCACGGCGCGCATGCCGGTGATGGTGAGCTGCACGATGCCGCCGACGAGGTCGTTGACTTCATAGACCGCCTTAATCGGGTCTGTGATCTGCCAATAGACGACCGAGTCCACGTGAATCGTCACGTTGTCGCGCGTGATGACGGGCTGCGGCGGGAGGTCTATGAACTGCTCGCGCAGGTCAATCGAAGTCAGGCCGGGGCGGACGCTCGACCAGTAGAAGGCGCGCGGCTTGTCGAGGAACGGGATGATGATGTTCAGTCCGCTCGCCGCCACGCGGTTGAAGCGGCCCAGCCGCTCGATGAGCAGGACGGTGGACTGTGGCACGATCTTAATCGTCTTGGCGGCGACGATCAGCGCGGCGATGGCGATGAACAGAAAGAAGAAAAGGATACCGAATTCCATGTGGCCTCCGTCGAAGGGGAAATTTGCGGCGCGCGGCTCGACAGCCGTCCCGGCGTCTCTTTCGGCACGCGCGCAAGGTGTGCCGGAGACTATATCGGATTCCCGCCCCTGTTTGGAAGAGGCTCAAGGCGCGGAGGCCGAGCCGCCGAGCGCCGCCTCGACGACGCGCGCCGCGCGCAGCACGCGCCACTCCTCGAAAGGTCGCCCGACAATCTGGACTCCGAAGGGCAATCCCTCCTTCGTTCTCCCGGCGGGGACGCACGCCACGGGCAGGTCGAAGACGTTGAACGCCTGCGCGTAGCCGAAGGCGTCGAAGAGTCCGAGTTCCTTGCCGCCGACCGTCAAGCGTCTCCCCTCTTCGTGCCCGAACGCCGCGAGCGCGCCGACGGGCGCAACGACGACGGGCCGCGCCTCCATCCACTTCAACAGAGACGCGCGCAGCCGGTCGCGCTCGTCCCAAGCGTCCATGAAGGCGTCGAGCGCCGGAGGCGCTTCCCTCTCCGCGCGTTTGAGGATGGCGCGAGCGATTGGCCCGGCCTCCTCCTCGCGGCCCGCGTAGGCCGCGGAGACCATCCGCCGCGTCGGGTGCGCGAAGAGCTTGAGCCAAAGCTCCGTCGCCCGCTCGACGAACGGCGGACGCTCTTCGACGACATTCAAGCCCGCATCCTTCAACGCCGAAGCGGCGCTGACGACCGCCGCCTTCAACTCGTCCCCGACCGGCAAGAGGCCGTCGTCCGTGTAGAACGCGACGCTTGAGCCGGGCGGCAACAACTCCGCCGTTTGAAGCGGCTCGCCCCACTCGTCAGGCGCGTGCCGGTACGCGCCGCCCGATAAGACTTGAAGGAAGAGCGAGAGGTCTTCGACGCCGCGCGCGAGCGGCCCCAGACTCGCGCCGAGCGCGTAAGCCCCGCCCAGCACCGGAAAGTGGCCCGCGCCTTGAACGCGCCCCGCCGTCGGCTTGAGCCCCGCGACGCCACAGAAGTGCGCCGGGATGCGGACGGAGCCCGCGAGGTCGCTCCCCAGACTCCCCGCCGCCAGACGCGCCGC
>DASTQX010000553.1:0-1215 GCA_035761505.1 Pyrinomonadaceae bacterium
TGCGTGAATTCCGAGTAGGCGCGGCCCGCGATGCGCGCCCCTCGGTCGAAGACGAGGACGGTCGTCCCCGTCGTCCCCTGATCTATCGAGAGCACGAAATTCCCGCCCGCCGCCCGGCGTGACGCTCCTTTGTTTGCCATCCGCGGCAGTGTAATATAAAGTCCTCACGCTTTGAGAACCGCGAACGATTCCGACACCGTCCTTGAAGCTAGCCGAGTAATCCAGAGAGATAAAAAGATGAACGACTTTAACGACCATTTCGACGATTTCATTGACGACGAAACCGAAACCGAAGAGACCGAGAACAGCTTCCTTGAAGCGGACGACGAAGAAGAAGACGAAGAGCCCTTCGACATCCAGACCGCCGTCCTCTCGAAGAACGGGATGCTTGCCCTGCTCACCCTGAAGACGACCGAGTCCGGCGGCCAGATCGTCCGCTTCGACCCGCGCGAGGCGTTGCCGACCGCGCAGCGCTACGACGACGAGGCCGAGGCCGCCAAGTGGTTCCGCCGCAGCCTCGCCACCAGCCTCCGCAACGGCTGGACGGTCGTCTATGACGGCGAGCCGCTCTTCGGCTGAACATGAAAGCTCCAACAACTTTCCCCAAACCGTGCCCGGAGTAGCAAGTGAGACCCGACACACAAGCACCCGACGCCAAGACGAGAGCCGCCGCGCTGGCGGCTTTTCTCTTTCTCGCGGGCGTCGCTTATCTCAGCGTCGCCCTCGTCCGCCCACCCCACACCGTCTCCGAAAGCGCGCCGCCCTCGGAGTTCTCTTCGGGCCGCGCGCTGCGCCACGTCCGAGAGATGACGCGCGCGCCGCACCCGACCGGCTCGGCTGAAAACGCGCGCGTGCGCGCGTACCTCCTCGCCGAACTGCGCGCGCTCGGACTCGACGCGGAAGTCCAGACGGCGGAGTTCGTGCCGAAGCAGAGGGCCGGGGGCTTCCCGTCGGCGGCGGGCCTCGTCCACAACGTCGTCGCGCGCCTGCGCGGGACTCGGAACAGCAAGGCGCTCATGCTCGCCGCGCATTACGACTCGGTGCCGACGGGGCCGGGCGCGACCGACGACGCGGCGGGCGTGGCCGCGCTGCTCGAAACCCTCCGCGCGCTCAAGACCGAAGGCCCGCTCACAAACGACCTCATTCTGCTCGTCACCGACGGCGAAGAACTCGGACTCATCGGCGCGCACGCCTTCGCCAAGCAGCACCCGTGGA
>DASTQX010000554.1:0-3406 GCA_035761505.1 Pyrinomonadaceae bacterium
CGTCGTAATTGAGGTGGAAGAGCGATTCGACGAATTCCTCGTCACGCTCGCCACGGCAGGCGCGTCGTGAGCGCGCGACCATCTCCGTGATTAACTCTTCGGGCACGCGCGGGTAGTCGAACGTGGCGTAGGGCTCGATCAAGCCGAGGCCGGGGATGTCGGCCTCTGTCGGCGCTACGGGGACGCAGACTTGCAGCCCTTCGCGCCTGGCGCGCACCATCACCCCACCGGCAGACATGATGTACTCGCACTTGAGCGCGGAGCAGGGCGGAAGCTCTTCGTCCTCGCGCGCGATGAGGTATTTGATGATGTTGTCGGGCAGCCCGAAATCTTCGACTGTCATGTTGGTCGTCTCCCGGCCTCCAACTCAGTAAACCTTCCCGTGGTTGACGATGCTCTCCCACGCCCTGCCTACTGTCGTGCCGTGGTTGAACTTGACGAGGTCGAAGGGAGGGTACTTGCTTTTACCGCGCCCCTTCGCCAGCTCGCGGAGCACGGGACGGATGTCTTTGAGGTTCTTCTGCGACTTGCCCTGGACGGCGTGGTCGGAGAAGGGGCTGGTCCAGAACAGTTCCCAGATCTTTGCCATCGACTGCCCGGAGGCGCGCCCCACCTTATTGCTGCCGAAGCAAATCGAGGCATCCGTGTTGATGTTCGGGAGCGGGGCGTTGAAGAGGACGGCGTTCGGCTGGAAGTTATCGCCCTGCACCCCCCACAGGTAGTATTTCGTGTCCACGCCGATCATGACGAGGCCGGGCAGCGGGACGGTGAGTTCGTCGGGTTTGCCGCTCCTCCCGCTGTCGAGCAGGATGGTGGCCTTCGAGGGCGGCCTGTAGCTGAGGACCATCGGCCCCTTCATGGTCTCGGCGCAGCGCACGACGCCCGGCGAGAGCCAGCCGGTGTCGATGTCCTCGTTGCGGAGGATGGCGTGCGCGGTCGCGGGCGAGATCGGCTTGATGTGCTCCGCGCCCCCGTCGAGGTACTGCGCGTAATACTGGCCGGGCACGACGACGATGGCCGCCATCGCGCCGGGGATGGGGGAGAGGCTAACCGCCTTGGCCTTTTGCTGCGCTGCTGCTGGCATGATTCTTATTCCTCGCTGACGCGTTCCAGAGTTCGAGTGCGCGCGGGACCGCCTCCTGCGGGTGGTTGTCGAGGTAGCGATCCAGCTCGTCCATCTTGCCGTATGCCCGCCGCGCCTCTTTAAACTCGCGCGAGAGCTTCAGGATGTTGGGGACCGTCCAGGGGTAGTAGGTCTGCGGCTGGCAGAAGCTGTTATCGAGCCAGACGTTGCCCGTGTCGTAGCTCATCAGGTCGAGGGCGAAAGGAAGGTGCTTGAGGGCCGTCGGCTCGGCCCGGCAGAGTTCCTTGTAGCGGAAGTAATCGATCTCGGCCACCGGCTTCTGGTTACCGGGGTCGAGCCCGTACCGCGCCGCGACGTGCTCCCAGTACTCGGTGCCGCCGTTGAGGCCGAGCGTGACGTGGAAGCAGGCCCTTAAATTGTCCACTTCAAAATCACCACAACACCAGGAATCCCCTTGCATTGGGGACACCGGGATGGAGTCGTAGTGCGTCTCCTCGTCCGTCCAGCCGTCGTCCTCGGGCAGGTAGAAGTAGTGCCTTGAGATTATGCGGAGGAACTCGCCCTCGCGCGGCGAGTGAGCCGGGTACTTGTCGTCGTAGCCGCTCGTCGGGGCGGCCGAGCACGCCCAGAGGGCGGGGAACATCCGGCGGTAGGCGTCGAGGATGGCCGTCGAAGACCTCAGTTGTTCGAGGTAGTCGAGCGCGGACGCGGCGGAGTGGTTGCGCGCGTGGGCCAGCCACTCCACGGCCCGCAGGACTTCGCCCGGGTCTACCCTCAGCACGTCAACGCCGACGACGGCCATCGCGGTCGCTCCTCTCCTCTGCCTAAGCTCAGAAACCTTCGGGCGTGTCGGCGGTCGCCACGGGCCGGCACTCTTTAATCCGGCGCAGCGCTGCGCGCGTCGACTCGACGTCTTTCGCCCCGGCGTCGATGGCGGCCTCGATCTCCGCTTCGCGGCGGGCCAGCGCCGTGTGCGTCGTCCTCCCGCGTGCGAGCTGGAGCTGGAGGTCGCGCGCGAGGACGAGTGCGGGGTTCGTGTACTCGCGCGCGCGCCTGATGGCGTCGAGCACGCGCTCCTGTGTCGTGCGCGCCCGCGCCGCGCGCCCCGGAGTCCCGCGGCCTTTGTAGTCGGCGCGCTTGACGACGGTGACGATCAGGACGCCGCCCTCGCGCTTGCGCGTGATGGTCGCGTTGGTGATCGAGTGGTAGAAGCGCCGGAGTGCCTTCTTGAGCAGGTTGTCGTCCGCCGCAATCCTCTCGGCCAGGGGCACGTCCTGCCCCTCGATCTTGACGATGGCCTTGGCCTGCTCGCCGGCTTGCGGGGGCGGGGCCGCCGCGGTCTGTTCCGTCGTGTTGGTGGTCGTGGACATCCTCATTCACCTCCCGACGCCGCGGGCGTCTCTGCCGAAACGTCGGCCTCCGCCGCCGCCGTGCTCTCGCCTCCCGCCGCACCCTCATCCGACTTGGGGCGGTGACCCGTCATGAGGTCGAAGAGGGCGGTCTGCTCGCCGGTGACCGGCGTGACGGGTCCCGAAGGTGTCGCGCCGGACGCGGTACTCGATTTGGCGCCCGTCGTGGCCTTGCCGTTGGAACCGCGCACGGTCGTCTTCGACTTCGCGCCCGACGTCTTCGCGGTGGTTTCGCGCTGGCGCTGTTCGGCGCGCGCTTCGCCGAGGGCGGGGAGCCTCCCCTCGTGAAGTTTCACCAGTTCGGCGACCGGCGGCGGCAACTCGCCGAGCAGGCGCAGGCGAGTCAATTCGACGAGCGGGCCTTCGATGTGAGAGCTGACGGCGATGATGACTTCTCGCCCGTCGGCGTCGCCGTCGTCCGGCAGGAGTTGAATGTTGATCGTGACCGTGCAGTCGTTAAAGACATACGGCTCGTCTTCATCCGGGAGGATCCTGGTCGTGGGCGAGAGCGGCGCGGATGAATGGGCGGCGGCGGCGGGGTGCGGCGTGCCGCTGGCGCGGGCATCAACCGCGATCTGGGCCGCGGCCGTCGCGCCGTCGGCGGCGTCGCCGTCATCGTCGGCTTCGTCCCGCGCGGCGGCGTCGCGGCCGAGGTCGGTCTCCTCCACTTCGGCCCCGTCTTGTGCTTCGGCATCCGGCTCAGCCGGGGCGTGCCCTTCCTGTGCGCCCGCGGCGAAGAGCGAGCCGGAGCCGCCGGCGCCGTCGGCGGGTTCTTTATGAGTGTGCATTTGCGACCTCTGTTACCGCGCCCGCGCGCGGGTTAATCGAATTTCAGAGGTTGCGCTCCGCTCAGTTGTTCGGTGTTACTTTTGTGAGGCAGGGTGTGGAGAAGGGAAGGGCTTTAGCCCGCTCG
>DASTQX010000555.1:0-3205 GCA_035761505.1 Pyrinomonadaceae bacterium
GGTCTCGCTGGCCCTGATGAACGGCAACGGCAGCATCCCGCAGACCTTCGTCATCGCTCCCGGCGGCCGCATCGTCACCAAGTTCCGCGGCTTCAGCAGCCAGATTCCCTCTATGATCCGGGCCGCCATCGACAAGGCGAGCGAAAAGACTGGAGACTGAAGGAAAAGACGTAAGACGTAAGACGTAAACCGTGAACCGTGACAAGAGCTAAGCTTCCTGTCACGGTTCACGGTTTACGGTTTACGGCTTTTAACGGTTCACGGCTCCTAATTTATCGCCGTCGAGGCGAGGTCGCCCGTGTTCACGTCGAGGACGCCGCCCGCCTTCGAGCCGTGGGCGCGTTGCTGTTTGTGGTTGGACTTGACGGAGTACATGGCCTCGTCGGCGGCGATGAGGAGTTGGTCGAGCGTCTCGCCGTGGACGCCGTAACTGGCCGAGCCGACGCTGATGCCGACGCGCGCGTGCTTGTCGCCGCGAACGTGGAGCGAGAATTTGCCGACGGCGTTCTCGATGCGCTCGCGTAGCTCGTTGACCTGCTCGGTCGTCAAGTCCTGCACGATGGCGACGAACTCGTCGCCCGCGTAACGCGCGAGGAAGTCGTACTCCCTGAGTTGCGCCTGAAGGATGCGCGCCACTTCGCGCAGCACGCGGTCGCCGGTCTTGTGGCCGAAGGTGTCGTTGACCTGCTTGAAGCTGTCGAGGTCGAGCATCACGACCTGAAAGGGCTGGCCCGTGCGGCGCGCGCGCGCCGACTCCTGCTCGAAGCGCACGTACATCGCCCGCGCGTTCGGCAAGCCCGTCAAGGTGTCGGTCAAGGCGTTCGACTCGGCGCGCGCGTGGTTCATCGCGTTCGAGAGCGCGTCCGAGGCGAGCCGCGCCACCGTGTCGAGCAGGCGCAGGTGGTCGTCCGCGTAGCGCCGCGCTTCGGTCGCATAGACGGCCAGCACGCCGAGCAGGCGCTCGTCCTTCAAGAGCGGCAGAGCGACCATCGAGCGATACTCCGAGCCTTCGGGCAAGTGGATGTCCATGAAGTCGAGCATCGGGTCGAGCAGGTACGACGCGCGGCGGTTGGCGAGCACGAAGCCGACGACGCCTTCGCCGGGCGCGGCGGCCCGCCCGCGCACGAGTTCGGCGTGGCGGCCCGCGACGTGCGCGGCGGTGGCGTAGCCCTTCAGCTCGTCGAAGAGGTAAACGGCGCAGAGGTCGAACGGGATGATGTGCCCGACCTTGTTGACGAGGACAGTCACCGTGTCCTCGATGTCCAAGGACGAGCCGAAGGTGCGCGCGATTTCGTAGAGCGCATAGACTTCGCGGTGTGCGTTCTTGATCTGCGTCAGGTATTCGGGCGTCGCCGAAGAGTCGCGCGCGTCCGGCTGCAAGCCCGGCGGCATCGAGGCGTGCGAGTCGTCGAGTAGCGCGCGCGGCTCGCACTCGACGCTGGTAAAGCCCGGATGGTCGAGCCCACTCTCCACAATCTCCTTCTCGAACTCCGGCAAGTATTTCAAGAACAACTCGACGACCGACGGGTCGAAGTGGTTCCCCGCTCCGCGCCGCAAAAGCGCGCACGCCTCCTCGCGCGTCTTGCCGGGCCGGTAAGGCCGGTCTTCGCGCACCGAGTCGAAGCAATCCACGACCGAAAGGATGCGCGCCGTCAAAGGAATCTCTTCGCCCTTCAAGCCGTCCGGGTAGCCCGCGCCGTCCCACTGCTCGTGGTGCGAGCGGACGATGGGCACGACCGGATAAGGAAAGCCGACGCGTTCGAGAATCTGCGCGCCCACGGTCGTGTGAATCTTCATCTTCTCGAACTCGGCCCCGTTGAGCTTGCCCGGCTTGTTCAGGATGTGGTCTGGCACGGCGAGCTTCCCTATGTCGTGCAGGAGCGCCCCGGCCCTCAGAGCCTTAATCTCGTTGGTCGTCATCCCCATCAGCTCGCCCATCCGCGCGCAGTAAATCTGCACGCGGCGGACGTGACAGTGCGTCGTCTGGTCTTTGGCGTCAATCGCCGTGGCGAGCGCCTCGACCGTGGCGAGGTGGATGCGGCTCAGCTCCGCCGCCTCGCGCGTCTTCTCGGCGACGCGCTCGAAGTACGTGTGATAGGTGGCGAAGGTGGCGGCGATGACCGGCACGCTCAGGAGGACGTAGAGCAGCCCAAACTTCATCGTCGCGCCATAGATGACGAGCGCGGCAAGCGCGCCCGCGAAGAACGTCCACGAAGTCCAGAGGTAGTTATCGAGCCAGCAGCGCCAGACCGGGCGGCGGCTCTTCAAAGCGATGAGCGTGGCGATGAGCATCCCGTTCAGGAAATACTGGACGAGCGCCATCAGGATGAGCGGCAGGAGGAGCTGTTCGAGGCGGAGCGCTTCCGAGACGCCGACGGGGCGGCGCGCGACTCCGGCGTAGGCTTCGAGCGCGAAGTAAAAGACGTGGCCCGCGACGAAGACCGTCAGGGCCATGCATGCGGGCGCGGCGATCCAGCTCGTCGCGCGGCGCGTCGTGCGCAGAGAACTCGTCAGGAGGTCAATCGCGCCGAGCACGATGGCCGCCGGGACTCCGAGAAAGATGGCTCCGAGGAAGATGAAGGCGTCGCCCGCCGTGACGCTCGCCTTCGTGCCGGGGATGCGCACCGGGCGCATGCCGGAGACGACGACGAGGCTCGCCAAGACGAGCAACTGTGCCCACTGCCCCGGCGTGAACGGGAGGCAGTGATAGACGCCCCACGCGCAGACGCCCGCGCCCGTGGCGACCAACGCGCCCCAGTACGTGCTGGCGGCGCGGTTATAGTCGGACATGTTGATGAGGATCACTTGTACCCTCCGAAGCGATTTTGGATTTTAGATTTTAGATTTTGGAT
Organism: Pyrinomonadaceae bacterium; assembly: GCA_035761505.1. GTDB lineage: Bacteria > Acidobacteriota > Blastocatellia > Pyrinomonadales > Pyrinomonadaceae > JAIVJM01. The sequence goes on from DASTQX010000555.1 coordinate 2,853, forward strand.
TGATGAGAGACGGACTGTCTTTCAATCGCAAGTCCAAAATCTAAAATCCAAATCCCTCAAAAACACTCGTCGCCGAAAGTGAGAGCCGGGAGCAAATCGGAACTCGCTTTCGGCGACGTGTGGGGGGCAAGAGCGGGCAATCGTTTGTGGCACTTGTGCCCGCCATGCTGGGTGAGAATCGTGCGGGGCATCTTCGCTCAACCTCCGAGACGCCCCGAATCTGTTTTCAACAACGCGCCGTGCTTTCAAAACTGGCGCGGCTTTACGAACTCCGTGCGGTGAGTTCGTGAAGCGCCTTGTGAGGCGCTTCCGCAAGCCGCGCCTGCTTCATTAAACAACCCGCGTGCCGCGCC
>DASTQX010000556.1:0-12380 GCA_035761505.1 Pyrinomonadaceae bacterium
TCAACTTCTCTCGCTCGCCGAGGGCGAGCAGGCTGGAAGCGATGACGGGCAGCGCCTCTGCGCTCTTTAACGACGCGGGGAGCGCTTCGGTCGCCGCGAGCGCCAGACGGGACTCGCCGACGCGCGCCAGTGATTCGGCGAGCGAGAGTCGCACGCGCGGGTCTGCGGAGGCGGAACGCGCGGCCTCGACGAGAAGCGAGCGGGCTTCCTCTCTGCGCCCCGATTCGTCGAGGGCGTGCGCGAGATTGAGCTTCGCTTTGAGAAGCGCCGGGTCGAGCGCCAGCACGCGCCGGAAGAGGGCTTCCGCTTCGCCGAAGCGGCCCTGCCTGAAGCGCATCTGTCCGAGAAGCTCTAACGCCTTCGTATCTTTCGGGTGGGCGACGGCGTAATCGAGCAGAGGCTTTTCAGCCTCGTCGAATCTTCCCTGCTCAATGCTCTTTTCGATGCGCGAGAGGGTGTCGCCGGTCGCGGGGCCGTTCTGCGATGCGGCGGCGGGGCGGGCGCACGCGAGCAGGAGGAGGCAGGAGACGAGAAGCCGCAGCCGCCGTCCGGAGTGCTCAAGGGGCATTCTGCTTGCCCCCCATCGCGCCGGGCTGTAGCTCGCGGCTCGCCGCCTTCAACTCCTTGTAGAGTTGAAGCTCGCGGTCGGCGTCCGCCGCACGCGAGGCGCGACGGTAGGCGATGCTCAGTTGATAGCGGATGTAATCCTTCGACGGCTCGGCCCGCGCGGCGGCTTCGAGGTGCTCGATGGCCCCGGCCACATCGCCCTGCTCGGCCAGCGTCTTGCCCAGACGGTAGCGCGCGTCGGCGTAATCGGGCCGGGCGGCGACGGCCTCCTTCAGCAGCGACACGGCCTCCGCCGTCTTCTGCTTCGACTCAAGCAGGACGTAAGCCAAGTGATACTTCGACGCCTCGTCCGAAGGGTTCAACAGAAGCTCTTGACGGAACTCCTGCTCGGCCTCTTCGAGACGGTTGAGCCGTATCAGACTCTGCCCCGCGTGATAGTGAGCCTGCCGCATCGAGGGGTCGAGCCGCGCGGCGGCGCGGTACTCTCTCAAGGCTCCTTCGTAGTCGCCGATCATCATCAACCCTTGCGCGGCGTAGAGTCGCGCCTGCGGCGTCTCTGAATGTTGTTCGGCGAGGCGCGTGAACAGAGCGGTCGCCGCGCGGTTGTCCGCGAGCCGGACGAGCGAGACGCCGTAGGCGTAGGCCAACTCCGGGTCGGCGGTGATGGAAGGTTCGAGCGGGCGCAGCGTCTCCACGGCCTGACGAAAATTCCCCGTCAGGTAATGGCTCACGCCCAGCATCCGGCGCGCGAGCGCGTCGTCGGGCCGGGCTTGCAGATGCCTTGAAAGCGGCGCGACGGCCTTGTCGTACTGCTCGGCGCGGAACGAGACGATGCCCCAGTTGCGGTCGAGGCCCGCGAGGTCGGGCTTCCACTCGGCGGCGGCGGCGAACCGCTCGACGCCCTCGGCTGCGCGCCCCTGCTGCACGGCGATGACGCCGAGATTGTGGTACGCCTGCGCGAGCACTTCGCTCAACTCGGCCTTCACACCTTCGTACTTCGCCGCCTCGCTCTGGTCGGGCCGGGGCTCTTCGATGAGGAGCACTTCTTCGCCGCCTTCGCCAGCCGAGTTGTCCCCGCTCGTGGTCTGGCTGGGGGCCGTCACGCCGTCCGTCGCGGGCTTCGCCACCTGTCCGAGAATTTCGCCGATCTGCTGCCGAGAGCTTTCGAGCGACTGACCTTGCAGCTCGCGGGCGAGGGCCAGTTCCTTCTCTCCTTCCGTCCTGCGTCCCGCCTTCATCAACAGGCGGCCCAAAATGAAGTGAGCCCTCTTCACCTGATAGCTGTTCTGCGAAACGTCGGCGGTCAACGCGATGGCGCGTCGCAAACTCTTCTCGGCGGCGGCGTCGCCCAACTCCGCCTGCGACTGGCCGAGGTGGAGGTGCGTCTCGCCCGATTCGGGTTTCAGCCGCACGGCCTCCGAGAGATGCCGGACGGCCTTGCGGTGGTCGTTCTCGTTGGCGGCGATGAGGCCGAGGAAGAAGTGCGCGTAGAAATCTCGCGGGTCAAGTTGCAGTTGACGCTCGAACTCCTGCGCGGCCTGCGGCAGGCGCTCGGCCCCGCCGTTGATGAGGATGACGTAACCGAGATAGAAGTGCGCGCGCGGCGCTTGCGGATCAATCAAGAGCGCCCGCTTGAACTCGCGCTCGGCCTCCGAAGGGAAGCCGGTCTCCTCGTAGGCGCGACCGAACAGGATGTGCGCGACGGCGCTGTCCTTGAGGGCCGCCTGCATCTCCTCGAAGAGCAGCTTCGCGCGGTCGAGTTGTTTGAGCCGCAGGTAGGTCATGCCCAGCGTGTAAGCGGCGTCGAGGTCGGTTTCGAGAACCACGGCGCGCTCAAGCTCTCGGAGCGCGTTCGGGTAGTCCCCCTTCATGTAGAAGAGCTTCCCCAAGACGTGATGCGCGCGGGCGTCGCGCTCGTCCGCCTTGAGCGCGGCCTGAGCTTCCTCCACGGCCCGGTCGGTCTCCATCAAACGCATCCGCGCAATCGCGAGGTCGGTGCGCACCCGCGCGTCTTCGCGCAGCGCCAGCGAGTCCGTGAGCAGTTGGGCCGCGCGCCGGAGTTGGCGCTCGCGGATGGCGACCGAGCCGAGGCGGCTCAGCGCGATGGCGGCGACCGCGCGATTCTCGACGGCGGCCCGTTCGAGGTCGCCTGAGAGTTGATAAGTCTGCGCCGCGCTGAGATGGCGTGCCAGTCGGTCTTCGGTCGGTTTCGGGCCGGGCCTTTGGCGGGATGGCGTTTGGGCCGCCCCGGCGACGGGCAGCCAGAGCAGGAGGGGAAGCAGGACGAGGGGCGGAAACTTGCTCATCTTCTGAAAAGCAAACGCTAAAGCTGATGCGGCGGGCTCGGCTGACAATAATAACAGGGAGGCAAAGCCGAACGTCAAGCTTTACCTCCCTGCCAGAGTTTGGATTGAAGTTTAGAAGACCAGCTTCAGCGCGTACTGGATTTCGCGCGGGCCGCGCGTCGTGCCCGACCGACCGAAACCGCCGTTCGTGACGAAGCTCGTGACCACGCGGTTCGTCGCGCTGCACGGCGCGTTGCCGCACACCACGGGCTGGCCGCCGGTGTTGATGAACATGTTGTTCTGCAAGCTGTCGGCGCGGAACTGCGTGTGGTTGAAGGCATTGAACATCTCCAGACGGAGTTGCACGCGCGCCGATTCGCCGAAAGGCTTCCGCAGCCAAGCGGGCGTGAAGTTCTTGTAGAAGGACATATCCACGTTGTTGATGCCGGGGCCGAGGCACGAGCCGCGCGAGGCGTTGCCCGGCGAGCCGATCAACGTCCCGACCAGCGTGAAGGCCGCCGGGTTGATGATCTGCGTCGGGTCGCCGTTATCAATCGTGCACGGGACGCCGGGCACGCGGTTCGGTCGGACGTTGGACTGGCTGGTGCCCGTCCCGGCAAGGCCACCGGCTTGGAGGTTGGAGATGCTCCCGTTGGCGATGCGCGGAATGACCGAAGAGCCGGAACTGGCCGTGTAGATGGTCGCGAACTCCCAGCCGCCGAGCGCGGCCCTCGTGAACTCGTTCGAGCCCTTGAACGAGGGCAGGTAGATGACGGAGTTCAAGACGAAGATGTGCGGGCGGTTGATGCCCGTGTTCCCGTAGTCAATGCTCCCGTCGTAGGTGTCGGTGCGCGTGTTGACGCTCGCGCCGCCGCTCGAATCGTCGAGCGCCGCGTCGCCAATCGAATGTGACCAAGTGTAGGCGGCCTGAATCTGCGACTTGCCGAAGAGGCGAGTCTTGAACATCGCCTGCAGAGAGTGATAGTTGGCCGAGCCCGAACGCTCGAACCCGGCGATGAAGCCGAAGTTGCGCGCGGGCCGGAGGTTGTTGACGCACCCGGCGTCGCCCCCGCACAGCGCCGCCGCTATGCGGTTCTGCGGCAACACTTGATTGGCGTCGAAGCTGATTAGCTGGTGCAGCGCGCGGTTCCCTACGTAGCCGACCTCAAGCACCGCGTCCTTCCACAACTCCTGATCGACGGTCAAGTTCCACTGCCACGCGTTCGGCAGGAGCGCCTCCGGGTTGTGCGCGCGCGACGGAGCGCCGCCCGGCGGGCCGGAGATGACGAAGGTGTTCGCGCCGTTGTCGTCGAGCGTGCGCTCGCCGCCGATGCTCAGGGCGAAGGGCGCGTTGGCGACCATGCCGAGCGCGATGCTCACGCGCTCGCGCTGGAAGAACTGGCCGACGCCGGCGCGGATGGCGGTCTTGCCGTTGCCGAACGGGTCCCAGGCGATGCCGAGGCGGGGCGCGATGGCGTTCTTATCGTTCTCGCGCAGCGCGCGGTTGACGCCCTCGGTCGGCGTGCTCACGCCGGGGAATGCGGCGCAGGGGTTCGTGCCCGGCACCACGACGATGCCGTTGCAGAAATCACTCGCGGGCCGCGACGGGTCGTAGAACCGGAGGTCGAAGGAGGTCATCCGGTCTTCGGCGTCGAACGGCTCTGGGAAGTAGGAGTAGCGCGCGCCGAGTTCGAGCGTCAGGTTCGAGCGCACCTTCCAAGTGTCGCCGAAGTAAAGCTCGAAGTTGCGGTAGCGCGTGAGCGCGACGGGCTGCGTGCTGGTCTCGGCGAAGCCGAAGCGGCTCCCGCGCGTCAGGATGTCGGCCAGATAGTTGCCGGAGTTGTTCGCGCAGCACGCGCCCCAGAACTGCGGCGACTCGGAGGCCGCCGCGCCGAGCGAGTCCTCGTCCTTCCCGGCCCAGTCGTGGAGGAAACCGAGCTTGAAGGTGTGGTTGCCCGTGACCTTCGAGAAGTCGTCGCGGATCGAGTAGATGTCGAGCGCGTTCTTCCAAGGGGCCGCCGTCCAGAGGTCGGAGCCGAAGTTGCTGGAGAACGGCGCGATGCCGCCCCAGAAGGTCGGGTGCGCGCGACGGCCCTCGTTGAGCTTGACGCTCTCAGGGAAGAAGCCGGGGACGGCGGTCGAGAGCGTTTCGTTGATGTCGCCGCCGAGTTCGGGCGTGATGTTGATGCGGTTGGCCGAGTAGGAGAACTGAATCTCGTTGACGGCGGAGTTGCCGAGCGTCGAGGAGAGCTTGAAGGCCGCTTGCCGCGAGGGCTGCTGCCAACTGCTCTCGACGCCGGGGAAGGCGTCGTCGCCCCAGAGGCCCGCGCTGAAGAGAATCGGCGCGGGGTTCTCCCAGTGGTCTTGCGTGTAGCGCCCGAAGATGCGGTTGCTCTCGGTGATCTTGTAATCTATGCGGATGTTCTCCTCGCGGAAGTCAATCGGCGAGTTGGTGGACTGTCGCCAGTTGTTACAGTCGTTGGGACTGGCGATGTTCGGCTCCGGGAAGATGCGGGTGATGGCGAGACCGGCGGGGCTGATGTCGGCCTGCGGGATAATCTGGTTGGCCGAGCCGGGCCGCCCGTTGCCGATGGCCGGGCCGCTGCACCGCGTCCCGTCGGGCGCGAAGCGGGGCTGCGAGAAGTCGCCGTTGCGTTCGGCCAGAGTCGGGACGCTGCCGAAGCGCGTCTGGCCTCTGATCTCCTTGTTGAACTCCTGCGAGTAGAAGAAGAAGAGCCGGTCTTTGACGATGGGGCCGCCGATGGAGCCGCCGAAGTCGTTGCGCCGCAGTTTGTCTTTCGTGCCGCCGACGCGGTTGGCGAAGAAGTCGGCGGCGTTCAGCTTGTCGTTCCGACCGAAGTAGAAGAGGCTGCCGTGGAAGGTGTTCTCGCCGCCGCGCGTCGCAATCGAGATGATCGCGCCGGAAGCCTGCCCGTATTCGGGGCTGAAGCTGTTACGCAGCATCGTGAACTCGCCAATGGCCTCGATGGACGGGTAGAGGAGGACGGTGCGATTCGAGCCGGTGTCGTTGTTGTTCGCGCCGTCAATGAGGAACAGGTTGCTCTGCGTCGTGTTGCCGTTGACGGAGAAGTCCACGCCGGAGAAGAGCCCTTTGTTCTTGCTGTCGAAGTTGTTGGCGGGCGAGACGCCCGGCTGCAACTGCGTGAGTTGGACGAAGCTGCGCCCGTTGAGCGGCAGTTCCCGCACCTGCTCGCCCGTCACCACGTCGGAGAGCGTGCCGGTCTCCTGCTGAATCTGGACGCTCTCGGCCACGATGTCCACCCGCTCGCCGACCTCGCCGACCTGCATCGTGAAGTCCTGCCGGGTGGTCGTCGAGACGTTGACCGTAACGCCCTCGACGACCGTCTCCTTGAAGCCGCCGTGCGTCGCCGAGACGCGGTAGGTGCCGATGGGCAAGTCCGGCACCGAGTAGATGCCGTCCTGATTGGTGTTCACGTCGCGCGTCAGGTTGGTCTCGACCTGCGTGACCGTGACCTTCGTGTTCGGCAGCGCCGCGCCGTTCTGGTCAACGACCTCGCCGGTGATCTGCCCCGAACTCTTCTGCGCGTAGGTCGGGAGCGCGAGGAGCAGCAACAGGCAAGGCACCAGCGCCAACATCAACAGGTCGGCCAACCTCACGACCCGCCCGGCCTCACTTCTCTTGAGTGCCGGAAACCGGCACGAATCTGCCTTACTCATTTTGGGCTTCTCCTCCCGATGACTTCACGCGAAGCGGTTTGACGGCCTCGCCGACGGATATTCGGTAGCGCGCTCTGGACGCCCGCGGAGGCGAGTCGTCACGACAGCAGGACTTGCGAAACTTTCCGGTGAGTGGGGCTGGCCGTCTCAAAAGCTGTGCCGCCTGAGCCGAACCGGCATCGAACGCGGGGCTCGTCCGGCACTGGCGCACGAGATTAAGGCCGTAAGTAACTATAGCTAACTTTCAGACGCTCCAAAAGTTACCGCCCGTTATGACACGGTGAGACACGACGGCCCGGCGCGGGCGTAATTGTCGGCGCTTTCAGAAAAGCCCCGTGTTACAGGCGGCGTGTAACTCGTTACATCGCGGAAAAACCGGCCCGCTCTCGCCGGTTTCGGCGACAGTCCGGCGCTCAGGCAATCGTGGTTGTTGAAAAGCGTAACATGGGCTTATAATCCACTCGCCGTCAGACGGGTTTCCAGCCTTCGGAGTTACCGAACAACTTTTATCAACTCGCACGCGCTGAAGGACGACGCCGCGCCGTCTCGATTTTCAAGCGCACTGTAAAGGTCGTAGGATGCGTATGGAGTTGGGCAAGGAACAAAAACTTGAGCACTTGGAGAAGGTGCTGCACAGCCGCACCCTGCAAAACTCCGAGAGCCTCAAGGCGTTTCTCCGCTTCGTCGTCGAGAAGACGGTTGACGACAACGACGCGCAGCTCAAGGAATACACTATCGCCACCGAGGTCTTCGGGCGCGACAGCGACTACGACCCCCGCATAGATTCGGTGGTGCGCGTGCAGGCGGGGCGGCTCCGGACGAAGCTGCACGAGTATTACGCCACCGAGGGCAAGGCCGATCAGGTCATCATTGACCTCCCGAAAGGTCACTACCACCCGGTCTTCAACTACGCCCGCGCCGACATCCACGAAACTTCCCCCGCCTCGCTCCCGGCCTCCGAAGAATCAGGCAACGGCCACGCCCGGCCCGACGACTTGCGCGCCCAGCCGGTCGTCGAAGCCCCTCCCGCCGCGCGCACGGGGAAGACGCTCCGCGCGGTTCTCGTCGGCGTCATCCTCTTGCTGTCGGTCGCGCTGCTGGCGGCGCTCTACTTCCGGAACCGCGAGCCGCAACGGCAGCTCGCGGGCGACGCCGCCCCCTTCAACGCCGAAGAGTTCAAGGCCGTCTGGGGCGTGTTCGTGGACGACCCCGAACCGCCGCTGCTCCTTCTGAGCAACCCGGCGGTCTATCGTTTCGTCAACCGCGCCGACCCCAGCGCCGCGACCGCGCGGGCGCTCCAACTCACGCCGGAGCAGGTGCGCGCGACGACCGAGACGCCGGAGTTCAGGGCGCAGAACTTGCCGATAGACGAGACTCAACCCCGGCTTCTGCTCTCCGTCGGGATGTACACGGGGATGGGCGAGGCCATCGGGCTCTACCGCCTGAGCACGCTCTTCCGCTCGGCGAACCGCGACATCCTGCTTCGCCAGAGCCGCCACGCCAACGCCGCCGACCTCAAATACCGCAACGTCATCCTGCTCGGCAGCGTCTATGTCAACGAGTGGTCGCGCAAGCTCCCCGTCAGCGAGAACTTCAGCTACACCGACGCGGCGACCATCGAGAACCGGCAGCCCTTGCCGGGCGAGTTGCCGGAGTACCGCCCGGAGTTCGACGAGCGGACGGGGGAATTGCGCACCGACTACGCCCTCATCACGGTCAAGCCGAACGTCTCCGGCGAGCACGCCGTCATGACCCTCGCGGGCATCTACAGCGAAGGCACAGAGGCCGCCGCCGAGTTCATCACGACGAAGGGCCATCTCGCCGTCCTCGCGCAAGCCTTGCGGCAGGCCGGAGGCGCGGCGTCCCCGAAGTACTATCAGGCACTCCTCAAGGTCGGGGTCGAGAACGGCACGCCGACCACGATTAAGCTCCTCGCCTTGCGCCCTCTCGGATGAGAGGAGGTCGAGTTGAGTAGGCGACTTTTTCTGATATTCATCCTCGCCTCTTTACCGGCGTTGGCCTCCACGGCTTTTGCCCGGCAGCTTGGGCCGCCCGGCGGCATCCGCACGAACAACCCGAAGGACAAGATTATCGAGGACAATCTCCGCTCGACCGAGATCGAGCGCGTCCGGCGCTCCGCCGAAAAGTACGAGGGCCGCCCCGCCGACGACCACAAGTTCCCCGCCATCAAAGAAGACTTCGAGCGGATACAGCTCATCAACAACGTCTTGCAGGAAGGCGCGGGCGGCGGGATGGCTTACGGTCGCGTCGCCGAAGGCGCGGCGGAGATTAAGAAGCGAGCGTCGCGGCTGAGCGCCAACCTCTTCCCGCCGACGACTGGCGAGCAGCCGCCCGCGCCCAAACCGAGCGCGGCGGAACGCGCGGGCGACCTCAAATCGCTGCTTGCCGAACTCGACCGCGCCGTCCAAGCCTTCGTCTCAAACCCCATGTTTGGGGAGACGCGCGTGGTGAGCGTGCCGGACTCGTCGGAGGCCAGACGCAATCTGGAGAGAGTCATCCGGCTCAGCAACCGCGTGCGGCAGGCGGCTGAGAAGCTGAAGAAGTCGAACGGCGGATAAGGCGCTTCGGCTTCAAAAGGTCAAACCGAAGTCGTATTTAAAGAGCGGGTCGTAAGTTTTGTCCCCGACGTTGACGGGGATTTGCGACATCGAGCGCGGCCACGAGAAAGAGAGTTTGCCGGTCGGCTTGTAATCGCCGAAGAGCACGTCCGCGACGCCTTGCCCTTCCGTCCCCGGCAGCCACGCGGCGACGAACGCGTCACACCTGCCGAGCACTTCGTTGACGATCAAGGGTCGCCCCGAAAGCAGCACCACGACGACGGGGATTCCCGCCCGCTTCATGTTCTCGAACGCCGCCGCGTCCTCCGCCGCGAGCGCGAGGTCTTCCCTGTCGCCGAGCATCTCGGCGTATGGCGTCTCGCCGATGACGACGACGCCGACATCCGCCCCCTCGGCCCCCGCCCCGTCCTTCGAGAAAGTCACCTTCGTCGTGCCCGACACGGCCTCCTTAATCGCCTTGAGGATGGTCGTGCCGCCGGTCGTCACCTCGCCGCTTTTGCCCTGCCAGTCTATCGTCCAGCCGCCGCACTGGTTCCCGATGTCGTCGGCGCTCTTGCCCCCGACGTGGACGCGCCCCAGCGCCTTCGAGAGCGGCAGCGTCCGGCGCTCGTTCTTGAGCAGCACGAGCGAGCGCCGGACGCACTCGCGCGCCACGCGACGGTGCTCGTCGGAGCCGAACTTTTTGTGTAAGGCGCGGTCGGCGAGGTGAGAGCGCCCCTTGTCCAGAAGCCCCATTGCGAGCTTAACGCGGAGGATACGCGTCACGGCGTCGTCAACGCGCGCCGCCGGAACTTTCTTCTCCTTCACGAGTTCCAGCAGCAGCGCATACATCTCTCGATACCTGTCGGGCACCATGAACATGTCCATCCCGGCGTTGACCGACTGTTCGATCTGGCTCTTGTAGTCGCCGGGCATCTCGTCAATCGCGTTATAGTCGGAGATTAAGAACCCCTCGAAGCCGAGCTCCCGTTTCAGGATTTCGGTCAGAAGCCTTCGGCTCCCCGAACACTTCACCCCGTTCCAACTGCTGTAGGAAGGCATGACGGTTCCGACGCCCGCGCGGATGGAGGTGACGTAGCCCCGCATGTGAATCTCTCTCAACTCTTTCTCGTCGAGCCGCGTGTCGCCCCGGTCGAGCGGCCAGCGCTCGTCGGAGTTCGGGTTCTTCTTCGCCCCGGTTCCCCAAGCGGTGCCGCCGTCGCCGACGAAGTGCTTGGCGCACGCCAGCACGCTCAGAGGGTGTTTGAGGTCGCTGCCCTGAAAGCCGCGCACGGCGGCCTCGCCGAGCACCGCCGCGAGTTCGGGCGTCTCGCCGAAGCCCTCGTAAGTCCGCCCCCATCTCTCGTCGCGCGGGACGGCGACGCAGGGGGCGAAAGTCCAGTTGATGCCCGTCGCCCTGACCTCGACCGACGTGACGCGCGCCGCCTCTTCGACGAGCCGCGCGTCGCGCGTGCAACCCAGACCGATGTTGTGCGGGAAGACCACCGCGCCGAGCACGTTGCTGTGCCCGTGGACGGCGTCCACGCCGTAGAGGATGGGTATCCCGAGCCGCGTCTTTAAGGCGCGCGACTGATAGCCGTCGTACATGTCCGTCCAGGCGTCGAGGCTGTTCCCGCTCTTCGGGTCGGCGCTGCCGCCGCTCAGGAGCGAGCCGAGGAAATACTTCTCCACGTCCCCTTCGTCTTTGAGGCCGGTGATCTCGGCCTGCAACATCTGCCCGACCTTCTCTTCCAGAGACATTCTCGACAGAAGCTCTTTCGCCCTGCCGTCGTAAGACGAGAGCCGGGGCGGGACGGCCTGTCCACTTCGCCATGAAGCGGCTGCTTCGGGGAGCGCGAGGCCCAGAGCGCCGGCGGCGGCTGAAGTTTTGATGAAGGTACGGCGGCTGATTTTTTTGGTCATAGTCGGAGGATGATTCGACGACAGAAGGATGACGGAGCGCGTGCCTTTCGCGTGTTGCTTGAAGCAGACGGCGAACGCCGGGGAAAGTTCTCGGAGGCCCGGATTGATAAGACCGTGGGGCGCGAGGACTTCGCAAGATAAAGCGTTTCCTCGCTCTTGCTGAGTTCTCGCGCCCCTCGATGCGCCGCCCCTCAAACCCTGCATCGCAGGGGGCCCACTCAAGGAGACGGCGCGAGCGTAAATTTCTCCTTCAAACCGCCGACGAGGATTTCAAACTCTCCGGGCTCGACGAGTGGACGGTTCGCGGGGCCGATGAAGGCGAGGTCGTCGCGCCCCAACTCGAAGGTGAGCGTCCGCGCTTCGCCGGGTTCGAGATGTATCTTGGCGAACCGCTTGAGCCGCTTATCGGGCGGCGTGACGGAGGCCACGAGGTCGCGCAGGTAAAGTTGCACGACCTCTTTCCCGGCGCGGCGGCCCTCGTTCTTGACCGTCACGGAGACCGTCAGCTTGTCCGCCTCGCCCAAAGTCTTCCGGCTCAAACGCAGTTCGCCGTACTTGAAGGCGGTGTAGCTCAGGCCGTGGCCGAACTCGAACTGCGGGTTAAAGGCGGTGAGGCCGAAGCTCGTGTCCTGCTTCTCGAACGTCTTGTGGTCGTAGGTGAGGAGCGCGTTCGGGTAACGCGGATAGGTGAACGGCAGACGCCCGCCGGGGTTGTAGTCGCCGAAGAGCACGTCGGCCACCGCCTGCCCGCCCTCGTTGCCGGGGTTGTAGGCCAAGAGGATGGCGGCTGCGCCGTCGGCGACGCGGTTGATGACGCGCGGACGGCCTTCGGCCAGCACGAGGACGACGGGTTTGCCCGCCGCGATGATGGCCGAGGCGAGTTTCAGTTGCGCTTCGTCCAGCGTGAGGTCGCTGATGTTGCCGGGCGTCTCGGCGTAGCCGCCCTCGCCGAGGCAGACGATTGAAACGTCCGCCGCCTTCGCCGCCGCGACCGCCGCCGCGATGTCAACCTCTTTGTCGAGCGTCGCGCCGGGCACGTAAGTCACGTTCCCCGCGCCCGCCTTCGCGCGCACCGCGCCGAGGATCGTCGGGCGGTCTGTCGGGTAGAGTTCGGCCTTCGTCCCCTGCCAGACGTAAGTCCAGCCGTTGTTGAGCGGGATGAGCGAGTCGGCGGTCGGGCCGGTGACGAGCACTTTGCGGTCGCGCGCGAGCGGCAAGAGGTTGTTCGTGTTCTTCAGGAGCGTCATCGCCTCGCGCGCGGCTTCGAGGCTCAGGGCGCGCGCTTCGGGCGTCGCAAACGTGGCCTTCAAGGACTCGTCCGGCGCGGGGTTCTCAAAAAGTCCAAGCT
>DASTQX010000557.1:0-1329 GCA_035761505.1 Pyrinomonadaceae bacterium
GCGGGTAGCCCGCGAAGACTTCGTCGCCGCCCATCCCCGACAGCATCTCGTCCACCAGCGGCTTGAGCGGCCCGCGCAGCCACGCGCGGATGGGAGCGCCGAATCCCGCCTTCTTCCGCCACACAACGTCGCGCGGCAGCAACGTCTCGGCGGCCTTCTTCAGGATGTACTTGCGTCGCAGGCCCTTTAACTTCAAGCGCGGCGGCATCCGCGCCGCCAGCTCGACCAGCTCGTGATTGAGGAGCGGCACGCGCACCTCCAGCGTCGCCGCCATCGAAGTCCTGTCCGTGTAGTCGAGGTTGAGACACGGCAGGAACGTCTTCAGGTCAACGTAGAGCAGGCGGTTGAGCGGCGCCGCCCGTGCGCAGCGCTCGAAGTAGCGCCGGTGCAGATAGTACGCGTCTGAGCCCTCGATGGCCGAACGTACTTCGTCCGTGTAGAGACGATGCTTCGCCTCGTCCGTAAAGTATGTGCCGAAGCCCATGTAGCGCGACTCGAAGTCGAGCGCGGCGCTCCGGGCGAACTTCTTCGCATTACGCAGAGGCGCGGTCAGACGACCGGGTCTTCCACCCGGCAGTGCGCTCGCCACCGCGCGCATGGCGGGGCGTCGCAACATGGAAGGCAGCGGGTCGAGCGCGCCCGCAAGGCTCATCGCCAACTGACGCGGGTAGCCCGCGAAGACTTCGTCGCCGCCCATCCCCGACAGCATCACCGTCAGGGTCTCGCGCGCCTCTTTCGAGACGAGGTAGCTGGAGATGGCCATGTCGATGACCGGCATCTCAAGATGACGGACGAGCATCGGCAGAAGCTTTGCCACGTCGGGCCGGAGCATCGTCTCGTGATAGTCTGCGTCGAGCAACTGCCCGACCTTGCGCGCCCACGGCACGTCGCTCGGGATGATGTCGAAGCGCAGGTCGTCCTCTTCAATCCCGACCGTGTAGGTCGAGACGCGACGACCGCCGCCCCGCTTCCGCATCAAAGCCGTCACGACCGAAGAGTCCACGCCGCCCGAGAGGAACGACCCCAGAGGCACGTCCGAGACCATCTCCATCCCGACGACGCGCTCCAGAGTCTCTAACAGACGCTCGCGCCACCACGCTTCGCTCCGTCCCGCTTCGATCTCGTCGAACGAAACGTCCCACCACTCGCGCACGTCTGTCTCGCCCGCGCGCCACGTCAGGACGTGCGCGGGCGGGAGCCTGCGTATCCCTTTGAAGAGCGTGTGCGGGTCGGGCGTCCAGAGGAAGGTGAGCTGCTGGTTGAGACCTTCGAGGTCGAGTTCCGCCTTCAACAACCCCGACGCGAGCACGCCCTTCGCCTCCGAAGCGA
>DASTQX010000558.1:0-9910 GCA_035761505.1 Pyrinomonadaceae bacterium
GCGCGTAGTCGCCCACGGAAGACAACTTCCAGCCCCTCGCCCCGCCCGCCTGATTGACCGTCGCGTTTGACATCGCTCGGAAGCTCCTCCGTGCCTTCTGCGTCCGCCGTGGCTCTATTCACTCCTCCGCGCCGCCTTCAGTCGCGTCGCCCTCGGCCATCGCGTGGATGATGTTGTCCTGCGAAATCCGGCTCCCCCGAAGCTCCGAGACGCAGCGGCCCTCGCGCATCACGACGACCCGCGAACTACCCTCGACCAGCTCTTCCAACTCCGACGAGATCATCAGGACGCCGAGGCCCGACCCGGCCAGCTCGTTGATGAGCGACTGAATCTCGCCCTTCGCGCCGATGTCTATGCCGCGCGTCGGCTCGTCGAGGATGAGGAACTTCGGGTTCTTGCAGAGCCAGCGCGCGAGCAGAACTTTCTGCTGGTTGCCGCCTGAAAGCTCTCGGATTTTCTGCTCGGCGCTCGAAGCCTTGATGCCGAGGCGCTTCATAAAACGGCTGACTATTTCGTTCTGCTTGGCGCGCGAGACGACGCCGAGCTTGCTCAAGGCGGGGAGCGCCGCAAGCGTCAAATTCTCGCGCACCGAAAGCTCAGGGATGATGCCTTCGGCCTTGCGGTCTTCGGTGAGGAAGGCGAGCCCCGCGTCAATCGCGTCGCCCGGCGCGTTGATGTCGAGCGCCTTGCCTTCGAGATAGACCGTGCCCTCGTCCAGCGAGTCCGCGCCGAAGATGGCGCGCGCCGTCTCCGTCCGGCCAGAGCCGAGCAGGCCCGCCATGCCGACGATCTCGCCCCGGCCCGCCTCCAGCGAGACGCGATTGAGCTTCCGCCCGCGCGTCAGATTCTCCGCGCGGAGCAGAGGCGCGCGCGTCTCGCCCGCCGTCGCCGTCGCCGTCGCGCCGTGCGCCTCGCCGAAGGCGGTCGCGCCCTTCTTCCGCAACTCCTCGCGCTGCTTGCCGAGCATGAGGCAGACGAGGTCGAGCCTTTCGAGTCCTTCGAGCGGTCGCGCGGCGACGAACTTTCCGTCGCGCAGAATCGTCACGCGGTCGCAGACCGTGTACAACTCGTCGAAGCGGTGACTGATATAGACGACGCCGACGCCCTCGGACTTCAGCCGCCGTATCACGTCGTAAAGAATCGAGACTTCGTGCTCCGTCAAAGAACTCGTCGGCTCGTCCAGAACGACGACCTTCGCGCCGAACGAGACGCCGCGCGCAATCGCCACCATCTGCCGCAAGGCGATGTTCAGACTTCCGAGCGGCGCGCGCGGGTCAATGTCGAGGCCGAGTCGTTTGAGAATCGCGCCCGCGTCCGCGTTCATCCGCCCCCAGTCCAAGAGCCCGTAGCGCCGGGGCTCGCGCCCCAAGAAGATGTTCTCGGCCACGGTGCGGAACGTCAGCAGATTGACCTCTTGATAGACGGCGACGACGCCCGCTTCTTGCGCGTCCTCCGGAGAGTTGAAGCTCACCTCCCGGCCTTCGAGCCACACGCGCCCGCCGTCGCGCCGGTACGCGCCCGTCATCACCTTAATCAGCGTGGACTTCCCCGCCCCGTTCTCGCCCACCAGCGCGTGCACCTCCCCGCGCTCCAAAGTGAAGTCCACGCCGTCGAGCGCCGCGTGCCCCGCGAAGATTTTCGTGATGCCCTCCATGCGGAGGAGAGGTTCGTTTTCCATAGTGAGCAGTGAGCAGCGAGCAGTAGGCGTTGAGTGGCAAGCGGCGCGCAGTGTCTGTCTTTACACTGCTTACTGCTCACCGCTTACCGCTCACTTCGTTAATACGCTTCCGCCACGAACTGCGCGGCGTTCGAGGCGTCGAAGAAGCGGTCGGGGACGATGATCTTGGGCGGCACGGGCTCTTTGCGGAGGTACTTCTCCAGAGTGTCGAAGGCGATGGGGCCGAAGCGCGGGTTGCACTCGACGGTGGCGTTCATCTCGCCGCGTGCGATGGCTTCGAGCGCCGAGCGCTGGCCGTCCACCGAGACGATAATCACGTCCTTGCCCGGCTGGCGATTGGCCGACTTGAGAGCTTGAATCGCGCCGAGCGCCATCTCGTCGTTGTGCGCATAGACGACCGTGATGTTGTTGCCGTGCGCCTGTATCAAGTTCTCCATCACGCGTTGCCCTTCGGCGCGCGTGAAGTTGCCGGGCTGCGCGGCGATGATCTTCATGTCGGGGTGCGCCTTGATGGCCTCGGCGAAACCGTTGTGGCGGTCGTCGGCGACCGACGAGCCCGCCGTGCCGAGCAGTTCAACTATCCCGGCCTTGCCATTCGTCTGCTTGGCGAGCCACTCGCCCGCGCGCCGTCCCTCCTCGACGAAGTTCGAGCCGATGAAGGTCACGAAGTCTTTGCCGGGCTCGCCCTTCACCTCGCGGTCAATGAGGAAGACGGGGATGTTCGCCTCCTTCGCCGATTGGAGGGCCAGCTCGAAGCCCACGGCCTCGCGCGGGGCGAGGAAGATGGCGTCCACGCGCTGCGCGATGAGGTCTTCCACGTCTGAGACTTGCTTGGCGGTCTGCCCCTGCGCGTCGGTGACGATCAGCTCGAAGCGGTCTGAGCGCTTGGCCGCCTCGTCCTTCATGCTCTGCGTCTCGGCGATGCGCCACGGGCCGCTGTGCTCCATCTGCGAGAAGCCGACGCGCAGCTTGCCCGTCGTCTTATCCGCGCCGCCCGTCCCGCCTCCGCCCTCCTTGCGGCAACCGGCGAGCGCGAGCGCCGAGAGCGCGAGGACTAAAATGAAGTAGAAGGCGAAGCGCCGACCGTTGGTGTGCGATTTCATTGTGTTGTCTCCGATGGTGTAGTCCGTTTGATGAAAGACGCCTGACTCAGCGCGCGGGCTCGACGCGCAGGAAGCCGAAGCGGGCCGCGCCGCGAGCGCCGCCAGCCGTGAGCGCGACGCGAACGCCCCTGTCCCACGGCGGGAGATAAGTGCCGTCCAACTCTCCGCCCACGTCCTGCCAGTTGCGCCCGTCGCGGCTCACCGAGAAGCGGTAGCGCCGACCTTCGCGCGCGCGCATCCGCAGGTGAAGCGTCGCTCCGGCGGGCGCGTCCACGCTCGCCACGGCGTTGTGCTCGACGCGCTCGCCCTTCTTCTCGCGCCGCCAGAGCGTGACCTTGCCGCCGCCGACGCTCAAGCCGAGCGCGTTCTCCGGGTCGCCGAAGGCCGAGAGCCCCGCCGTCAGGCCGGACGCGAGCGCGCGCGTCTCGACCTCGGTCGTCGCCTCGTAGTCGCCGGTCGTCGTCGAGCGCGCGACCACGCCGCCGACCGGGCTCGCCTCCTGACCCACGGCGGGCGCGAGCGTGAGCCAGCCTTGCCGCCTCGCCTCGACGGAGACTGTGGGCTCCTGCGCGGCGGGCCACTGCCAGCCGGGACTGAGGCTCGTCGTCATAAAGTCGTCGAAGAAGCGATGCGCCCCGGCGTCCGAGACGCGGACGTTCGTCGGCGCGTCGGCGCGCGAACTCGGCCCGCGCCCTTCGTTGATGGTCGGCCAGCCGTCGCGGCCCCACTTCACTTCGTCCAGGAGTCCCTGACGACCGACGTAAACGAAGTCCTTCGCGTCCATCGCGTGATACATGAACCAGTCGCGCCCGCGCGCGTCCGAGACGATTGTCCCGTGGCCCGGACACTTCCATTCGTCGTTGCCCTTGAGAATCGGGTTCGCGGGATTCTTCTCCCACGGGCCGAGCAGGTTCCGCGCGCGCGCCACGCCCACCATGTAGTTGCACTCGCGCGCGCAGCAGAAGTTGCCGGAGTAGAACATGTAGAACCAGCCGCCCCGGCGCACGACCGCCGGGCCTTCTATCAGGTCGCCGTAAGGCAGGTGCGCGTGCTTCTCCCACGGCTCGGTGTTGCGCAGGATTTCCTTCTTCTCTCCGACGAGGCGCGTCCCGTCCGCCGAGAGTCGCTGCGCCCAGATGGGCGTCGGCTTGCTCACGCTGTTGCCGTCCTCCTTCCAGAGGAGGTAACGCCGCCCGCGCTCGTCGTCCACGGGGAAGCCGTCAATCGAGCCGACCTCCTGACAGACGAGCGGGCCGCGGTCGGTGTACGGCCCCTGCGGCCTGCGCGCCGTTGCGACGGCGACGCACAGCGAACCGCTCTTGCGTCGCGCCGAGTAGTAGATGAAGTAGCGCCCACGGTGCTCGGAGATTTCCGAAGCCCAGTAACTCCCGATAGACCACGCGGGCCGCGTGCGGAAGACCGAGCCGACGACCTTCCAGTTGACCAGATCGCGCGAGTGGAGGATGGGGAACTGAGGAGCCCACTCGGAAGAAGTCGCGGTCGCCCAGTAGTCCGCGCCGACGCGAATCACCGAAGGGTCTGGGAAGTCGCCCGGCGCGACCGGGTTCCGGTACGTCCCGCGCCGTTGCGCGCTCGCGCCCACGGCGGAGGCGAAGACGAGCAGCAGGACGACCGACGCTCTCGCGGCCCGGACGGTGAACATGATTTTTTTCATCTCTTCTCTCATCCCTTGTCTGGTTCGGGGTCGGCGAAAGTCCACGCCTCTTCAATTCCGCTTCAGCCGAGGCGCGCGGGCGCGGTCGAGCGGCGGATGACGAGGTAAGTCTGGATGTTGATTTCGACGCCCTGCTGGTCGGGGTGCGCGACCGTGGCGAGCACGGCCTCGACCGCGCGCCGTCCCAACTCGATGCGCGGCAGGCAGACGGTCGTCAACTGCGGCTCGGTCAGGGACGCGAACGCGATGTCGTCGAAGCCGACGATGGACACGTCGCCGGGGATGTCAAGGCCCGCCGCGCGAAACTCGCCCATCGCGCCGAGCGCCATCATGTCGTTGGCGGCGACGACCGCCGTGGGCCGCTCGCGTCCGGCCAGAATCTCGCACGCCGCGCGCCGCCCGCCTTCGAGCTTGAAGTCGCCGTGGAAGATGAGCGGCGGCGCGTCCGGCAGGTGACGGCGGAGCGAGCCGCGAAAGGCTTCCAGCCGCTTCTGCGCCGAAGGCAGGGACGCCGGGCCGCCGACGAACGCGATGCGCCGGTGGCCGAGCGAGACGAGGTGCGAGATGGCCTCCTCGATTCCGGCGTCGTAGTTGACGCACAAGTTGCTCATGTGGACGCCGGGCCTTCCCAAGTCGAGGAAGACCACCGACACGTCGCGCCGCGCCAGCTCGCCGACGAGCGCCGTGTCCAGTTCCGAGGTCATCAGGACGACTCCGGCCACCTTGCGCTCGATGAAGCGCCGGACGTAATGCGACGTGCGCTCCGGGTCGTAGTTCGTGTTCGAGAGCATCACGTCGTAGCCGCGCTCGAAGGCCGCCGTCTCGATGGACTTGACCAGTTCCGGGAAGAACGGGTTGGCGATGTCCGAGATGACGAGGCCGATGATCTGGCTCCGCCCCGAAGCGAGGCTCCGCGCGTGCGCGTTCGGGTAGTAGCCGCACCGCTCCACCGCCGCGACCACCCGCGCGCGCACCTCGTCGGACACATACCTCGTGTTGTTGATGACGTGCGAAACGGTCGCCGTCGAAACGCCCGCCTCGCGCGCCACCTCTCGGATGCTGCTCATAAGAAAGTCACGAGTGACAAGTGATGAGAGATAAGTGATAAGAAAAGACAGGCCGTTTCTTATCACTTATCTCTCATCACTTATCACCTCTTTAGCTCCTTCGCCCGCGTCGGTGACGTAGATGGCGGGGTCGGTGTCGAAGGCCCGGCGGTATTCGCCGGAGACGACCCGCGCGAACTCTTCCAGACGGTCGCGGCGGACGAGGCTGACGGTCGAGCCGCCGAAGCCGCCGCCGGTCATGCGCGAGCCGACGACCGCGCGCGCGCCGAAGTTCCAAGCCGTCTCGGCGAGGAAGTCCAGTTCCGCGCAACTCACCTCGTAGTCGTCGCGCAGCGACTCGTGCGAGCGGCGCATCAGTCGTCCCACTTCCGCGAGTTCTCCGCCCTTGAGCGCTTCCGCCGCGCGGAGCGTGCGCTCGTTCTCGCCGACGACGTGGCGGCAGCGACGCCTGAAGGGCTCCGGCAGGCGCGACTCGTAACGCGCGAACTCTTCCGTGCTCACGTCGCGCAGTTGAGTGATACCGGGCAGAAACTCTCTGAGCAGTTCGACGCCGCGCTCGCACTCGGCGCGGCGCGTGTTGTACTCGGACGTGGAGAGGTCGTGCTTGACGCGCGTGTCGCAGACGACGACCGCCGTCTCGCGCGTGTCGAGCGGGACGGGCTCGGCTTCGAGCGTCCGACAGTCTATCAGGAGCGCGTGCCCTTCGCGTCCGAGCGCGGCCACGAACTGATCCATGATGCCGCACATCGTCCCGACGTAGGTGTGCTCGGCCTGCTGCCCGGCGAGCGCGAGTTCCACCCTGTCAACCTCTCTCCCCGCGACGCTCGCCAGAGCGAGTCCCACGGAGACTTCGAGCGCCGCCGACGAAGAGAGCCCCGCGCCCGCGGGCACGTCCGAGAGGATGAGCAGGTCAGCTCCGACGAGACGCACGCCGCGCGATTCGAGCGCGCGCGCCATGCCCTCGACGTAATCCAACCAGACGCCGCGCCGCCGCTCGCCCGGCTCGTCCAAATGAAACTCGGCGCGCTCGTCGAGGTTCAGAGAGTGCACGACTATCCGGCGGTCGGCGCGCGGCGCGGCGGCGACGACGGTCTCCCGGTCAATCGCGAGCGGGAGGACGAAGCCGCCGTTGTAGTCCGTGTGCTCGCCGATGAGGTTGACGCGGCCCGGCGCGCGGAACAGGCGCGGCTCGCGCCCGTACATTTCGCGGAAGGCCCGGCGGATGTGGCCGCGCTCGATCAAAAAAAGCACCCTCCCCGGAAAGTCTCTTCATCAATCCCGCCGCCCGTTCGCGCGCACGACGGGCGCGGGATGACGGATGATGAAGGGGCCGCTGATTGAACCTCGAAGCCGTGGTTTGAAATCTCAAATCTCGAAGTTGAAATTTGAAACCGGCCTTCATTCATCATTCCGCGTTCATCGCTCATCATCTCTTCTCTGTCAAGCGGGTCGTCGTCCCGCCCGGTTCAGAAGCGGACGTTGGCGAGGCGGCGGACGAGTTCGCGCCGCTCGGTCTCCTTCTGCTCCTTCTGCGCGTCGCTCAGGCGCTTGAAGGTCGCCAGCTCTCTTTGCGCGTCAGCCGTCCGCTTGAGGCGCGTATAAACGCGGCCCAGTTGATAGTGCGCCTCGGCGAGTTCGGGTTCGAGTTGGACGACGCGCTCGAACTGCTCGGCGGCGTCCGTCCAGCGCTCGGTGCGGACGTGGAGTTTCGCCAACGCGAGCCGCGCGGCGGCGAACGTGGGGTCGAGTTCGACGGCGCGGGCGAGATACTTCTCGGCGCGCGGCGCGTCCACTTCGGTCTGGCGCAGGAGCGTGTCGGCGGCGAGGAAGTAAGGCACGGCGAGCCCTCCGTCGGCGGCGATGGCGCGCTCGTAGAAGGCGACGGCCTCCGCGTACTGCCCGCGCTCGGCGTGCGTCGTGCCGAGGTAGGCGAGCGCGGGCACGGACTTTGGATCGAGTTCGAGCGAGCGCGCGAAAGAGGCGCGCGCGTCGTCGTTCTGGCCGTGGTTCAGTTGCGCGATGCCGAGCGCGAGCCAGAGGCGGGCCGAGCGGGGGAACTCTTTGAGCGCTTCTTCGAGACGGATGATGGCGGCGGCGGGCGCTTTCGTGTCGGTCAGGAGCAGCCCGTAGCGCACCACGTAGGCTTCGTTCTTCGGGTCGCGCTGGATGGCAAGGCGCATCGCGGGGATGGCGTTCTCGACGTAGCCGCCCGCTTCGTAAACTTCGGCGAGCGCGGCGTAGATGGGGGCCGAGTCGAGCCCGCGCGCGACCGCCGCTTCGAGCGTGCGGCCCGCCGCAGGGATGTCCTTGCGCGCGAGATGCGCGCGCGAGAGCGCGACGAGCGCTTCGACGTTCGAGGGCGCGGCAGAGACGGCGGCGTTCAGTTCTTCGACCGCTTCGTTCGGAAGTCCGCCTTCGAGCAGCGCGCCGCCGAGACCGGCGCGTGATTCGGGCGCGGAGTCCGCGCCGCCTCCGCCCGCGAGGAGCGCCGTATATTTGCGATAGGCTTCGGCGGCGGCCTCTTTTTCTCCGAGCCGCAAGGCGACGGCGACGAGGGCGCGGGCGATACCGGCTTCGGGGGCGACCATCTGCGCGCGCTCGAAGAGGTCGCGCGCGGCGCGGAGGTCTTCGGGCTGGCCGGAGGCGAAGCGTATCTGCGCGAGGTTGACGAGCGCGTTCGGCTGGTTGCGGTCGAGTTTGAGCGACGCCTCGAACTGCGCGGCGGCGAGCGCGAGGCGGCCCGTGCGCAGGAGAATCGCGCCGTAGTTGTTGCGCGTCGAAGAGAGGAAGGGCGCGGCGATGGCGGCGGCGGCGAAGTGGCGCTCGGCGGTCTTCAAGTCGCCCGCGCGGTCGGCCAGTGCGCCGAGGTAGGTGTGCGCCGAGGCGTTGTCGGGGTCGGCGGCGAGCGCGCGCTCAAAGAGGGTTTTGGCCGCCGCCTCTGCGCCGCGCTCGATGGCCGCGACGCCCTCGGCGACGAGCCGCTCGGCCTGCTGCGGCGGCGAGGGGCGCGCGTTCTTCTGCGCGGCGGGTGAGAGCGACGCGGTTCGGGCGCGCGCCGTCAGAGCCGCGCCCGCCGTCGCGCCGCAGGCGCAGATGAAGGCCAGCGTCACTGCCCTCAAGCGGAGTTGGAGAAGTCTTCGCACGGGTCTCTAAAACGAACGGCGCGGGAAGAGTCTCTTACAGCGGACTTCATCCCGCGCCTTGAAAGTCTGAGGCAGTGGCCGGAGCCGCCCTCGCCGCTCGGCCCGGCCCTAGAAGATGAACCGCACGCGCGCCTGAATCTCGCGCGGGCGGTAGCCGCTGTCAATGCCGGAGAAGCCGAAGTCTCCGCCCGCCGAAAGGTCGCTGTTCGGCTGCGCGATGCGGTGGCGGTTGAAGATGTTGAAAGCCTCGGCCCCGAATTCGAGGGCGACCGTCTCGCCGAACCGAATCTTCTTGAGGAGGCTCATGTTCTCGCTCAGGAAAGGCAGGTCGCGCGCCTGATCAATGACGGGCGGCGCGTTGCCGAAGAAGCGGTTCGGGTCGGAGTAGAAGGTGATGTAAGCCGGATTGACCGAGCCGTCGCCGAGCCGCTGCGCGGGCGCGCCGTTCGTGAAGCTCGGCGGCGCGACGAAGGCCGCCGGGTTGATGATCCTCACGCGGTCGCCCGTGCGCGGGTCGGTCGTCAGAATCGGCTGCCCCGTCAGGTTCGGGCGGATGTCGGTGACAAAGCCCGTCGTGTCGGGGCCGAAGGCGTCCTGCCGCGTGATGCGGATGACGAGCGGCAAGCCCGACTGGTAGCGATGAATCCCGCCCAGTTGCCAGCCGCCGAAGACCTTATCTACGAACCCGCCGTGGTCGAGGAACCTCCGTCCCTTGCCGAACGGGAGTTCCAGAATGTAGTTGAAGACGAAGACGTGCGGGATGCTGTTGGGCGAAACCGTGCGCAGGGACTCGCGGTCGTAAGGGTTCTGCAAGAGGCTCCCGATGGGCGAAGCTCCGAGGAGGTCTTCCGAGGCGTCCGTGATGAGCTTGGCGAAGGTGTAGGCCGCGCCGAACTGGATGCCGTTCGAGAAGCGCCGGTCGAGTTTGACTTGCAGTGAGTTGTACCAGCTCTGCCCCTGACTTTCGAGCTGGTTGTTGATGGTGCGGTACTGCGGGAAGCGCCGGAGCGCCTGGCCGACAGTCCCCGTGAAGCCGGGGAAGACCGCGTTGTTGTTGGCCGGGAGCGGCGCGCCGACGCTCGCGGCGAAGGCGCGCTCCGAGGCGTTCACGTCGGCGAGCGGGCGGTTCAGAAGCTCGTTGCCGAGCCTCAAGGCGTTGAACGGAATCGCGTTCAGCCGCTCGAAGTTCGAGTGCAGGCGCGTCGCGCGGTGGCCGACGTAGCCGACCGAGAAGGCGAAGTTGT
>DASTQX010000559.1:0-2140 GCA_035761505.1 Pyrinomonadaceae bacterium
CTGGCCGCCTACGTCTTGGCGACCTTCGTGCTGCTCCTCGGCTACAACTACTACGCGGGCCTGCGGCAAGACTCGTGCTTCGAGGAGGTCGTCATTGACTCGTTTGAGGAGATGGGCATCGGCCTCGCCGTCGCCGGTATCCTCCTCTTCCTTCTGGG
Organism: Pyrinomonadaceae bacterium; assembly: GCA_035761505.1. GTDB lineage: Bacteria > Acidobacteriota > Blastocatellia > Pyrinomonadales > Pyrinomonadaceae > JAIVJM01. The sequence goes on from DASTQX010000559.1 coordinate 159, forward strand.
GCGCGTCCATTCCGAGATGCCCGCGAGCGAGGCCATCGGCCAGATCGTCGTCGAGGCGATGACGGTGGCTATCGGCGTCTCGGTCGGGACGGCGCAACTCGGCGGCGGCGACGGCGAGGACGCCGAAGACAAAGGCGTGGACGGCGGCGGCGCGGGCGGTGAGCAAACTCGCGCGCGGCGCGCGAGTCCCGGCGAGGGCGAGGTTCATTTCGGCGGTCAGGTGGTGCTCGCCTTGTGCGGCGCGGTGCTGTTCGCGGCCAACGTCGCGCCGACCGAGGAGATCGTGATGATCGCCTTCGAGATTTCGGCGTGGAGGCTTCTGGGGCTCGCCGCGCTCTCTCTCGGACTCGCCGCGCTCATCCTTTACTACAGCGAGTTCGCCGGGTCGCGCCGCCACGTCCGCTTCGACACGCAGCATGATGTGTTGGTGGGCGCGGTCATCACTTACGCCGTCGCGCTCGCGGCCTCGGCGCTGATTCTGACTTTCTTCGGGCGCTTCGACGGGCAGGCGCTCTCGACGTGCGTGGCGCAGACGGTCGTGCTCGGCGTCGCCGCGACGCTCGGCGCTTCGGCGGGGAGGCTCTTGCTGCAATGACGAAGAAGAAGCAGCGGCGCGTGCAAAAGAACTGGTTGGAGTGGGCCGTCTTCGGCGTGAGCCTCGTGCTCGTGGCGAGCACGCTCGGCTTCCTCATCTACGAAGGCTTGGGCGCGGAGGGCGACGTGCCGCCCGCGCTGCGAGTCGAACTCGGCACGCCCGAACAACGCGGCGAGCAGTTCGTCGTTCCCGTGACCCTCTTCAACGGCGGCGGGCAGACCGCCGAGGGAGTCACGGTCGAAGTCTCGCTTGAGCGCGAAGGCTCGCCGCCTGAGCGCGGCGAGTTCGCCGTCGCCTTCCTCCCGCGCGGCGGCAAGCGCGAAGGCTTCGTCACCTTCCGCACAGACCCTCGCTCCGCGCGCCTCGTCCCGCGCGTCCTCGGCTACGAAAAGCCGTGAGCAGTGAGCAGTAAGCAGTGAGCAGTGAGCAGTAAGCGGTGAGCAGTAAACAGTAAGGCAGTAAAAGCACTGTCAAAGCTGAGATTCAGGGTCTCAATTCTGATCGCTGAAAACTGCTCACTGCTTACCGCTCACCGCTTACTGCTCACTGCTTATCGCTCACTGCTTACCTCCTACTATTCCGCCTCAACATTTTCGCAACAGCTTGCGCCGCCACCTCTTACATAACTATTACAATCGCGCGGCCCGGTTCCTGCTACGATTCCGTCACCCCCCAACATCTTAATTGGTGGACGAATTTTCGGGACTTCGGATGAAGGAGAGCGAGAGACAATGGCTGAGCAAGCGGTTCAAGAGATCAGGCGGACGGGCGTTAACTGGGGGACGACGATCACGGTGACGATTTTTCATGTGCTGGCGGTCGCCGCGCTTTTCATGTTTACTTGGCAGGGGCTTCTGGCCTTCGTCGGGCTGACACTTCTGGCGGGCGCGCCCGGCATCGGCATCGGCTATCACCGCCTGCTCACGCACCGGGGATTTAAGACGCCGAAGATCGTCGAATACTTCCTCACCGTCTGCGGGATGCTCTCGCTCCAGAGCGGCGCAATCAACTGGGTGGCGACGCACCGCATCCACCACGCGCACACCGACGGCCCCGGCGACCCGCACACGCCGCGCGACGGTACCTGGTGGGCGCACATCGGCTGGATTTTCACCGGCACGGCGCAGCAGCACGACGAGGCGGTCTTGCGACGCTACGCGCCCGACCTGATGAAAGACCCCGTGCACGTCTGGTTGAACCGACTCTTCTTCGTGCCGCTCATCATCACGGGCGCGCTGCTCCTCGCCTTCGGCGGGTGGTCAATGTTGTTCTGGGGCGTCTTCCTGCGCGTGACGGTGGCGTGGCACGTCACGTGGCTCGTCAACTCGGCAACGCACATGTTCGGCACGCGCCGCTTCGAGACCAACGACGACTCGACCAACCACTG
>DASTQX010000560.1:0-7221 GCA_035761505.1 Pyrinomonadaceae bacterium
CCCGAAGCACGCGCTCTTGCAGAAGATTCACCGGCAGACCGACCGCGCGACCGGCATCGTCAACAACCTTCTCAACTTCTCGCGCACGGGCGGCGCGACCGACTTCAACGAGGTGGACTTAAACCGCGTCCTCGAAGACACGCTGCAACTCCTTGAGCCGCAATTCCGCCAGAGCCGCATCGAGCTTGCGCGCGAATACGCCCCTTCGCTCCCGCGCGTTTACGGCAACGCGGGCAAGCTCCAACAGGTCTTCACGAACCTGCTCCTAAACGCGCGCGACGCGATCCCCGACGGCGGGCGCATCACGCTCCGCACTTCGAGCGGCGACGACGAAACCGTCCTCATCGAAGTGGCCGACACCGGCATCGGCATCGCGCCCGAAAACGTCGCGCGCATCTACGACCCGTTCTTCACGACGAAGGGCGTGGGGCGCGGCACGGGGCTCGGCCTCGCCGTCTCCTACGGCATCGTGCAGGAGCACTCCGGCCACATCGCCGTCGAGAGCGCGCCCGGCAAGGGCACGACCTTCCGCATCACCGTGCCGACGGCGGGCGCGCGCACGACGCGCCTGCAAGCGGCGAGCGACTAGACTTCAAACGACCGACCGACAGGGCGGGCCGACCCGCCGTATCAGAAGCTTTACAACCCGGAATCGTACCGGCGGCCTTCGAGGTCGCCCCTCAACGTAACCCAGACCGGAACAGCAGGACGCTTCGGAACCCCGAACGGGATTCTCCCCTCCCGCCCGAAACGCTTCCCGCCGCTCTCTGCGCCCCGAAACCGGCTGCCCCGAACCGAAAGGTAAGATTATGTTGCCCCCGCCTTACCGCCTCAAATCCACCCGAATTGTCACTTCAATCCTGCTCACGATTTCGCTCCTCGCCGTCTGGCTCGCGCGCGGCGAGAGCGTCCCCGGCGCTGCGGCGCAGATTCCGATTCCGGCTTTCAAGAACTTCGAGAGCCCGCAAGTTCACCCGCTCGCCATGACGCCCGACGGGACGCGCCTGCTCGCCGTCAACTCGCCCAACGCCACGCTTTCGGTCTTCCAGTTGACTTCGGGGACGCCGCTTCTGACCGCCGAGATTCCGGTCGGGCTCGAACCCGTGAGCGTCGCCGCGCGCAACGACCGCGAGGCGTGGGTCGTCAACTGGCTCTCGGACTCGGTGAGCGTCGTTGACCTCTCGACCGGCAACGTCGTCCGCACGTTCGACGTGGGCGACGAGCCGACCGACGTGCTCTTCGCGGGGCCGGGAGGCAATCAGGCGTTCGTCTGCGTTTCGGGCCGGAATCAGGTCAGGGTCTTCGACGCGACAAACGCCGCCGCCGCGCCGCAGACGCTCGACATCTTCGGCAAGCAGCCCCGCGCGCTGGCGCGCGACGCGGCGGGCGGCAAGGTCTTCGTCTCGGTCTTCGAGTCGGGGAACCAGACGACGGTCGTGCCCGAAGCGGTCGTCGCCGTGAACGGCGGACTTCCCGTCCCCGTCCCCGCGATGAACCCGACGCTCCCGTCCGCGCCGAACACCGGGCTCATCGTCAAGTGGAACGGCTCGCAGTGGGCCGACGAGACGGGTAATACGAAGTGGGATCCGCTCGTCAACTACACGCTCGCCGACATTGACCTTGTCGTGATAGACGCGACTTCTCAGACGCCTTCCGTCAGCACGCAGGTGCGGAGCTTAGGGACGCACCTCGGCAACATGACCTTCGACGCCTCCGGGGGCCGGCTCTTCGTCACCAACATTGATTCGACCAGCGTCATGCGCTTCGAGCCGAACCTGCGCGGGCGCTTCCAGCACACGCGCGTCTCCGTCCTCGATGTCACACCGGGCGGCGCGGCCTCGCTCGACGCGACGCACGACATGAACCCGCACGTTGACTTCAACAACCCTTCGGGCACGGACGCCGAGCGCGCTCAAAGTCTCGCCATGCCCGCCGACATCGCGCGCTCCGCGGACGGCACGCTCTACGTCGCGGCGACCTCTTCGGCGCGCGTCGGCGTGCTCTCGCCGACGGGCGCGCTCGCGGGGCGCATCGGCGTCGGGCAGGGGCCGACCGGCCTCGCTGTGGACGACGCGCGCGAGCGCCTCTACGTCCTCAACCGCTTCGACCAGACCGTCAGCGTCGTAGATACGAACTCGAAGGCGCAGGTCTCGACGGTCGCCGTCGGCTTCAACCCCGAACCCTCGGAGGTGCGCGAGGGCCGCCGCTTTCTCTACGATACGAACTTCTCTGCGCACGGCACGGTCTCTTGCGCGAGCTGCCATTTCAGCGGCCACCGCGACGGGCTCGCGTGGGACTTGGGCGACCCGCTCGGCGTGGTCGTCACCCCGAACTTCCCGCACCACCCGATGAAGGGGCCGATGACGACGCAATCCCTGCGCGGCATCATCGGCGCGGAGCCTCTGCACTGGCGCGGCGACCGGAGAAACCTGAGCGAGTTCAACCCGGCTTTCACCGGCCTGCTCGGCAGCCCTCGACTCCTGACCCCTTCGGAGATGGCGGCCTTCACCAACTTCGTCCGCACGCTCACCTACCCGCCGAACCCGAACGAGAATCTCGACCGCACCTTCCCGAACCCGTCGACGGGGCCGAGCGCCCTTCGCGGCTCGAACACCTTCCGCACGGCGGCGCTCACCGGGATCGCTTGCAACACCTGCCACCAGACCTTCCCCGGCTTCGGCATCGGCAGCGACCGCTTCGTCTTCACGGGGATGATCCTGCAAGAGCCGCAGGCGTTCAAAGTCCCGCAACTGCGCGGGATGTACCAGAAGACGGGCTTGCAGAAGCCGCCCGCGGGCTCGCCGCGCACCGAGCAGTTGACGGGCTTCGGCTTCCTCCACGACGGCTCGTTCGACACGCTCCTCACCTTCCTCCGCCTCCCCGTCTTCACCGGCTTCGCCAACGACAACGCGCGCCGCGACGTGGAAGCGTTTCTTCTTTCGTTCGACACGGGGACGGCCCCGGCGGTCGGACTTCAGATGACCGTCAACGCCTCGAACAAAGGCGCGGCTGAGACTTTGAGCCGCCTCAACCTGCTCGTGCAACAGTCGAACCCCGGCCTGAGCCAGAACTGCGAACTCGTCGTCAAGGGCATCTACGGCGGCGTCTCGCGCGGCTTCCAACACGCGGGCGGCGGCGTCTTCCAACCCGACAGCCTCTCGGAAGCGACCGTCACTTTGCAGCAACTCGTCGAGGCCGCCGGAGACGGCGCGGAGCTGACCTTCACGGGCGTCCCCGTCGGCGCGGGCCGACGAATGGGCATTGACCGCGACGGCGACAACCAGCTCGACGACGACGAGCCGAGGACATCCGTGAGCGTCGGAGGCCGGGTCGTGGACGCTGCCGGGAACGGCGTCGCGGGCGTGGCCGTCCTGCTCTCCGGCACGCAGACCGCCGTCGCGCAGACGGACGCCGCCGGTCGCTACGTCTTCAACTTCGTCTCGACCACGGGCACGCACACCGTCACGCCGCAAGGCAACGGCTTGACCTTCACGCCGCAGAGCCGCTCGTTCGCCAACCCGACGTGGAACGCCTCGGCTTCGTTCGTCACCTCCGAAGCGGCGCAAGCCTCGGACGCCTCGCCCTTCTTCGTCACGCAGCACTACAACGACTTCCTCAACCGCGAGCCGGACGCCGGGGGGCTCGCGCACTGGACGAACGAGATCGAACAGTGCGGCGCGGACGCCGACTGTCGCGCCCTCAAACGGCAGAACGTCTCGGCGGCCTTCTTCCTCTCGATTGAGTCTCAGGAGACGGGCTTCTTAGTCTATCGCGCCGCAAAGGCTTCGTTCGGCGACCTCCCGAACAAGCCCGTGCCCGTCACCTTCCGGCAACTGATGACCGACGCGCAGCGCATCGGCAGGAACGTCATCGTCGGCCTCGGCGACTGGCCCGCCCGCCTTGAGACAAACAAGCGGGCCTTCTTCCTCGGCTGGGTGCAGCGCCCCGAATTCCTCGCGCAGTTCCCCGCCGGGATGTCGCCCGGCGAGTTCGCCGCCGCGCTCAACCGCAACGCGGGCTTCGTCCTCACGCAAGCGGAGTTCGACCAACTCGTCTCCGACCTCACCTCCAACAACAACACGGCGGGCCGCGCCGCCGCCGTCCGCCGCGTGGCCGAGAACGCGGAACTAGGGAGGCGCGAACTCAACAAGGCGTTCGTGCTGATGCAGTACTTCGGCTACCTGAGACGCAACCCCGACGACCTGCCCGACGCGGACTTCCGCGGCTGGCAGTTCTGGCGTCAGAAGCTCGACGACGCGCAAGGCAATTTCATTAACGCGCAGATGGTCGAGTCCTTCATCACCTCCATCGAGTACCGGCGACGCTTCGGCCCGCAGTAAGCGGCGGAGTCTCGACCGCAACGGAAGGCGAAAGGCAAAAGTGAGAAGAGGATGAAGTCTCTTCTTCACTTTTGCCGTTCGCCTTCCATCCGCCCGCGTCCCTCGGAAGAAAATATTTTCTTTTCCCTCCTCCGGTGATAATCTCGCACGCGCTCGCGTTAGAACTCCCGTTGAGACAGGTCATCCCCTCTATGACTCAGGGCAATCTTTTTTCCGGCTCCTGCGCGCGCGCCGGTCTGTGCGTCGCGGCCCTTCTGTTCGTCGGCGCGTCGTGCCTCTCTTCGGAAGACACGCACGCGGCGGGCGGCCCCGTCGCCCGCGCGGCCTTCGCGCAAGCAGACCGTCTGGACATCCGCCTGCGCTCTTTCTCGCCGGGCGCGAGCGGTCGTCTGACCGTCGAGGCGAGCGAGGGCGGCGGGCGCGGTCGCCTGACCGTGCTCAACCTCCCAGACCCGCAGACGCTCGCGGCGGGCGCGCGCACCTACGTCGTCTGGGCGAGCGCCGAAGGCCAAGTCGTCCGCCTCGGCGAACTCAACCGCGACGAGCGCGGCAACGGCGGCCTCGCCTTCGAGCGCCCCGCCGCCTTCGAGCGTTACAGCGTCATCGTCACGGCGGAGGCGAGCGCCGACGCCGAGCGCCCCGGCTCGCCCGTCCTCTCGACGCGCGCGGGCGAAGCGCGGACGCTCTACCCGCCGCTCGCGCGCGCGGGCGAGCCCGCCGCCGCCTCGACTCCCGCGCCGGTCGTCGTCCCGCCGCCCGCGCCCGCTTCGAGAGGCGCGCGCCGCGTGGCCGGTGATTTTTACGCCGAGGTGGACGACGCGCTCGCCTCGAACGGCGGCGGTCGCGTCATCGAACTCGAAGGCGAGCGCCTCGCGCCGCGCGCGGGCGGCGCGGCGCGCGCGACGCAGCACACGGGCCGCGCCTACGTCCGCTTAAACTTTCGCGGCGTGCCGCTGCCCTCGTCGCTCGGCGCGGCGACTTACGTCCTCTGGGCCATCGTCCCCGACGGGCGCATCGTTTACATGGGGAGCCTGCCCGCGAACGAAGACCTCAACCGCGCCGAAATCTACGTCCGCACCCACGGCTTCGACGCCGACGACTACACCCTCTTCGTCACCGCCGAACGCGCGCGCCCCGCCCACACCCCTTCGGACAGCCGCGTGCTCACGCCGAAGAACGCCAAGCTCATCGTCAAGTGAGCGCGGGCGCGCGGTTCGCCGCCGAACCGCCGCCCGTTATAAAATAAGTGACGAGCGACGAGTCAAAAACGTCAATCGTCAATCGTGAACCGCAAATCGTCAGCATGGTTCTTCCTCTTCACGATTTATGGTTCACGATTGACGATTGACGGCATCTAAACTTGTCGCTCGTCACCTGTCACCTGTCACTTTCGGTCGAAGAGGTTCTATGGCGAAGAAGGGTTCCGTCCTCGTCGTTGACGACGAGGAGATTATGCGCGACGTTTTGGAGACGCTGCTCTCGGCGGAAGGCTACCGCGTTGATCTGGCGAAGACCGGCGAGGAGGGCTTGGAGACCTACGGGCGGCGCACCTACGACTTGGTGCTGCTCGACGTTTCGATGCCGGGCATGGGCGGCCTGAGCGCGCTCGAAGAGATTCTGAAGGTTGATTCGGAAGCGGTGGTCGTGATGATTACGGCCTACGCCACGTTCGACACGGCCATCGGCGCGTGGGAGCGCGGCGCGTTCGGCTGCGTCCGCAAGCCCTTCCAGAACGAGCTGATTCTCTCGACCGTCGCCGCAGGCATCAAGCGTCGGCGCAAGGAGGAGGAGCGGCAGAACCTCCGCCGCGCGATGAGCCGGAGCGTCGAGCGCGGGAGCATCATCGGTCGCTCGGAGAAGATGCAGGCCGTCTTCTCGCTCGTGGATCAGGTCGCGCCCGCGCGCTCGACCGTCCTCATCACGGGCGAGTCGGGGACGGGCAAGGAACTCATCGCCAAAGCCATCCACGAGCAGAGCCCGCGCGTGGCGAAGACCTTCGTCACCGTCAACTCCTCGAACATCCCTTCGGAGCTTTTGGAGTCCGAACTCTTCGGCCACACGCGCGGCGCTTTCACGGGCGCGGTCGCCGCCAAGAAGGGGCTCTTCGAGGTCGCCGACGGCGGCTCGATCTTCCTCGACGAGATCGGCGACATCCCGCCCGAAACTCAGGCGCGGCTCCTGCGCGTCATTCAGGAGCGAGAGTTCACGCCCCTCGGCGACACGACGCCGCGCAAAGTTGACGTGCGTATCGTCGCCGCCACCAACATTGACTTGCGCGAGGCCGTCCGGCAGGGCACGTTCCGCGAAGACCTCTACTACCGCCTCGCCGTCGTCCCGATTGAGCTGCCGCCCTTGCGCGAGCGGCGCGAGGACGTTCTGCCGCTCGCGCAGCACTTCATCCGCAAGTACAACGAGGAGAACGACCGGCAGGTTTCCGACCAGCTCGCGCCCGACGTGCTCGCACTCCTTGAGAGCTACACTTGGCCGGGGAACGTGCGCGAGTTGGAGAACGTCATCGAGCGCGCCGTCGTCATCGCGCCGGGCCGAGAGGTCACGCGCCAGTGCCTGCCCGCCGAGATTCAAGACCCGCAGAAGGCTTTCAGCCCCTCGACGCTCTCCGGCGCGGGCGGCGCGATTGACGTGAGCCACGGCGTCAACTTCTACGACGAGGTGCGCCGCTTCGAGATTGACCTCATCCGCCGCGCCCTCGACCAGACCGGCGGCCACCAGTCACGCGCCGCCCGCCTCCTCGGCATGAACGCCACGACCCTCAACTCCAAAATCAAGACCTACAACATTCAGCTCCGCTCTTAATCTCGGAGCGTTCGTGATAATCGTCGGGGCAGGGCTCGTCCCCGCCTGCGTCTCTGATGAGCACGCG
>DASTQX010000561.1:0-1742 GCA_035761505.1 Pyrinomonadaceae bacterium
CGCGCCCTCAAGACGGCCCCACCCGGCGGCGGTCTCGTAGATGAAGGGGTCGAAGCGCCCCTCCATCATCTCGCGCTCCCAGTAGGCGGGCGAGTTCGGGTCGAGCAGCAGTTCGTGCCCCCGCAGCGGGCCGCCCTCGACGCGCACCCAGCGGGGCTCTGGCGGCGGCAAGGGCGGCGGCGCGGGCGCGGCGCGCCTCAGGCCGGTGCGGTAGAGCACCGAGTTGGTGATGCGCCTGCCCAGCGCCGAGACCTTTCCGCTCATGACAAAACTCCCCCTCACCGCGCGCCCGCCGCTGGCGGCGAGCCTCTTAATCTCTGCGGGCCTCTTAACCTCTTTAGGCCATCCGCTCCGTCGTCCACGCCAGCCGCGGGCGGACGACGCCGACCCAGCGCCCTGAGAACTCCGCCGCCATCTCCCCCGTGTCATGGACGACAAAGGAGAGGGCGTCCTCCAGGCAGAACCTCAGCTCGTTTCGCTCGTTGACCATCCGCAGGTCGAAGCGGTAGAGGTCGTTATTGAGGAGGTTGGGCGGAATCACGCAGCGCGTCTTGTAGACGCCCGTGGGCCGCGGCCTCCCGTACCACTCGTCGCGCGCCGCGTTGGCCGACGGCCTGTTGTTGGTAGCGAAGACGTAGGTGTTCACCTTGTCCTTGAGTTCGAGCCCCCAGACGATAAAGTTGCCCTCCTTGAGGTTCTCGTACTCGATTTCGACCGTAATCGGCTCGCCGATGAGCAGATCGGAGGCGGTCCCGCGCTTGCCGAGCAGCTTGACCGAGCGGAGCCGCACGTCGCCGTCGCCCGGTGCGTCCTCGCCCTTGCCCCAGACGACCTCGCCGCTCGCGCTCATCCCCGAAGCGACGTAATTCCCGATGACCTCGCCGGTCTCGCCGCTGGCGGCGACCCGCCCCTTGTCGAGCCAGATGACCTGCGAGCAGAGGTTCGAGACGCTTGCCACGTTGTGCGAGACGAAGAGTACCGTCCGGCCTGAGCGGCTCACGTCCCGCATCTTCCCCAGACACTTCTTCTGGAACTCGTAGTCGCCGACGGCCAGCACCTCGTCCACCAGCAGGACTTCCGGGTCGAGGTGCGCCGCCACCGAGAAGGCGAGGCGCGTGTACATCCCGCTCGAATAGCGCTTGACCGGGGTGTCGAGGAACCTCTCGATCTCGGCGAAGGCGACTATCTCATCGAACTTGCGCTCGATCTCCGCTCGCCGCATGCCGAGGATGGCACCGTTCAAATAGACGTTCTCGCGCCCCGAAAGCTCTGGGTGGAAGCCCGTCCCGACTTCGAGCAGACTACCGACGCGTCCGTAGAGGTCAACGCGCCCGCGCGTCGGCTCGGTGATGCGCGTCAGGATTTTCAGCAGCGTGGACTTGCCCGCGCCGTTGCGCCCAATGACGCCGACCACCTCGCCGGGCGCGACCTCGAAACTGACCCCGTCGAGCGCCCACAGCTGGCGCGCGGCGTCCAGCTTCTTCCGGCGGTTCCGGCGGAACGGGTCGGCCACCGCCCCGGCCAGCGCGTCGCGCAACGTCCGGTAAGCCGCGTCGTCGGGGCTCCCGATGCGGTACAGCTTGCTCAAATCCTCGACCTTGATCATCGGCTTCATCGGCATCACTCAGATGACGTCGGCGAAACTCTTCTCCATGCGCCGGAACTCGAAGGCGGAGTAGATGAGCACGGAGAGCGTGATGGCGGCGGCGGCGGCGAGCGCCTGCCAGTCGAACGGCTGCCCG
>DASTQX010000562.1:0-2150 GCA_035761505.1 Pyrinomonadaceae bacterium
GAGGTGGTGCGGGGCGGGCGTGGGCGGGGTGAGATCTCATTGCCTTGCGGCGAGAGACTATCGTCCGCGGCGGGACAGACTCAATCATCGTTTTCACGCCGCCATCGCGTCTCCGGTTCGCTCCGCGGGCTGTCCGCCGCCGTCCGCCGCCTTCGGCGTGGTCTTGAGCAGGCGCAACCTTCTGATGGCTTCGTGCCCCTGTCGCTGCGCCTCGTCGGCTTCCTCCGGCTCGTCACCGTAGGCCGTGCGGTCGACGAGGGCGGTAAGCTTGTTGATGGTGTTGATGGCGTATTCGAGGTCGTCCGATTCTGTCCCTGCCGTCCCTGCCATAACGACTCCCCTCCCGCGGCTTATGCGCCGTGCGTCTCCGAGTGCGGTCAAGAGTGAAACCGGGCGCGGCGTCGCGGCCGGCGCGTGGCGGGCGGCGGCGAGAGATTTCTTTTTCCGCTCCGGTTCGTTCTGGTGGGCGCAGCTGATTTTTTCCACGCCCAGCAGGCGGCGCAGACGGAACAGGCGGAACTCGTATGTCATCCGGCAACCGTCGGCGGAGGTTTCACTAAGGACTATTAACATGTCGGATTGCGCGATCAAGTTTTGAGGGAATCCGGGGCCGGTGGGAGGCAGACGTGAAGCAGAGTTTAGGATGTCGTCAGGTCGCAACAGGACCTGAATGATATTCATGGTCATGAGTGGCGTTCGTCGTCAGAAGAGCGTCGACTGTGGTGAGAACTGACGGGGCGGCGCGGTGGCATGTTGGGCCGGCACGGCGCTCAATATATTGAGTGCCGCGGCGAGCATCACGGGCACGTCTTCGGCGTCGAACTCTTCGGGCGCTTCGGCCAGTTCTTCGCCCGCCCACCTCTGGCAGTCGTCGAGCGTCGGGTTCTCTTCCCGGCTGCACCTCTCGTAGACACCCGCGGTGATGAACCTGCCTGCTTTGGAATCTCCGGCCCTGAAGATGACGTGGTAGAGCCCATAGCCGACGTGGGCGCTCGCGGCTAGAAGGTAACGCCCGGCGTTGGTTAGCTCGCGACGTTCGATCTGCCTGGCTTTGGCCGCCGCGGCTCCGGCCTCACAGCCTTTCGACCTGTGGCCCACCTTCGTCCTGTGCTCCGGGTGTGCGCCGCCGCAGTCGGAACACATCGCCACCTGTTCACAGAATCGGAAGGGGCACGTGTAGGTCTTAACGCCTCGGTCGGCGTCGCAGTAATTACACTGCACGCGCCCCACGGCGGACATCTTGAGCGGCATAGTGACCGGCCCCTTTCTTGGAAAATCCGCGATATGCTGCGCGCGTCTGCGGGCCGCGCCTTTTCTGAGAATCTTCTTACTATTAAGGCTTTTAAACCGAGTGTTCAACGTGTTAAAATGGCTTCGCCACGGCGGTCCTTCCGCCGTCCGCCTCAATCCCCTTTCATCGCTCTAAGCGCCCTGCCCAAACCGCGCGTAGATCGGAACGGACGGGATTGCTTTGGGGTGTTGTCCGCGCGGACACGCCCCCGAGTTCAACCCGGTCGCGGCCTGAAGAATTCATTTAGTTCTCTTCATCCGATCCGATACGCCTGTCTGGCGCAGGAGCACCTATGTCTTCTTCTTCCTCCCTCTTCCGCGGGAACCAATCCCCCTGGCACGCTAATCAACTCGAAAGCTCGGCGCAGATGTTGGAGCGCATGATCTCGGACGCGCTCCGCACCGGCGAGACACACGAGGCGCTTGAGCACGCGCGCGAGGCGGAGCAGATCGTGCGGCACGAGATGCTGGGGACCGAAGACTCGGTGCGGCTGATGCTGCTCGCGGCCCGCCTGCTCGACGCCGCGAGCGACGCGGAGAATGACGAGTACGCGAGAAAGTGTGCGCTCTTCGTCGCGCGCATCACGGCTTTCTGCGAGAGCCTCCCGCGTGCGGCGGTTCGCTACGACGCCGAGCGCTTCGCCGTGCGGGTGCAGCTCAACCTCGGCAACCTTGAGCGTGCGCGGACGCTCGCCAACCGCATCGAGCGGCGCGTGACCAGGTTGGGGGGCGGCGCCGGTCAGCCGGCAATCGAGATTCAGGACCCGAGTGACGAGGGCAACGTCTCGGCCGAGACGTGGATGCTGCTCGCCGAGGTCGCGCTGTCGGAGGGCGCGTTCGAGTCGGCCGAAGAGTCGCTC
>DASTQX010000563.1:0-10282 GCA_035761505.1 Pyrinomonadaceae bacterium
CGCGCCCGCCCCGGCGGGCTTGGCGCAGGCTCCGCCTGAGATGCCCGCGCCCGAAACTTCGAGCGACACGCGCCGTCGCGGCAACACCCGCCGCGTGACCTCGACGGGCGCGCGCATCGAAGAGCCGAGAATTGAGACGCCGCCCGCCGAGGAGGCGAGCGCGGCCCCGACGCCCGCGCCCTCCGAGACTTCCGCCGAGCGCGCCGAAGAGACGCCGCCGACCACGAGAAGAAGCACGCCGAGGACTCGCAGGGGGCGCGGCGCGGCGCGGAACACGCCTTCGCGCACCAACACGCCGAGGGCCGACACGACACCCGCCGAAACCGCGACGGGGACTAAGGCCACGGAGGGAGCGGCGGCCCCTCCGACCGAAGCGCCGCGCAGCACCGCGCGCACGCCGCCGCGCAGGAGGTCTGCGCCGAGAAGAACCGCTCGCACCGAGACGCCCGCGCCCGCCGAGGCGGCCCCGGCGGTCGAGGCTCCGAGCCCGCGTCTCATCATCGTAACGAAAGACGGCGAGACGTTAGAGCGCGAGATGAGAACCGTCCGGCGCGTGACAGTCGAGAACAATCAGGTCGTCGTCGTCACGCGCGACGGCAAGACCATCCGGCATCCGATGGCGAACGTCCTCAAGATGTCCATCGAGCCGTAAGGAACAGGCACGCGCACCTTCGACCGATGCGGCGGCGGCTTTTAAGTTAAATCTTCGATGAAGCTCGAAAAGGGAACGTGGGGCTGGGTCGTGCGGCTTTTGCTGACGCTGGTCGTCGTCCTCTGCGCGCTCTGGGCTTACCGGCAGAGCGGCTTCTGGGAGTCGCCCGAAAGTTTGCGCGAGATGGGCTTCGGCGCGCGCGCCGCCGCCGTCATCATCCTCATCATGACGTGCGCTTGGGCCTTCGCGCTTCCGGCCTCGGCGCTCCTCATCGTCACGCCGCTCATCTTCCCCGCGCACCTCTCGACGCTGATTACGACGACGGGCTGCGCGCTCGGCGCAGGGATCGGCTACGCGGTGGCGCGTTTCGTCGGCGGCTCTTCGGTCGAGCGCTTCCGTGGGGGCCGCCTCTGGCGTTTCCTGACGCGCCATTCCAGCTTCCTCGCGCTCTTCGGGATCCGACTGACGCCCGGCGTCCCGCACGGCTTCATCAACTACACGGCGGGCCTTGCGGGCATCCCCTTCGTGCGCTTCGTCGCCGCGACGACCGCCGCGATGGCGATCAAGTCCTACGTCTATGCCTCGGCGGTGCGGAGCACCATCGAGGCCGACACGCTCTCGGACGCCCTCGGCGCGCGGACGCTGCTCTCGCTCCTCGGCGTCGCGCTGCTCGCCCTCGGCGGCCACGTCCTCCGCCAACGCTTCACGCGCGCGGCGGTCGCGCCGTCCGAAGCCGAAGCCCGACCGTAAGGAAATGACGAGCGCTGAGCGATGAGTGATGAAGAAAGAGCTACTCGTCTTTCATTCATCATTCATCTTTCCACATTCATCATTTCCCGACGGTCGGGCTTCTGCCTTTCTCGGAAAGCGTTCTATAATCCGTCCCGCTTCCCGGACGTTCTCCCGTCGAGAACGCGAACCTTTATGACAGCGCGCCGCAGCACAGACACTCGCCGAACACCTCTGCCCGCAGAGCGCCACGTCTTCCCCTTCACGGCCATCGTCGGGCAGGAGGAGATGAAGCTCGCCTTGCTCCTCAACGTCATCGCGCCCTCCATCGGCGGCGTCTTCATCACGGGCCAGAGGGGGACGGGCAAGTCGACGGCGGTGCGCGCCCTCGCGCAACTCCTGCCGCCCATCAAGGCGGTTCACGCCTGCGCCTTCAACTGCGACCCGGCGGACGAAGACTCTCTGTGCGGCGACTGTCGCGCGCGTCTCGGCGAGGGCGGGAAGCTGCGCGCCGAGCGCAAGGCCGTGCCCGTCGTCGAACTGCCGCTCGGCGCGACCGAAGACCGCGTTTGCGGGACGATTGATTTGACGCGCGCCGTGCGCGAGGGCGTCCGCGCCTTCGAGCCCGGCCTGCTCGCGCGAGCCAATCGCGGCTTCCTCTACATAGACGAAGTGAACCTGCTCGCCGACCACTTGGTTGACCTCCTGCTCGACGTGGCGGCGACGGGCCGCCACCGCGTCGAGCGCGAAGGCGTCTCCACCGAACACCCCGCGCGCTTCGTCCTCGTCGGCTCTTCCAACCCCGAAGAGGGCGAACTGCGCCCCCAACTGCTCGACCGCTTCGGCCTCTGCGCCGAAGTCTCGACCGTCGCCGACGTGGAGAGCCGCGTCCTCATCGTCGAACGCCGCGAAGCCTTCGAGCGCGACCCCGCGCGCTTCATGGCTTCGACAACTGCCGAGCAGGAAACACTCCGCCGCAGACTGGCGCGCGCGCAAAAGAGCTTCGAGAAAGTGTCGCTCCCGCGCGCGACCCTGCGTTCAATCGCCGAACTCTGCGCGCGACTCAAAGTCGACGGCCACCGTGGCGAGTTGACGATTGCCCGCGCGTCGCGTGCCCTCGCGGCGCTCGAAGGCCGCAAGGCCGTGACGCCGGAAGACGTGCGGCGCGTGGCTTCGATGTCTCTGCGCCACCGCCTGCGCCGCGACCCGCTCGAACAGATGTCCGGCGGCGGGCGCATCGAAGAGAGCGTCGAAGAGCTTTTCGGCGACCCCCAAAAGCACACAGCCGCCGGAGACAGCAAGGCCGCGGCCCCGCGCGACGCCGAACCTTCTCGCTCGAACAGCAACGACAACGACGAAGGAGGCGCGGCACGGAGCCCTTCATCTTCAAACGAGCCGAGGCCCGAAGGCGAACGACGCCACACGAAGCAGGAGACGAGCCTCAGCGTCCTTCCTCCCGTCGCCACGAACCTCACCGACGACTTGAACCGCGCGCCAGACTCGCCGCCGGGCGGTCGAAAAACTTCCTCCGCCACCGCGCGCCGCGCTTCGGCCCGCAAGTCTTCCTTCTCCACGCGCGGGCGCTACGCGGGCGCGACCCCGACGAGCGCGGCCTCAAAGAGTCTCGCGCTCGACGCCACGCTCCACGCCGCCGCCGTTTCGAGTTTGAACGGGCACGACGCCGCGCCCGCGCGCGTTCTGAAAATCACAGCCCCCGACCTCCGCTTCAAACGCTTCCGCGACAAGGCGGGCACGCTCTTCATCTTCGCCGTGGATGCTTCGGGCAGCATGGCCCTCAACCGCATCGGGCTGGCGAAAGGCGCGCTCGCGCAGCTCCTCCGGCGCTCATACGTGAGGCGCGACCGCGTCGCGCTCGTCAGCTTCCGCGAAGGCGCGGCGGAGATTCTGCTCACGCAATCGCGCGCCCCTTCGCGCGCGCGCAGACTTCTCGAAGCGCTCCCGTGCGGCGGCGCGACGCCCCTTGCGGCGGGGCTCCTACGCGCCCTCGAAATCGCGCGCGGCGCGTCCGGCGTCGAAACCACGCGCGTCGTCCTCGTCCTCTTCACCGACGGACGCGCCAACCAGACGCTCTCACTTCACAAGGCCGCGAGCCGCGCCGAGCACGCGCGCGCCGTCCGACGCGAGATAGACGAGTTGGGCGCGGCGTTGCGCGCGGCGGGCGTCTCTTCGGTCGTCGTGGATACGCAGCACCGTTTCACTTCGAGCGGCGAAGGCGAGACGCTCGCCGCCGCGCTCGGAGGCCGTTACGTGCAACTCCCGCCGACGAGTTCGGCGGGCGCGTTTGAAAATGCTTTGAAGGGAGTAGGGGATTGAGGTCTTCCCGAAGCTGAGCCTTTCATGCCCAAGCCCGAATCCAAATTGACTCCGGAAGAGCGCGACCGGCGCGTCCTCGAACTCTACGAGCAGGTCTTGGAGGTCGAGCAGCGCTTGATTCCGACGGGGCTGCACGTCTTCGGGCGGGCGTCGGACGAGCGCGAGTGCGCCGACCTGCTCCGCATGGTGGCCTCCTTCGACCGGCCCGAATGTGGGACGCGCGCGCTGCCCGACATGATCGCCGAAGGCTTGGGGCTCGGCACATACGAAGCTCTACTCGGAGACCAGACCGAAGACGGCTGGCGCAGGCGCGAGCGCGTCGAGGCGGTCGTGCGCGAGGCGGTCGCGCTCTTCGTTAAAGAAGGCGGCGAGCGCGCGGGCCTCTGGCTTGAGGCGGAAGCGAGAGTGCCCGCCGGAGAGTCCGCCAAACTGTTCGGGCTGCTGTCGAGAATCAGAGAGCAACTCAACACGAACCCTGAGCTTGAGAGCTTCGCGCGTGCTTTGCGCGGCGAGTACGTCGAGCCCGGCCCCGGCGCGGACATCGTCCAGAATCCCTTCATCCTCCCGACCGGCAGGAACACGCACGCCGTCAATCCTTACGCCGTCCCTTCGACGGTCGCCTACGCGCGCGCCGAACGCGTCGTCAATCTCCTGCTCGAACGCCACCGCGCCGAGCACGGTCGTTACCCGCGCGCGATGGCGCTCGTCCTGTGGGGCTTGGACAACATCAAGACGCAGGGCGAGGGCGTGGCGCAGGCGCTCCGTCTGCTCGGCGTGCGGCCCGTGCGCGACTCTCTGAACCGCGTGACGGAGGTCGAGCCCATCCCGCTCGAACTTCTGGGACGACCGCGCATAGACGTTCTGATGACGGTCTCCGGCATCTTCCGCGACCTCTTCGGCGCGACGATGGCGCTGCTCGACAAGGCCGTCCGGCGCGTCGCCGAACTGGACGAGCCCGACGAGTGGAACTACGTGCGGCGCAACGTCCGCGAGGAGATGAGCACGGCGGGTTGCTGTTTCGAGGAGGCGGCCTTGCGCGTCTATTCAAACGCGCCGGGGAGTTACGGCACGAACGTCAATTTCATGGTCATGGACTCGCAGTGGGAGCACTCGGACGCGCTCGGCGACCTCTTCGTGACGCGCAAGTGTTTCGCCTACGGGCGCGACGGAGAAGGGCGCGCGCTCGAAGGGCGGGAGGCGCGCGCCGGGCTCGGTCGCGCGCTCGCGCGCGTCGAGGCGACGTACCAGAATATAGACTCGTTCGAGATCGGCGTCACCGACGTTGACCACTATTTTGAATATCTCGGCGGCGTCTCGAAGGCGGTCGAGCGGCACGCCTCCGCGCGGCCCGCCATCTACCTCTCCGACGCGCTCTCGCGCGACGCGCGCGTCCGCTCGCTCGAAGAGACGGTGAGGCTTGAGACGCGCGCCAAGACGCTCAACCCGAAGTGGTACGAGGGGATGCTCAAGCACGGCTTTCGCGGCGTCGCCGAGATTGAAAGTCACGTCACCAACACTTTCGGTTGGAGCGCGACCGCCGACGCCGTGGACGACTGGGTTTACACGGAAGTCGCCGAGACTTTCGTGCTCGACGAGAAGATGCTGGAACGCCTCTCCAACCTCAACCCGCACTCGGCGCGCGCGCTCGTCGCCCGCCTCCTCGAAGCCGAGGGCCGAGGCTTCTGGGCGGCGGAGCCCGAAGTCTTAGGGCGTCTGCGCGAAATCTTCTCGACGCTGGAAGACCGTATCGAGGGCGTGGCGTGAAAAAAAGTGAGGCGCGGACGAAAGAGATGAGCGGCGCGGAACCCGGCAAGCACGACGCTTTGAACCTGACGGCGCTCTACGTCGGTTCGAGTCTGCTCGCGCCGCTCAGGGAGGCGGAGGGCGAGTTGAACCGCCGCCACGGGCTGGCCTTGCGCGTCGCCGCCTACAACCTCGGCGCGTCGCTGGCGGAGGACGAGTGGCGAAGCGTCGAGGATGATTTGAGCCGCGCCGACGTGGTCTTCATCATCCACGTCACGGACGGCGAGAACGCCGCGCGCGTGATTCCACTGTTGAAGCGGTTCGAGTCGAAGCATCGCGCGGTCGTCGTCATCAACTGCATGCCGGAGTTGATGCGACGGACGCGGATGGGGAAACTTAGTTTCGGCGGCGACGACGCGCGGGAGACTCTTGAGGCGGACGGGGAGGAGAAGCCGGACGGCGCGGCGGGCCGCTCGCGGAGCCTTCTGCGGAGCGTCGGCGGTTGGATGGGCGAGCAGGTGCGCGCGCGTCGAGGCGGCGGGCGCGGGTCGAAGCACACTCAATATCTGCGGCTCGTCGAGCGGATGCCCGCGCTCCTGCGCTTCGTGCCGAGCGCGGGCCGCCTGCGCGACGTGAAGCATTACCTTTATCTCTTCTGCTACTTCCTTCAACCGACGCCCGCCAACATCCGCTCGATGGTGCTCTACGCGCTCAAGCACTATGCGGGCGTCGCGCGACTGTCGAAGGTCGAAGTCCCGCCGCCGGAGTCCGTGCCCGCCGTCGGCATCTATCACCCGGACGCCCCGGCGCTGTTCCAGTCCTACGAGGCTTACAAAAAGTGGTACGAGCGTCGTGGCCGCGCCCGGCGTTCCGTCTCGCTCGACGCGTCTCAGACAGTCGGGCTCCTTTTGATGCGGACGCATATCGTGAGCGGGACGCGGCGGCATTACGACGGTCTGATTCGCGCGCTTGAGGATGAAGGGCTCGGCGTCTTGCCCGTCATCTCGACCTTCATGGACAACCGCGAGGCGTGCGCGCGGTTCTTCACGGAAGAGGACGACGACGCGCGACGCGCGAAGAAAGAGGCGAAGGCCGAGAGTGAAGTCGAGAGAGGCGGCTTGAAGTCTCGCGTGAGCCAGATTGTCTCGCTCACGGGTTTCAGCTTCGTGGGCGGCCCGGCGATGAATGACAGCGAAGCGGCGGTCGAATTCCTGCGCGGGCTCAATCGCCCGTTCCGCTCGGCGGTGAGTCTCGACGTGCAGACGGTCGAGGCGTGGCGAGAGTCGCAGACCGGCCTCAACCCTGTGCAAGCGGGGATGCAGGTCGCCATACCTGAGATTGACGGCGCGACCGAGCCTTTCATCTACGGCGGCTTGCACGCGGGCGGCGCGGAGCCGGTCGCGCTCGAAGAACGCTGCCTGCGTTTCGCGCGGAGGCTGCGGCGCTGGAATCATCTCCGAACGGCGGAGCGCGCGTCGCTGAAACTCGCGCTCGTCCTCTTCTGCTTCCCGCCGAACAAGGGCAACATCGGAACCGCCGCCGAGTTGGATGTCTTTCCGAGCCTCTGGGAAATCCTCCGTCGTGTGAAGAGCGAGGGTTACTCGGTCGAAGTGCCTACTGACGCGGAAGCCTTGCGCGAGGCGGTCATCGGCGGCAACTCCGAGAGCTTCGGCGCGGTCGCCAACGTCGCTTACCGGATGAGCGCGGAAGAGTATCTGCGGCTCTGCCCTTACGCGCGCGAGATTGAAGAGGAGTGGGGCGCGGCCCCCGGTCGAATCAATTCGTTCGGGCGAGACCTTCTGATTCAAGGCGTGCGGCTCGGCAACGTCTTCGTCGCCGTGCAGCCGACCTTCGGCTACGAGGGCGACCCGATGCGCCTGCTCATGGCGCGCGGCGGAGCGCCCCATCACGGCTTCGCGGCGCTCTACACTTATCTCGAAAAAGTCTTCGGCGCGGACGCCGTCGTCCACACGGGGACGCACGGCGCGTTGGAGTTCATGCCGGGCAAGCAGGTCGGGCTCTCCGGCGAGTGCTGGCCCGACCGCTTGATTGGAGAGCTGCCTCACGTATATCTTTACAGCGTCAACAACCCCTCGGAAGGCTCGATAGCACGCCGCCGTTCATACGCGGAACTTGTCTCCTACCTCACCCCCCCGGTGGCGGACGCGGGCCTCTACCGCGAGTTGGCGTCTTTGAAGGAGGCGCTGCTCGCTTACCGTCAGGCGACGGACGAGCGCGCGCGCGCACAGCTCTACGCGGTCATCGAAGAGAAGTCGCGGGAGTTGCACTTCGTCCCGGACTAGAATTAAAAAGTTGTTCCTTCGTTAAAGGGGAGGGGAGTGAATGAAATCCAAAGTTTTAGCGGCTGCCCTGCTGCTCTGCGTCCTCACGACGATCTCCATCCTGACGGAAAGAAGCGACTCCGGCTCGGCTCGCGCGCAAACGCCGCCCGGCCTCCCGACGCTCGCCATCCAGCCGTTCGTCTCCGGCGTGCCCTCGCCCGTCGGCATCACGCACGCGGGCGACGGCAGCGGGCGCGTCTTCATCATCCAGCAGGCGGGCCGCATCCGCGTCGTGAAGAACAACGCGCTGCTCCCGACGCCCTTCCTCGACATCACCGCGCGCGTGAGTTGCTGCGGCGAGCGCGGCCTGCTCGGCCTCGCCTTCCCGCCGGACTACGGGTTGAAGGGATACTTTTACGTCAACTACACGAACACCGCCGGGAACACCGTCGTCTCGCGCTTCCAGCGGAGCGCGGCCAACGCCGACGTGGCCGACCCGGCGAGCGAGCAGATCGTCCTCACCGTCGCGCAGCCCTTCGCCAACCACAACGGCGGACACATGGCCTTCGGCCCGCAGGACGGGCAACTCTACATCGCCATGGGCGACGGCGGGAGCGGCGGCGACCCCGGCAACCGCGCGCAGAACCCGCTTGAACTGCTCGGCAAGATGCTCCGCATAGATGTCGAGACCGGGAGGCCGTACACTTACTCCGTCCACCCGACGAACCCCTTCGCCACGCGCGCGGACTTCCGTCCCGAAATCTGGGCGCTCGGCCTGCGCAACCCGTGGCGTTTCTCCTTCGACCGCCAGACCGCAGACCTCTTCATCGGCGACGTGGGGCAGAACAACTTCGAGGAGATTGACTTCCAGCCCGCTCCGAGCACCGGCGGCGAGAACTACGGCTGGCGCATCATGGAGGGCGCGCACTGCTTCGACCCGCCGGGCTGCTCGACCTTCGGCCTGACGCTCCCCGTCTTCGAGTACACGCACGCCGTCGGCTGCTCGGTCACGGGCGGCTACGTCTATCGCGGCGGCGAGTTCCCTCGGATGCAGGGGCTCTACTTCTACTCCGATTACTGCAACGGCCAAATCTGGGCCTTGACCCGCGACGGCGCGACTTGGCAGAACACGCTCCTCTTAGATACGAGCATCAACATCTCTTCCTACGGCGAGGACGAGGCCGGGAACCTCTACGTTGCGAGCCACAACACCAGCGAGGTCTTCCGCGTTGTGGATACCGCCGCCGCGCTTCCGCCGACGCCGACGCCGACGCCCGCCGAGATACGCTTCGAGCAGGCGAACATCTCCGCCCCGGAATCGCAGGGCTCAGTCCAAATCAGGGTCGTCCGCACCGGCGACCCCGCGCCCGACTTCCAGATGCTCTACGCGACCGAAGACCTCACGGCCTCCGAGCGCGAGGACTACACGACCGCGCAGGGCACGCTCAACTTCGCTTCGGGCGAGATGGAGAAGACCTTCGAGGTGCTCATCACGAACGACGAGACCGACGAAGGGAACGAGGTCGTCAGGCTCAGGCTCGCGCAGATGAACGGCGGCCTAACCGTCCTCACGGGGACGGCTGAACTGACCATCACGGACGACGACGCCGCGACGAGCGCCGCCAACCCCGTTGACCGCTCGGACTTCTTCGTCCGCCAGCACTACCTCGATTTTCTCAACCGCGAACCCGACCCGGAAGGGCTCGCCTTCTGGGTGAACGGCATCGAGTCGTGCGGCGCGAACAACGCCTGCCGCGACGTGAAGCGCATAGATACCTCGGCGGCCTTCTTCCTCTCCATCGAGTTTCAGGAGACCGGCTACTTCGTCTATCGCTTGCACAAGGCCGCCTTCGGCGACCTGCCGAGCTTCCGCCAGTTCCTCGCCGACACGCAGCAGATCAGCCGGGGCATCGTCGTCGGGCGCGGCGACTGGGCGCTGCGCTTGGAGAGGAACAAGCAGGCTTTCGTCAACGAGTTCGTCGCGCGGCAGAACTTCCGCAACCGCTTCCCGACCGGGCAGACGCCCGCGCAGTACGTCAACGTGCTCGACCTCGGCGCGGGCGACGCGCTCTCGCAAGGTGAGCAGGACGAACTGGCGCGCAGACTCACCGCCGGGCAGGAGACGCGCGCCACCGCGCTCCGCGCCGTCGCCGAGGACGACGACTTCGAGCAGGCCGAGCTGAACCGCGCCTTCGTCTTGATGCAATACTTCGGCTACCTCAGACGAAACCCGAACGACCCGCCCGACACGGACTTCCGAGGCTTCGACTTCTGGCTCGACAAACTCAACGACCACAACGGCGACTTCCGCGGCGCGCAGATGGTCGAAGCCTTCATCACCTCCTTTGAGTACCGCGACCGGTTCAGATAAGGAGTAAGCAGAGGCCCGTGAGCATTAAGAAGCTGTTTGGAACATCAGCCGGAGCCCCTGAAAGGGGTGGAAGAAAGTAGCCCACGGCGTCAGCCGTGGGGAAGACGCGACGACAAAATTTGAGAGCCCCTGACAAGGGGCGAAAGAAATCCGACGTTGATTTTCTTTCGC
>DASTQX010000564.1:0-9271 GCA_035761505.1 Pyrinomonadaceae bacterium
CGCGCCCGTCACAGACAGGAGGGAAGCGATGAAGAGAGTTTTGGCCCTGTGCTCTTTGACCCTTTGGATGGCGGCGGCGGCCTCCGCGCAGACGCCCTCGAACGGGACGACCGCCGCCACGGTGACGACTAACGCCGCGACGACTAATACTGCGACGACCACTACTGCGACGACCTCCGCCGCCGCGACGCCCGACCTCGTGGTTTTGAAGCACACCTGGTCGAAGGAGCGCATCAACTGGGAGGGAGACCCGTTCGGCGGGACGGTCGAGAACTTCGACGACCTCCGCCGCCGGATGGCCGACCAGCGGCGGATGGAGCGCGCCCGCGCCAACGGGAACACCGCCGAGGCCGCGAAGGTCGAGCGCGAGATGCGCTCCGAGCAGGTCATCAAGTCGCGCGCGCCCGCGCCGCCGCGCTACGCCTTCCTCTACAAAATCTCCGTCCGCAACGAAGGCCCGAAGGCCGTCAAAGAGATTGACTGGGACTACGTCTTCACCGACTCGGTGACGGGCGAGGTGGTCGGTCGCCGCGAGTTCACCGGCGTCGAAAAAATCGCCCCCGGCAAGAGCAAGGAACTCTCCTTCATGACGCCCGCCGCGCCCGCCCAACGCATCAGCGTCTATGCCCTCGACAAGCGAGAGCGCGCCGGACTCAACGGTCAGGTCGTCCTCGTCCGCGTCCTCTACGAAGACGGGACGGTCTGGCAGCGCCCCTGAAATAAACGACCCCGCGCCGCCGCCTTGACGCTCTCTCCCGCGCGGTGGTAGGGTGATGCCCGCTTCCGGCAAACTGCAAGTGTGCCGCGTTCTTTGGAATAAAGATTTTTCATCGCCATTCGATTCGCCCTCCGCGACTGAAGCGAGGGGGCGAATTGACCGTCGCAGGTTGAAGCCCGCCGCCTTACCTTAAGAGGCGCGGGCGACAAGGGAAGTCGGGTGTAAAGCCCGCACGGTTCCCGCCACTGTGTACCGGCGATTCGGGCCGCCCCTTCTCTCTTTCCGAAAGAGGCCACTCGGCGCACGACGCGCCGGGGAAGGCGACAGGGCGCGGCGCGTTCGAGCCGGGAAGTCAGGAAACCTTGCCTGCAAGGACAGTAAGCAGAAAGCGGTGAGCAGTAAGCAGATAAAAACTCTTCTTTACTGCTGACCGCTGACCGCTTACTGCTCACTTTTTGACGGCGGCGACCGCTTGTGCCCCGGGACAGGGCGAGTGGCGTCGGGATGAGGCGAAGGGGCGACGGCTTTTCGGTAAAACCCTTTCGATTCTCCCACCGCTTTTAAGGCAACGCCCTCGGTCTTCCGCGCGGAAGACCGAGGGCGTTTCCATTTTGACGCGGGTAGTTGTTGCCGACGAGCCGCCTCCCGCTTCCTCTCCCGCCCGGCGCGGAGCGCGTCGCTTGCCGCCTTTGAGCCGCCGAAAAAAGGAATCCGAAGATATGAGGAGAGAAAGCTTCGTCCGCCGCATCCGCCTCGCGTTCGCCACTCTATTTCTACTGCTGCCGTTACTGTGCGCCGCGCCCGCCGCTTGGGCCGCGCAGACGCCGGGCAGCGCCTCGGTCGCGGGCCGCGTCACCGACCCGCGCGGCGCGGGCGTCCCCGGCGCAATCGTCACGCTCTACGCGCGCGAGCGCAACGAAGTGCGGCTTGCGACGACCACGGACGCGTCGGGCGCGTACCGCTTTGAACGTCTCGCGCCGGGCGCATATCTCGTCGAAGCAGAGGCGCGCGGCTTCTCGCGCGCGGCGGCGCGCGAGGTGAGCGTCGAGCGCGGCGGCGCGGCTGCCGTTCTCGACCTCCGGCTCGAAGTCGCGGGCGTGAGCACGGAGGTCGTCG
Organism: Pyrinomonadaceae bacterium; assembly: GCA_035761505.1. Taxonomy (GTDB): domain Bacteria; phylum Acidobacteriota; class Blastocatellia; order Pyrinomonadales; family Pyrinomonadaceae; genus JAIVJM01. Next base: position 1,835 of record DASTQX010000564.1, read on the forward strand.
TCGTCGCCTCGGACGCGCCGCAGACCGTGGACGAGGTGTCGAAGGCGACGACCGTCGTCGGGCGGCGCGAGATCGAGGAGCGCGACGAGTCTTCCATCGCCGAAGCCTTGCGCACCGTGCCGGGATTGCGCGTGCAGCAACTCGGCGGCCCCGGCTCGTTCGTTACGGTCAGGACGCGCGGCTTGCGTAGCCAAGACACCGCCGTCCTCATTGACGGCCTGCGCTTCCGCGACGTGACGGCGGTGCGCGGCGACGCTTCCGGCTTCATCGGCGACCTCGCCGACGCCGACACGGGCCGCGTCGAAATCCTGCGCGGCTCCGGCTCGTCGCTCTACGGGACGAACGCCATCGGCGGCGTCATCAACGTCGTCACCGACGAAGGCGGCGGCCCCTTCCGTGGGAGCCTGCTTGCCGAAGGCGGCGGGCTCGGTTTCGCGCGCGCGCGGGCGCAGTTCTCCGGCGGCGCGGGCGAGGCCGACCGCTTCGCCTACAGCGCGGGCGTCTCGCACCTCAACGTCGCGCGCGGCGTGGACGGCGACGACGCGACGCGCAACACGACGGGGCAGGGCCGCGCGCTCCTGCGTCTCACGCCGACGGCGACCCTCTCGGCGCGCATCTACGCCTCGGACTCCTTCGTCCAACTCAACGAGAACCCGCTCGTCGTCGGCACGCTGCCCGCGAGCGGCGTGGTTGAAGGGCGTGCTATCTCGACTCCGGAACTCCGCCGCTTCGAGACGGGGACGAGTTTCAATGACCTGAACGCCAACGGCGCGACCTTCATCCCCGCGCCGAACGACGCGGACAACTCGCGCGCGGCGCGCTTCTTCTCCGGCGCGTTTACCTTCGCGCAGCGCCCCGCCGAAGACTTCGGCTACGCCTTGACGTATCACGTCCTCACGACGCGCAACGCCTTCCGCGAAGGCCCCTTCGCGCCCGGCGCGTCCGGCGACTTCATCTTCTTCGAGCCCTCCGGCTCGACGCGCAATCACTTCGACGGCTCGGCCCAGACCCTCAACGCGCGGACTGACTTCCGCCTCGGCCAGCACCAACACGTCACCGCCGGTTACGAGTTCGAGCAGGAAGACTTCCTCAACCGCTCCTTCGACGTGAGTCCCGCCAACAACTCTTCCGTCGAGGTCAGAGAGCGCAGCCACGCCTTCTTCATTCAAGACCAACTCCGCTTCTTCGACGAGCGCCTGCAACTCTCTCTGGCCTTCCGCGCGCAGAGCTTCGCGCTCGACGCGCCGCGCTTCAGCCCTTCAGCCGGAGCGCCTTTCGCGGGCCTCGCCTTCGACGCGCCGCCCACGGCCTACACGGGCGACGGCTCCGTCGCTTACCTCTTCCGCTCGACGGGGACGAAACTGCGCGCGCACGCCGGGAACGGCTACCGCAAGCCTTCGCTCTTCGAGCGCTTCGGCTCTTTCTTCGACACCTTCTCCGGCTCCTTCTCCCCGCTCGGCGACCCGCGACTCGCGCCCGACCGTTCCGTCGCCTTCGACGCCGGAGTTGACCAGAGCCTCGCCTCCAACCGCGTGCGCCTGTCGGCGACCTACTTCTACACGCGCTTGCAGGAGGTCGTGGACTTCGGCGACACCGGCCCGTCAGACCCCTTCGGGCGCGCGTTCGGCGGCTACCTCAACACGGGCGGCGAGCTGGCGCGCGGCGTCGAGTTGAGCGCCACGCTCGCGCCCTCGCGCACGCTCGACCTCTTCGCCTCGTACACCTACACGAACGCCGACCAACGGCGGCCCGTCGTCGCGGGCGTGTTGCGCTCCTTCGGCATCCCCGACCATCAATTCTCGCTCGTCGCCACGCAGCGCTTCGGCCAGCGCTTCGCCGTCAACTTCGACCTCGCGGCTTCGAGCGACTACCTCGCGCCCGTCTTCGACCAGCGCGAATTCCGCAGCCGCGCCTATCGCTTCGGCGGCATCGTCCGTGCGGACGTGACCGCGAGTTACACGCTGCCGCTCTCGGACACGCGCGCGCTCCGCTTCTTTGGCAAGGTCGAAAACCTCCTCGACCGCGACAACTACGAGAACGGCTTCCGCACGCCCGGCCTCAACGCGCGCGGCGGCGCGGCGCTCAACTTTTAGAAGGATGAAGGACGAGGGATGAAGGAGCCGCGATCTCGAATCTCTGATTCGAGCTTTGAGATTTCAAAACAGAAATTTCAGCCTCGTGCTTCTTCATCCCGACACTCTTGTCCGTCCGTGTTTGAATAAATGCCGCCGAAGGAAGAAGCATTGCGCGAGGGACGTGCGCTCGTCGAGGGCGAGGATTTTTACATGGAGGGCCGGGCGCTGGTCTTCACCGAGCTTTACCACCTGCGGCGCGGCTCCTGTTGCGAGAGCGGCTGTCGTCATTGCCCGTTCCGCGCCGCGCGGGAAACAATCGGCGAGAAGCCTGAGGGGGCGTTTGATGCGGAAGATGATTCGGGGCTCTGAAAACTTCCGGCGCGCGCGGGCTCTTGTTTGCTGCGCGGTGCTCGTCTGCGCGGTGCTCGGCTCTTCGTGCGGCGGCGCGCGCGAAGGCGGCGTCAGCGAGCCGACTGTTAAGGACGCGCGAGGGCCGCAGCGCATCATCTCTCTGACGCCGAGCACGACGGAGATTCTGGCGGGCGTCGGCGCGTTCTCGCGGGTCGTGGCCGTCTCGGACTACTGCTCTTACCCGCCGGAGGTGAAAGACCTGCCGCGCGTCGGCGGTTGGAGCAACCCGAACCTCGAACAGGTGGCGTCGCTCCGCCCCGACCTCGTCGTCTTCTGGGACTCGCAGGCGCAGTTCGTCAAAGACAAGATCGAGGCGATGGGCATCCGCACCTTGAGCGTGCCGAGCCGTTCGCTCGCCGACGCCTTCGCCGCCATCGAGCAGATCGGGCGCGCGACCGGCAACGAGGCCGAGGCCGAGCGCCTCTCGGCGCAGACGCGCGCTACCATCGAGACGGTGCGTGCGCGTACCTCGGCGCTCCCGCGCCGCCGCGTGCTCTGCGTCGTCGACCGCGTGCCGGGCACGCTGCGCGACCTCTACACCGCCGCCGACGGCAGCTTCCTCGCCGAACTCATCGAGGCGGCGGGCGGCCAATCCATCGCGCCCCCGGCGCAGGGCGGCTGGGGCAAGTTGCAGAAGGAGGCGGTCGTCGCGCTCGACCCGGATGTCATCATTGACCTCATGATGCAGAAGCCCGAAGGGCAACTCGCCGAAGACACCTTAGCCGTGTGGCGCGAGCTGCCGACTTTGCGCGCCGTCCGCGAAGGGCGCGTCCACTTCGTCCGCGAGGAGACGGTGCTGCATCCCTCGCAGTTCGTCGGCGACACCGCGCGCCGCTTCGCCGAGCTGATTCACCCGGAGGTCTTCAAGAAGTGATGAACGAGGAATGATGAATTAATACTGATTTGAAATTTCGGCTTTGAGCTTTCAATCAGCAAGACCTTCATCATTCATCATTCCTCGTTCAACATTTGTCTTCCTCTCCTGTTAAATTGATTCTATGGAAAGCGTCGGGGAGTTTGTGAAGGAGGAGGGCGGTGCGTTGATTGAAGCGCGCTCTTTGCGCTTCGCTTACGCCGAAGGCGGGCCGGAGGTCGTGGCGGGCGCGACGCTCGGCGTGCCGCGCGGGCGGCTGTCGGCGCTCATCGGGGCGAACGGTTCGGGGAAGTCCACGCTCATCCGCCTGCTCTCTGGGCTGCTGCGGCCCGCGTCCGGCGAGGTGCTCTTCGACGGCGAGCCGCTCTCGGCGTTGGAGGCGCGTTTGCGCGCGCGGCGCATCGCCTACGTGCCGCAGACCATCTCGACCGTCTTCCCGTTCACCGCGCTCGAAGTGGTTCTGACGGGCCGGAGCCCGTACACGACGCGCTTCCGTTTCGAGTCCGAGGAGGACGTGGCGGCGGCGCGCGCCGCGCTCGAAGCCGTGGACGCCGCGCACCTCGCCGCGCGCCCCGTGACCGAGCTTTCGGGCGGCGAGCGCCAAGCGGTCGCGCTCGCCCGCGCGCTCGCGCAGGAGCCGGAATGTCTCCTGCTCGACGAGCCCTCGGCGGCGCTCGACTTGAAGCACCGCGCCGGGCTCATCCGTCACCTCATCTCGCTGCGCGACGCGCGCGCTCTGACGACGCTCATCATCACGCACGACCTCCAACTGCTCGACCCGGCCTTCGACCGAGTCTTCGCCATGCGCTGCGGCGTCATCACGGCGGCGGGCGCGCCCGCGGAAGTCTTGCGCGACGAACTGCTCGCCGAAGTTTACGGAGACGAGCACGTCCGCGCGCGCCGCGCCTTCGGGCGCACGTTCGTCTGGTCGGAACTGTGACGATTTCGGATTTAGATTTTGGATTACGGATTTGCGATTTTAGAATGAGGCGACGCGACAGACGGAAAGCACGGGCGAGTTGAGTTTCAATCCAAAATCTAAAATCCAAAATCCAAAATCGCTTGCCGCCGGCGTGCGCCTGCGACGCGCGCTGTTGCTTTTGTCGTGCGTGCTGGCGGGCTCGACGCTGCTCGCGCTGTGGGCTGGGTATCAGCGACTCGACTTCGCGACGGTCGTGTCGGACGAGAGAGCACGGGCGGTCTTCTTTCAGTTGCGGCTGCCGCGCGTGTTGATGGCGGGGGTGGTGGGCGCGTCGCTGGCGATGGTGGGCGCGGCGCTTCAGGCGATGTTCCGAAACCCTCTGGCCGAGCCTCTGACGCTCGGCGTGTCGGGCGGCGGGGCTCTGGGCGCGAGCATCGCCATTGCCTTCGGGATGGGGGCGAGGCTCGCGGGCTTGCCCGTCATCTTCGTGGCGGCTTTCCTCGGCGCGGGCGCGGCGGTTTTGGTCGTCTATCGTCTGGCGCGGACGGGCGCGACCGTCTTGCCGGGTGCTTTGCTGCTCGCGGGCGTGGTGATGAACACGATAGCGGCGGCGGGCGTCGTCGTCATCCAGTACTTCGCGGACTACTCGCGCGCGCTGCAAATCCTGCGGTGGACAATCGGGAGCCTCGACGTGGTCGGCTTCGACCTGCTCTGGCGGATGATGCTGTTTTTAGTGCCGGGGTGGATCGTGCTCTTGATGATGGCGCGCGACCTGCACCTGCTCGCGGTGGACGAAGAGACGGCGGCGAGCCTCGGCGTCAACGTCCGCCGGAGCGAGCGGCTCATCTACGCCGCCGCCTCGCTCGTCGTCGGCGTGACGGTCGCGGTCGGCGGAACCATCGGCTTCGTCGGCCTCATCGTCCCGCACGCGGTACGCCTCCTCTTCGGCGAGGACGTGCGGATCGTGCTGCCGTGCTCGTTCGTCCTCGGCGCGGCGTTTCTGATGCTCGCCGACACGGTCGCGCGTACCGTGCTCGGCGCGGGCGAACTGCCCGTCGGCGCGATCACGGCCATCGCAGGCGGCCCGGTCTTTCTATTACTGCTCAGACGACAGCAACGTTATTCTGCAATGTGAGGGCTTATGAGTATTGCGACCAAGCACGGCGACAAAGGGACGACCGGACTGATCGGCGGCGAGAGGGTGTCGAAGGCCGACTTGCGGGTGGAGGCTTACGGGACGATTGACGAGCTGACTTCGTTGATGGGCTTCGCGCGTTCGATCTGCGAGGACGCGGAGGTGCGCGAGTTGACGAAGGCGATCCAGCGCGAGTTGTTCGTCGTGAGCGGCGCGGTGGCGAACCCTTCGAGCAACGAGGCGACGCCGAACACTTACGTCACGGACGCGATGGTCGAGGCTCTGACCGCGCACGTCAAACGCATCGAGGCGATGGAGGGCATCCTCTCCGACTGGTCTCTGCCGGGCGAGCACGCCGCCGCCGCCGCCTACGACGTGGCGCGGACGGTCTGCCGCCGCGCCGAGCGCGCCGTCGTCCGCCTCGCGGAATCCGGCGAAGAGGTCGGCGCGCAGGTCGTCCCGTACCTCAACCGCCTCTCGGACTTGCTCTGGCTCTTCGGTCGCCTGCTCGAACTGCGCGCGGGCGTCAACGCGCGGCTGCGCGACGAAGAGCACGGAGGCCCGCGCTGGTCGCGCGCGTGGTGAGCGGCCCCGACGCCCCGACGCCCGTTCGCCGCCTCAACTGAGAGCAGTTCGCCTTTTATTGACAGCGCCACCGCGCGGAAATAGACTTGCGCCCTCACCGTCCGCGCCCTGACCTTTTCCCTGAAAAACTGCCCGGTGCGGAAAATTCTCGGCCCGCGCCGCGTGGGTTCGGACGCGCTCCGAACGACTTACTATTGAGAGCGAAGTCTGACTCGAAAGGAAGCCCACCATGCCTCGTCAACGCCTCTCACCGCGCCGCCCTTTCGGCTGGGGTGCGCCCTTCGCCGCGCTGTTGCTGCTGCTCGCCGCGCAAGGTGCGGCGCGGGCCGTGCCCGTCGCGGGCCTGACCACGACCAACAAGCTCATCCTCTTCGACTCGGACGCGCCGGGCACGCTCTTCGTCCAGACCTTCGTCATCGGCCTCCAGCCGGGCGAGCGCATCGTCGGCATTGATTACCGCGTCTCGACCGCGCAACTCTACGCCGTCGGGAGCAGCAACCGCCTCTACACGATAGACCCGGTGACGGGCCTCGCCACGCAGGTCGGCGCGTCGCCCTTCACGCCGCCGCTCGAAGGCGTCGCGCTCGGCGTCGAGTTCGGCGTGGACTTCGACCCCGTCTCGGACAAGCTCCGCGTCGTCAACGACAGCGGGCAGAACTTCTCGCTCGACCCGGACACGGGCGCGGTCGTCTCGACGCTCCCGCCGCTCGTCTACGCCGGAGGCGAGGCGGAAGCCGGGCAGACGCCGAGCGTGACCGCCATCGCCTACACGAACAACTTCCGAGGCGCGTCGTCGAAGACGCTCTACAGCCTCGACTGGCGGCGCAACACGCTCGTCCGCATCGGGCAGCCCTTGACCGGCAGCGGCGAGCCGCCGGCGGGGCAGACCTTCACGGTCGGCTCACTCTCGACCGGCTTCGGCGTGACCGAACTGGCGGGCTTTGACGTGGCCGCCTCGGACGCCACGGCCTACGCCGCGTTGCGCTCGACCGACGCGCTCATCAGCAGCATCTTCTACACCGTCAACCTCGACACGGGCGCGGCCACGCAGGTCGGCGCAATCGGCGGCGGCGAGTTCGTCCGCGACGTGACCGCGCTCTCTCGGCCCTCACAGCTCTTCGCCTTCACCGCCTCGCACAAGCTCCTGCGCTTCGACAGCACCGCCCCCGGCACGATCATCAACACCTACACGATTCCGTCGCTCCAATCGCCCGGCGAGAAGATTGTCGCCACCGACTGTTGCCCGCGCGGCCACGAAATCCTGACGCTTCTGACCGACGCGAGCCGCTTCTACAACTTCAACGTCGCAACCTCTCAACTCCAATTCGTCGGCGAAATCCTTGAGGCAGAAGACAAACTGAGCGGCACCGAGTTCGGCTACACCTTCGTCCCCGCGGGCGGCTCGCGCGCCGTGAGCAACACGGGCCAGAACCTC
>DASTQX010000565.1:0-17166 GCA_035761505.1 Pyrinomonadaceae bacterium
ACGGCTCGCGCCGTGGGCTACTTTCTTCCGCCCCTTTCAGGGGCTCTTTAAATCGGCGTCTGCTTCAACGCACCGGATGTTCCTTCGCGTAGGTGTAGGCGAAGTAGGCGGCGACGACGTGGCACAGCCAACCGAGCAAGCCGCCCGTGCCTATCCAGAACCCCGGAGTGAAGAGCAGCCAGAGGATGCCGACGAGAATCTGGCCGTTATAAATCTGCCCGACTCCGGGGATGATGAAACTGAGAATGCCTGCCAGGACTGGATCGCGCATTTTTAAACTACCTCCGTGCGAGGCTATACGCACGCCCGCCGGAGTTTGTTCGGAGGGCGGGGGCGGTTGTTGAAGGGGACGCTGACTCGCCTCACTGCTGCGGCGTTCGGGTAGTCGGCGACACGTCGAGTATCTTCATGGGGAGACCCGCGCGGCGGAAGCCTTCGTCATACTCATTGACTTTCGCGTGACTCTCGGCCAGCTCGCGCAGGCGCTTCTGCTCGCGCCGCGCCTCATCCTCGCGCGTCGGCGGCGAGTCGTCGTCCGTCTCGCCCGGCGCGCGCGTGTTGATGCGGAGGCCCGCCTCTCGCCCCAGGACTTCGCAGCAGACCTCTCGGAGCACGCGCATGTTCTCCGGCTTCGAGAGCGTGTCGCGCATGTGCTTGCCTTCGGGCGTGAACTCGACGCACAACTCGTCGCCGTCGAACGCGACGCGGCGCGCGCTTTCGAGCGCGATGACCAGAAGCGGCTTGAGCCGCTCGTCGAGCGCGCGCTTGACGAGGCCGACCGTGTCGCCCGGCTCGACGGCGCGCGCGCCTTGCGGAGAGTCCTGCGCGGGGGCGCTCGCCGCGCCCGACGGAGTTGAGGCCGGAGACGGTTGGCGCTGGCCCGTGCGGTCTTCGCCCGCGCGCGGCTCTTCAAAGAAGGAGGACGGCTGCGGCGGCGGCGCGTCGAAGAAGCTGCGGGGCGAGCCGCCGTTCGAGGTCGCGCCGCCGTTCGAGACTGTTCCCCTGTTTGAGACCGGGAAAGGCACTTCGCTCGCGGGCGTCGAGTAAATTTTTTCCGGGGGCTGTGCGCCGCCTGACTCCGACATTCCGGCGGGCGGCACGAGCTTGAGGCTCGGCGCGGGCGTCGGCGTCGGGCGGTTCGAGGGCGGCGGATTGTTACTGCTTGAAGTGGCCTGACTCCGAAAGACCGGCGGCGGCGGAAGAGATGTTCTTGTCTTCTCGACGGGAGACTTCGACAGAGGTTTCTCTTCGCCCTCCGCCGCTTCGGTCGGTGCTTCGGCGAGAGAGTTCGCGCCGGGCGGGGTGTCGGCGGAAGAGGAGGCCGCTTCGAGCATCGCCGCGCCGGGTTCAGCCGGGTCGGGAGGCGCTGCGCTGCCGGATGCTTCGAGAGTCGCGGGGCCGAAGGAAGACGCGCCGCTTCCGCCGCCTCCGCTCGCCGCGCCGCCGCGCCGCGAAGTGCCGCCCGTGGGCGCGGACGAGGGCGGCGTCTGCGCGCCGGGATTCGAGGCGGGCGACTTGCCGGTGCGCAGCGCCTCTTCGAGCGCGTTGAGGCGCTCGAAGAGTTGGCCGAGCGGGACGAGCCGCCGCATCTCGATGAGCTTGACCAAACCGATCTCAAGTTGGTAACGCGGGTGCGCGCTCTCGCGGACGTGGCCTTCCGTTTCGGTCAAGTTGTGGAAGAAGCGCACGAGGTCGGACTCGGAGAACTCGCGCGCCTCTTCGGAGAGTTCGCGCCGCTCGCTCTCGCTCGCGTCGGCGAAGGCCGCGCCGTCGCCCGCGACTTTGAAGACGAGCAGGTCTCGGACGTGCGCCATCAGGTCGCGGCAGAAGTTGCGCAGGTCGTGGCCGCGCGCGACGAGGTCTTCGACCACCGCCAGCGCCTCGGCGGGACTCGCGCCCGCGACGGCGCGCATCACGCGCGCGCGCAACTCGACGCCCGCGAGCCCCAGCGCCGCCTCCACGTCCTCAGTCCCAATCTTGCCCTCGCTGAAGGAGATGACCTGATCGAAGGCCGATTGCGCGTCGCGCATCGAGCCCTCACCCGCGCGCGCTATCTCGCGCAGCGCGTCGTCGGAGACTTCGATCTTCTCTTCATCGGCGATGTGCTTGAGCCGCGCGGCAATCTTCGACGTGGCGATGGTGCGGAACTCGAACTGCTGGCAGCGGGAAAGAATCGTGTCCGGCAGCTTGTGCGACTCGGTCGTCGCCATGATGAAGAGGACGCGCGGGGGCGGCTCCTCAAGGGTCTTCAGGAGCGCGTTGAAGGCCGGGGTCGAAAGCATGTGGACTTCATCAATGATGAAGACCTTGTAGCGGTCGCGCGCGGCGCGGATGCCGATGGTATCAATGATGGCGTCGCGCACGTTGCCGACGCCCGTGTTCGACGCGGCGTCAATCTCCAACACGTCAATCGAGCGGCCCTCGGCGATCTCGCGGCACGAGGGACATTGTTCGGGGTCGTCGGTGCGGCACGGCGTCGGCGTCGGCGCTTCGGCGCGGTGGCAGTTGACGGCCTTCGCCAGCAGGCGGGCGGTCGTCGTCTTGCCGACGCCGCGCGCGCCCGAAAAAAGATACGCGTGGTGCAGGCGCTCGTGCTCGATGGCGTTGCGGAGCGTCCGCGTGATCGCCTCCTGCCCCGTCACTTCCTCGAAGGTCTGCGGACGCCACTTGCGTGCGATGACTTGGTAGGTCATAGGATAGCGGTGAGCAATGAGCCGTGGACTCTTAAGCTTCCGTCCTTTCCAGAAGCTCGACGCGGTTGCCGAAAGGGTCGTAGAAGGAGAAGCGTTCAAAGCCGGGAACCGAGGGCTCGTCTTTGACGCGCACGCCGCTCCGCTCGAAGTAAGCCCTGACCTCTTTGATGCCTTCGACCTCGAAGGCCGGGTGGCGCTTCGACGCGCCCTCGCCCATGTCCTCGACGCCGACGTGGAGTTGGATGTCGCCCATCCGGTACCAGAGCCCGCCGTTCTTCTTGAGCACTTCGGGCTTCTCGATCTCTTCGAGGCCGAGGAGTCCGCCGTAGAACTCCCGCGCGCGATCCTCAGCGCCGAAGGGGATGCAAATCTGGACGTGGTTCAGGCGAAGGATGTTGATCTTCATGATGACGTTTTGGGCCGGGCGACACGCGCCTGTCGGCAAAGAAAAAGAGTTGCCGGGGGCGGCATCGGTGCTCGGCGGTCGCGTCGGCGTTCGGATTGTCCTCCAAACGCCCGCGCTTCGGCAAGCATGACGCCCACACGGCAACTCTCTCTCCGATGTGGTCAGACTTCGGACCGACCCGCAACACACGCCGCCGCTGCTACCGTTGCTCCGTTCCCGGCCTGGCGGGGTTCGCAGGGCAAACGTTGTGCGGAGCCCGAAGTCTGATAAATTTTCAAGAACCGCCAGCCGACCCCTTCGCGGCAGCCGCTTCGTCCTCTGACGAAGACTTTAACGGCTTTCACCCTCTTTGGCAAACGCCCGCGAGAGACTTCAAGTGCCGTTGAAGCCCGTGTGCATCCGCCGGAGGTTCGCGCCCGCGTATTTGCCCGTCGCCTTCACCCGCGCCAGCATCCGCGCGGCCTCCGCACGCGTGCGGCCCGCGTAAACGGCCATGAACTGCTGATCCCCCGCGACGTTCGAGTAGAACAACTCGCCGGGGTCGTAGCAGCGCGAGGCGAAGACTTTATGATGCGGAAAAAGCTCCTGTGCCGCGAGTCGCTCGGCCTCCGGGATGAAGACCGTGCAATCGTCCGCCGGGTTGCGGACGCTCTTGAGAATGACCGCGTAGAACTGCTCGGTCTCGAAGATGAAGGCGTTCGCGGGGACGCGGAAAGGCAGTTGGTGCGGCTGGAACTCGACGCTCGTGCGGCAGGGCGCGGTCGGGTCGGGACAGATGGCCGCGACCCTCTGTTTCCCACGGCGTTGCGCCGCCGACGCCGCGCCGCCCTTCGGCACTGACGCCGCGCTCGCCGCTAAACCCAGCACGACGGCGCAGACGATTCCGGCTTTGCTCATAAGTGTTGCACCCGAAACGCGGAAGTCGGAAGGATGAACGCCGAACTGAAAAGCAAGTAGCTCTTGTCTCTCAGTTCGGCGTTCATCCTTCCGACTTCCGCGTTTGATTCGATGGCGGAGAGGGTGGGATTCGAACCCACGGTACGGTTCCCCGTACACAGCATTTCCAGTGCTGCCAGTTCAACCACTCCTGCACCTCTCCGCAAAAAGCTGCCAGCGTCTAGCTCCCGGCTTTCAGCTTTTTGTCTTCGGCTAAGAGCTAACGGCTAAACGCTAACAGCTTGAACAGTCAGCCGCCAAAGCATAACGTATCCCGGCGACGCCTGTCACGCCACCACGCCCGACTCGCGCCGCCCGCGAAATCACTCGACCGAAGCGGCGGCGGCTTCCGCGATCTTCAACGACGCGAGCCCGGCCTTCTCGCCCCCGGCGAGCATCGAGCGGCACAGGCGGAGGTTGTGTGCGGCCTCGTCGAACGTCCCGCCCGCCTGCCGGAGCGCCAGCTCGAACTCGCGCGCCGCTTCGTCCAGACGCCCGGAGAGCGCCAGCATCACGCCGAGGTTGTTGTGACTCGAAGGAAACTCTCCGCCCGCGCGTTCGTTGGCCCGCCTGAAGAGCGCCGCCGCCGCCCGGTAGTCGCCCTCGCGCGCCGCGAGCAGGCCGAGACGGTAATGCGCGGGCGCGTGCCGCCCGCGCGAAGCGGCGACCGCCCGCGTGTAAGCCTCCTTCGCCTCCGCCGGACGCCCCACGTCTTCGAGCGCGACGCCGAGCGCGTAGAGCGCATTCGTATAACGGCCCCCGCCCGCCTCAGCAGCCCTCCGGTACATGACGATGGCCTCTTCCGTGCGCCACAGCTCGTAATAACAGACTCCGATGTTGTACAGCGACCGGGCGTACAACTCCCCGGCCCCTTCGGGGACGCGCCGGTACTCTTCGATGGCCGCCTCGTACTCGGCCCGCGCGTACCTCTCGTTGCCGCGCCTGACGGCGGCGCGCGCGCCCGCATCGGACTCCTGCCCGAAAGCCGTCACGCCGCACGCGAGAGACACCAGCAAGACCAACGACAAAAATCTCTTTGCCCTCATCAACGTTCCTCCTTCGTCCTTCTTAAGGATTAAGACGGCGTGGATGTTAAGGGCGGGAGGCCGCCGGGGTCTTTCACGTTATTGCTGTGGGTTGACTAATCTTGCTACTCGTTCGGGAGCCGAGACGGTGGCCCGTCTTCACTCAGGGCCGAAGCATCTGGCGGTAGGATTGGGGCGTCGTGCCGGTCAGTCTGCGGAAGAGGCGCGTGAAGTGGCTCTGATGGCCGAAGCCCGCGCGGAGGCCGACTTCGGCGAGCGGCAACTCGCTCTCGACGAGCAGCGACTTGGCGCGCTCGACGCGGAACTTTATCAAGTGCTGGTGCGGCGTCGTTCCCGTCGCCCTCTTGAACTCGCGCGCGAAATGAAAGGTGCTCATCCCCGCCTCGCCCGCGAGGTCGTCGAGGCTCAAGTCGCGCTCGTAGCCGTCGGCGACGAAGGCCAGCACGCGCCTCAGTCTCTGCCCCGACAGCCCACCCTTGAAGCGCCGCGCGTCGCCCGCCGCGGACGTGTAGTGCCTGAGCAGGTGAACCGCCAACACGTTCGCCAGCGACTCCGCGTAGAGCCGCCCGCCCGGAGCCTCCGACTCCAATTCGGCCAGCAGCGCGCGCCCGACGCTGTTGACTACGGGGTCGCGCTCCGAAGTCCTCTCAATCACTTCGACCTCGCCGCCCGCCGCCGCGTCGGAGGCGGCGCGCGCGACGAGCGAAGGGTCGAGATAGACGGCCAAGTACTCGGCCTCGCCTCCGACCGTCGCCGCGAAAGGGTGGCCCGAAGGGATGACGCACACGCCGCCGCGCGCCCGCGTGCGCGCGTGGAAGCCGCTCGCCGTGCGTATCTCGCCGTCGCAAGCCCTCGTCAGGGAGACGAGGACGAGGTGGCGGCTGTGACTGTGTTCGGGCAGCTCACCGGCGCGGAAACGGTAGTGGGCGAGGCCGATGCCGTCCCACTCCGCCTGCCTCTCGGAAACCAGCGGCGCGAAGCGATGCTCTTCAAGGGCGCTCATCTTTGAACTTCGCCCCGCACGCTCTGCGCGCGGCGACGCCCCCGTCCGGCCTGCGGCAGAAAGGCCGAGCCGCTCCGGGTCGAATGTCGGCGCAGGCGTTCGAGCATCGCGGTGCGCGCGCGCCCGAACGCCTGCCGGTCGCCGTAGAGTTGGAAGGCCCAGTTGGCTCCCATCTCAAGCGCGTTCAGTTCGAAGGCGAGCTGCGTCGGGTCGGCGTCGCCGTCCAACTGCCCCGCGCCTTGCGCCTCCGCGATTGAGCGCCGGAGCGTGGCGAGCCATTCCTTCATGACTTCGGCGACGCGGTCGCGCACGGGGCCGGGGCGACCGTCGAACTCGGCGGCGGCGGCGGCGAAAAAACAGCCGCCCCGGAAGACCTCTTCCTTCACGTAACGGAGCCACACGTCGCACAGCTTCCAGGTGCGCGCGAGCCCCTGCTCGGCCTCGAAGGCGGGGCGGACGACTTGGCGGATGAAGATTTCGCGCGCCGCCTCGACCGTGGCGAGCTGCAACTCCTCCTTCGAGCCGAAGTGCGCGAACAGCCCGCTCTTGCTCATCGAGAGTTCCGAGGCGAGCCGCCCGATGGTCAGCCCCTCAAGCCCCTCCGCCGAGGCGACGTTGACCGCCATCTCAAGGATGGCCTGCCGCGTGCGCTCGCCCCGCGCCTTCCGCGCCTCGGCGGCGGCCCTCCCGGCGCGCGCGCCCGTCCGATTAATCCCGGCGGTCGTCATAGCCCGCCCAATATAGCACGAACGTTCGTTTTGAAAATATAAATTTTAACCCGCCGCGGGAAGGAAGAGGCCGGAGGCGACGAGCGCGCCGCGCGGGGAAATACAGGGAAGCCGTGAGCAGTGACGGAAGGCTGTAAAGGAATTTGTTCTCTGATTCAGGGCTCTCTCATGCGCACGGCCCTGCTCTCTCACATATCTCTTTTGATAATGCTCCGCTTGCGCTTCTCCTGCGGCTTCCGCTTCTCCAAGAGCTTCCGGTGTCTGGCGTTCAGCATGGCGAGGAGTGACTGGTGACGGATGCCGAGCAGCCGCGCCGCCTTCGTCACGCTGCCATCGGCCTCTTCCAGAGCCTTCCCGATGAGCTTGGCCTCGAACTCTCGCACCGCGCCGAAGAGGGTGAAGTTCTCGTCGCCGAGCCGGACGCCCGCCAGCTTCCGCATCACGATACCGGCGCACTCCCTCAGCCGCGCGACGGTTTCAACGTCCTGCACGTCCTTCAGCATCTCGTTGGCTTGGCGGTAGAGCTTGTAAAGCTCCTTCTCGGACAGCGCGTCCCGCGCGCCGTGCTCCTCTATCAGCGTCAACGCGGCCAGCCCCGCGTTAGACAGTGCGCCCGATTCTTCGGCCACGCTCACGGCCCGCCTGAGAGTGTTGATGGAGAGTTCGTTATCTCCGAGCCTCGCCAACGCGACGCCTTGAGTCGTCAACGCTTCGGCGAGCAAGGCGGAGCCGCCGCCCTTTTCCAGCGTCCGAACTGCGCCCGCGATGACCCTTCCGGCTTCCCGGTACTGCTTCTCGTCAATGAGCACGCGCGCCCGCGTCTCGTCCACCTGCGCCAGCCGCCCGGCGTCGTCGTGGCTGACGAAGATAACGCCCGCGCGGTCGAGGTGTTCGTGCGCCTGTTCGTAGAGCCCCATCTTGCGGAGCAGGTTGCCGAGATTGTTCTCGGTGTGCGCGACGTAGCGGTCGTGCCGCGCCTCCGTGAAATGGTGAATGGCTTCCGTGTATTCGATGATCGCCCGGTCGAGGTAATCGTGCCGTCTTTCCGCCGTGCCTAACTGCTTCAGCACAACGGCCAAGAGATTGTGGAAACTGCCCCTGAGCGCGTGGCTCACCCGCTCGTCGAAGATTTGGGCGTAGTTGGTTAAGAGGGTGAGGGCGCTGTTGTACCGTGCGGCGGCTAACTCGACGGTGACGAGACGCAGAAGGACTTTGGCCCGCTCGACCGTCTCCGTCAGTTCGTCGAAGGCGCTGTTGAGAAGCACGCGCGCCTCGTCATACGCGCCCTCCCGCCAGTAGCAGACCGCGAGATCGCTCCGCGCCCCCGCCGCCCTCTCAGTCTCGCCGAGCCGTTCAAAGAGTGCCGCGCTCTCACTGATGAGGTCTTTCGCCGCCTCCTGTGCGCCCGCCACCTGTCGGCCCGCGCCTATCCAGCCGGACAGCACGCCGCCTTGCAGGAGGACTTCCGCGACGGCCCTCTCTTCCAGCCCTTCGACGTTCGGGCGCTCTCCGACACCCCGCCAGATTTCGCCTAAAGCCTCGCGCGCGGACTCGTATTGGCCCGCTTGGATGAGGTCTGCCGCCACCCGGCAGCGGAGCACGGCGCGCTCGTCCGCGGTCAAAGAGGGGTCATCTACCTCGTCCAGTTGCGCATCTGCTAAATTCATGTGAGGTAAGCCCTTCTCCGTGTCCGCAATAAATGTGGCGGACACTAAAAGACCATCGCCCCTCTTCGGTCGGCGACGGTCATTCCGTCTAAAAGCTCCATAAGTAAAAGGGAAAGAACAATGAGACAGACACTACTAGCCTCTGTCATGGTGCTGGCGCTCTGCGCTCCCGCCGCCGCCGGAGACATGCTGACCCCGCCCGTAGCGCCGCCTCCGCCGTCATCGCCCGCCGTTCAAGAGCCGATGATAGACGTTGTCATCGAAATGGGAGCGCCGGCCACAACTGCCGACGGCCTGATTGAGACCCCGACGGGGGCCGCCTTAATAGGGGTCATACTAAACCTGCTCGCGCTGTCCTAACAGCCCGCCAGTATAAACGAGAAGCTGCCCCGTGGCGGCTTAGGATGAGTGTGCTTAGCGTGAGCATCGGGAGCGGAGGGACACCCACTGCGCGAGATTAACGCCGTGAGAAGCAGAATGCAAGAGATTTTGCAGAAGCCGTGCGGCGGGCCGGATCAGACTTCAGAGGGTCTTAGGCGAGCGCGTGCATGAGGTTTACTTGGCGGTCAATTCTGCTCTGGAGGCGCGCGCGGGGTCGTAGGACGTTGGCAGGTAAAGCGCGTAGCTCTGTTGCGCGTCCCGCTCGCTGACCACCTTCTACTCGTGCCGCAGCGCGTTCAGAGGGTCAACGCGCGTCGCGTGCCGCGCGGGGATGGAGCAGGCGAGGAGCGCGACGGCGATTAAGAGAAGCGCGACGGAAGCGAACGTCGCGGGGTCTGTGCTGCTCACGCCGTAAAGCAGGCTCGAAAGGAAGCGCGTCAGCACGAGCGAGGCCGCCACCCCGAAGGCCACGCCGGTCAGACTCAGCAGCAGCCCGCGCCCGACGACCAGCCTGAAGATGTCGCGCCTCCGCGCGCCGAGCGCGATGCGGATGCCGATCTCGCGCGTCCGCTGGTTGACGGCGTAGGCGATGACGCCGTAAATCCCGACCGCCGCCAGAGCGAGCGCGACCGCCGCGAAAATCCCCGACAGCACGCCCCTGTAACGAGAGCGCCCCAACGACTCGGACTTCAACTGCTCCATCGTCTTGATGTCCGCGAGCGCGAGGTCTGGATCAAGCGCATTCACTTCGCGGCGGACGGATGAAATCAGACTCGCCGGGTCGCCCTCGGCGCGCAGCACCAGATTCATCATGCGGACGTTCAGAGGCTCCTGCGCGAAGGGCACGTACATCGCCGGGGCGACTTCCGCGCCGAGCCCCCTGTCCTTCACGTCCCCGACGACGCCGACGATGGTCGTCCACTCACACTCCGTACAGCCTCCGGTTTTAAGTCGCATCCCGACGGCGTTCCCTTCGGGGAAGTAACGCTCGGACATGGTCTTCGAGATGACCATCACGCGCGGGGCTTCCGCGTCGTCCTGCTCGTTGAGGTAACGACCTTTGAGCAAGGGGATGCCGAGCGCACGAAAATAGTCGGGGCCGACCGCCATGTTCTCGGCGACCTCCTGCGACTTGCCGGGAGGCGTGGGACGACTCTCAAGGTCGAAGTTGTTCGAGTCAATGAAATTGTCGAGCGGGAGATTTGAAGAGACGCTCGCCGTCTGGACGCCCGGCAGCGCTTGCACCTTTCGCACCAGCTCTTCGTTGAAGCCGACGGCCTGTTCCGTCTGCGGATACTTCTGCGCCGGAAGCGGGACGCGCATCGTCAGCAGTTGAGACGAGTCGAAGCCCGGCTCGACTCTCTGCAAGCGCATGAAGCTCCCCAGCATCAACCCCGCGCCGACGAGCAGCGGCAACGCCAGCGCGAACTCGAAGACGACCAGCACCTCGCGCAAGCGACGACGGCCCGGCACTTCCGAGCCCCCGCGCCCGCCGCCCTTCAAAGGCCCGTCCAAATCGGGGCTTACGCTGTACAAGGCCGGAGCGAGGCCGAAGACGAGACAACTCAACAGCGTGCCGAGCGCCGCGAAGCCGAGCACGCGACCGTCTATACGAACTTGGTCGAGGCGCGGGATGCTCTCCGGGCTCAGAGCGAGCAGCACGTCAACTCCCCACACCGCGAGCAGCAGCCCCGCCGCGCCGCCCAGAACGGCCAGCAGCACGCTCTCCGTGAAGAGTTGCCGCAGCAGGCGAAAGCGACCCGCGCCGAGCGCCGCACGGATAGCCAGTTCCCTCTGCCGCGTCGTCGCGCGCGCCAGCAGAAGGTTCGCCACGTTGACCGAGGCGAGCAGCAGCACGCAGCCGACCGCGCCGAGCAGCACCAGAAGCGTCGTCCCGATGTCGCCGACGAGCGCCTGCTTGAGCGGCGTCGAGACGTAAGTCGCGTTCGCGTCCGTGAAGGTGTGCGCCCACTGTGGGTACAACTCGCGCGCGACCTTCTTCAGCTCTTCCTGCCCCTGCTGCTCGCTCACGCCCGCGCCGCGCCTTGCGATGACGCGCAAGGTGAAGGGGCCGCGCCGCTGCGGCGGCTGCAACTGCAAAATCGGCCAGAGGTCGGGCGTCGTGCCTTCGGGCGAGATGAAGTCCGGCGGCATGATGCCGACGACGGTGTAGCCCACGCCGTCCAACGTCAGCCGCCGACCGAGCGCTTCGGGACGCGCGGCCAGATGACGACGCCAGAAGCCTTCGCCGACGACGACGACCTGCTCGGCTCCGGGGCGATCTTCCCCCGGCAGGAACGCTCGACCGCGCACGGGCACGACTCCCAACGTCTCGAAAAATCCGGCGGTCACGAAAGTCGCCCTGACTTGTTCGGGCCGCTCGCCGCCGGTCAGAGTCACGGCGCGCGGCGTGAAGGCCGCGACGCCTTCGGCCAGTTTGTACTCCTTCTCTATCGCCTGAAAGTCGGCGACCGAGATGCCGAAGCGGTTCATCGAACTGTTCTGCTGCGTGACCCTCTCCAAACGTTCCGGCTCAGGGTACGGCAGGGGCCGGAGCAGCACGCCGTTGACGATGCTGAAGATGGCCGTGTTCGCGCCGATGCCGAGCGCGAGCGTGCAGACGGCGACGAGCGTGAAGCCCGGTTTTTTAAAGAGCGTCCGCGCCCCGTAAGCCAAGTCCTGCCGGAGGTCTTCGACGAGCCTCACGCCCCGCGCCTCGCGGCACTGCTCTTTGGCCCGCTCCACGCCGCCGAAGCTGCGCAGCGCCGCGCGCCGCGCCTCCGACGCGCTCATCCCGCCCGCCACGTTCAGCTCCGTCTGGCGCTCAAGATGAAAGCGCATCTCCTCGTCCAACTCGCGCTCCATCGAGCCCTTGCGCAGAAGCGCACGCAAACGCCTCTTCAGCCTCCCAAGCATGACGACAAACACCTTTCGCTCAGGCGTCCCTGAGAATCGCCTCGATGGCTCCCGCGAAGCGCTCCCAAGTCGCGCGCTCCGTCTCAAGCTGCCTGCGGCCCGCGGCGGTCAGCTTGTAGAACTTCGCCTGCCGGTTATTCTCCGACGCGCCCCACTCGGCTGAGACGAGCCCGCGCTCCTCCAAGCGGTGCAGCGCCGGGTAGAGCGCGCCCGGCGTGATGCTCAGGACTTCGCCCGAAACCAACTGGATGCGCTGCATGATGTCCCAGCCGTTGAGCGGCCCCGAACGCAGCAGGCGCAGCAAAAGCAGCTCAAGCGTGCCCTGCTTCAAAAGGTCTGACTTCTTCTGTCTCTCCATGACGCTCCTATAGACTGGCGATATGAGCGGAGTGTAAAGAGAAGACCTATCGAGTGTCAATAGGAAAGTGACAACTTGGAAGGAAGGTGAAGTTTTAGCCTTGCACGGCAATCTCGATTTTAAGCCCCGAGCGATCTTTTCTTACTTCGAGAAGACGCTTCGCGCGTCACGCCCCGGCGGCGTTGTCGGCAGACCTCTCAAGCGCGGAGCGATCCCAGTCCGCCGCCTCCGCCCCGGCCTCGTAAGTGGTTTGCAGAAAATCCAAGAGGGCCGCTTCGGGCGCTGCGGCCCGCCGGACGCTTTCATAAGGGAGGACGAAGCCGGACGTTTCCGCGTTGTAGAATGCGCCCTCCGGGCGGACGCGCGCCTGCGCGAAACCTTCCGGCTCCGGCGCGCTGTAGGCGTAGAAGGCCGGGTACTGGACGTTGCCGCTGCCGGGCCAGAAGCCGTGGCTGATGACTTCGTGCGAGTAAGCTTCGCGGGTGATGGAGTCCGCGTCGGGGCGCGCGGGCGCTCGCCGCCCGGAGAAGCGCGTCACCGCCAGATCGAAGCTCCCCCAGAAGAAGTGGACGGGGCTCACCTTGCCGATGAAGCGCGAGCGGAACTCCTTCAAGACCCTGTCCGCCTGCAACAGCACGCGCCAGAACCTCCCGGCGTATTCGGGGTCGTAAGAAGCATGAACTTCATCCTCCTCGAAGGGGATGGGGTTCTCCACTTCGACCGGCGTCGTCCAGATTTTTACTTCAAGGTCAAGAGCGCGGAGCGCGCTCATCACCTCGGCGTAGAAGGCGGCGACCGTGCGCGGGACGAGCGAGACGGCTTGCGTCGCGCCGTCGTCGCACTTGATGACGAGTTGGTGCTCGATGAAGTCGAACTCCATCTCGAAGGCGCGCGCGCCGTAAGGCATCGCCGAGGTCGTCAGGCCGCGCGCGCTCAAGTACAGCGGCACGTTCCACCAGTGATTGACCAGAGGCGTCTGCGCGAGACGGATTTTGCCGACGACCTGCGTCCACATGTGCAGAGTGTCTTTCGTCTCCCGCCACTCTTCCAACGGCAAGTCCGGCCAGACACCTCCGTCGGCGCGCTCGCTCTCGGTGTTAGACATGTGCTCGATGACCTCCATCGTGAAAGTTCTTGAAAGCCCCCGGCGAATCCTGCGCCCGGCGGGAGCGCGGCTGGGTGCTGGCGGGCATCTTTTGAAGCAGACAATTTTTCATGCTTCCGCATGACGACGAAAAAGCTGGCGGTGAATCTCCGCGACGCTTTCCGGCGCGAGCTTGGGCCGGCGGTCGTAGGTCAGCAGCCCGTTAATCTCCTGCTCGATGTCGGTGAGCTGCGTGTAACAGAAGCCCGCAAGGAACCGGAGCGAGGCGATGCCCTCCAAAAGGTCGTGGTACTTCTCCAGAAGCTCGCCGTGCGTGTTTACCGAGCCGTAGAAGCGGTAGAGCATGTCCCGGTCTTCGGGCCGCACGTCGGGCGGGATCATCAGGAAGCCGCCGACCTCGGTGAGCATCACGGGCTGGCCGCGATAGCGCGAGCCGAGGACGAAGAGGGGCCGTTCGCCGATCCAGACGTGCGCGGGGAGCGAGCCGCCGCCCGCCGTCTCGCGGTAGCGCGCGCGCAGAAGCTCGGCGGTCGGCGTGTAGTCGTGGATGGCGCAGATGTCCGTGATGTCGGTGTGCTCCCAGCCGTCATTATCAATGACGGGGCGGCGCGGGTCTATCTGTCGGGTCATCGCCACCATCCGCTCGATGAAGGCGTACTGGCCGGGGTGCTCCCGACCGAGGCCGGGGAAGCCCATGCTCTCGTTGACCGGAACCCATGTGATGACCGAGGGGTGATTGTAGTCGCGCTGCACGGCGCGCTTCCATTCCGCCGCGAGCCGCTCCTCGGCGAGTTGCGACCACTCGCGCGCGTTCGGCATCTCGACCCACGCCAGAAGGCCCAGACGGTCGCACCAGTAGAGCCAGCGCGGGTCTTCTATCTTCTGGTGCTTGCGCGCGCCGTTGAAGCCGAAGCGCTTGACCCACTCCACGTCCGCGCGGAGGTGTTCGTCCGAGGGCGCGGCGAGGTAACTCTCCGGCCAGTAGCCCTGATCCAGCACCATCGCCAGATAGACGGGCTCGCCGTTAAGCTGCACGCGCCCGCCGCGCAGCTCCACGTCGCGCAGG
This sequence comes from Pyrinomonadaceae bacterium, assembly GCA_035761505.1. Classification (GTDB taxonomy): domain Bacteria; phylum Acidobacteriota; class Blastocatellia; order Pyrinomonadales; family Pyrinomonadaceae; genus JAIVJM01. Next base: position 14,306 of record DASTQX010000565.1, read on the forward strand.
CCGAAGTAAGAGGTCACGTCGTCGAGCAACTCGTCGCCCTCGAAGAGCCGCAGGCGCAGGTCGTAGAGGTGCGGCGAGTCGGGCGACCAGAGCTTCGCTTCGGGGACGTGGAGCAAAATCTGGAAGGCGGCGGCGGTCGTCTCCTCCTCGACGCGCGTCACGGGGACGCCGCCGTCCGAGACCTCGGCCTCGATGCGGCGCAGGGCCGAGGGCGCGTGCAGGTAGACCATGACCTCGACCTGCCTTTTGCGCGCCGAGGGCGTGATCTTGATTTCGCCGATGCGGATGGCCGGGGCGGGCTCCAGCCAGACGGTCTGCCAGATGCCGGTCGTGCAGTAATAATCTATGTCGTGAGGATCGCCGGTGACGGACTGTTTGCCGCGCGGCTGCTGCGGGTCTTGGCGGTCTTCGACGCGGAGCGTCAGGCGGTTCTCATCCTGCTTCAGGTAGGGCGCGATGTCGAAGGAGAAGGGGACGTGACCGCCCTGATTGTGGCCGACCTCGTGGCCGTTGACCCAGAGCGTCGAGCTGTAATCCACCGCGCCGAAGTGGAGCAGAAGGTCTTGCCCGCGCCGCCACTCCTCCGGCAAGTCGAAACCGCGCGTGTACCAGACGACCTCGTGGACGGCCTTGTCGTTAATCCCCGAAAGCTCTGATTGATAGGGAAAAGGGACGGTGATGCGCCCTTCGAGCGGCAGGCCGTAATGCCAGCCGAGCTGCCGCCCGCGGTTCTCGTCGTCGAAGGCGAACTCCCACTCGCCGTTCAGGTTCAGCCACTCGGCGCGGACGAACTGCGGGCGGGGGTACTCCGGGCGGGGGACGCTGGTTGAAGGGCTCATCAAAACAAATTTAGACGCGAAGCCGTATCCGCGCAACCGCGCGCGCGGACTACCTGCCGCCCGCCGCAGACCTCCCGACCGAAGACGGCCTCCACATCTCGCACTCGGCGGCGTAGCGCGCGAGCGCACAGTCGAGCGAAGGCAGGAGCGTCCCGCGCTCGCTGGCGAGGACGACAGACGCGGGGCGGCGCGCGGGGAGTTTGAAAGAGTCGTGCGGGCGCGGCTCGACGAGTGAAGCGTCGAGCCCCGCGCGCCGGGCGGCGAGCCGCGCGAGTTCGGCCCACGTCACGCCGCCCTCGTTGGCGAGATGCCAGAGGCCGCCCTCGCCGTCCACGAGCAGGTCGAGGCAGGCATGGACTAAGTCGGGGACGTAAGTCGGCGAGACCGTCAAGTCGTCGGCTGCCGGGAAGGCGCGGCGCGCGGCGAGCGCGCGGAGCGCGTGGGTCACGAAGTTGTGCTCGTCCCACGGGCCGAAGAAAGCACTCGTGCGGACGACGAGCGCTTTCGGGTGCGCTTCCGCGACGAGGCGCTCGGCCTCGGCCTTGCTTTGACCGTAGACATTCAAAGGCGCGCTCTCGTCCCCTTCCACATACGGCCCGCGCTTCGCGCCGTCGAAGACCAAGTCGGACGAGAACGTCAGGAGCGCGACGCCGCGGTCGGCGCACGCTCCGGCGAGAGTGGCCGGCCCCGTCGTGTTCTCGCGGCGGCAGATGTCGGGCTCGCGCTCGGCTTCGTCCACGCGCACGTACCCCGCCGCGTTGACGACCGCCCACGGGCGGAGCGCGTCGAGCACGCGTGACACCTGCCCGGCGTCCGCGATGTCCAACTCGCCCCGCGTGAGCAGTTGATAGGACAGGCCGCGCCGCTCGCAGAGGCGCGCGAACGCCCTGCCGAGCGTGCCGGTCGCCCCCGTGATGAGGAGCGCGCGCGCCTTCGCGCCACCCTTGTTGACGCCCCGCCGCGCTGAAGCGACGGCGGCGCGGGGGCGGCGCGCGACGGGCGGGTAACAGAAACGGTCGAGCCTGCTCCACCAGCCGGGCGAGTCGAGCGCCGGGTGGTCGTGCTCGCCGCGCCGTGCGAGGTCGCGCAGCATCGAGGCGAGCGCGGTCGGGCGCGGCTGCGGCGCTCGCAGGTCGTACACTCCGGGCTCGTAGAGCCCCTCGTCGCGCGTCAGAAGGTTGTGCCAGTCGAAGGCCCCGAACGCCGACCAAGCGGTGACGGCGCGTACGTCCGCGCCCGCCGCGCGCGTCTCCCGCGCGGCTTCCCAGACCTCCCCCAGCCAGCGCAACTGCTCCTCGCGCGTGCAGCCCAAGTGGACTTCGGTCACGGCCACGGGCAGGCGGTAACGCTCCCACGTCTCCATGAGCAGGGCGCGCGGCCCCTCCGTCCCCTCGGCGCAGACACGCACGGCCTCCACGTCGGCGTAGGCGTGTCGGCCATTACCGCCGCGCGCGTGCGCGGGGTAGCGCGCGACGCGCTCGTCGAGAAAGCGCTCGCTCGTCAGGTAATGGTTGACGCCGACGATGTCGGGCGGGCAGGGGTTCTCGGCGAACCACGCAAGCTCTCGCTCCTCTATTCCGACCCAGCGCAGGTAGTCCCACATCGCTTGGCCGTGCGTGAGGCGGCCCGCGAGCAGGTCGTAGGTGAGCCAGCGCCGCTCGTTCTCGAACTCGGCCTGATAGTTGAGCGCCGGAGTGCTGAAGGTCTTGCCGAGGTCTTCGGTCTGGACGAGCCGGGCGCGCGGGCTGACCTCGCGGACGGCGCGCATCGAGAGGACGACGGCGCGCACCTGCGCGAGCAGCGCGCGGGCGAACATCAGGGCGTCGCGCCCGTGCGGATACCAGTGGCCGTAGAGGCCGCTGAAGCGCGCGGTCGTCAGAGGCTCGTTGACGGGCGTGTAGTCTTCGATCCACGGGTAGCGCTCGGCGACGGCGCGCGCGTACTCCGCGAGTTTTTCGGGGAAGAGCGGGTCGAGGAGGCTCGTCGAGCGCGGGCCGCTCCCGTGGTGGACGAGCCCGACGA
>DASTQX010000566.1:0-11132 GCA_035761505.1 Pyrinomonadaceae bacterium
GGTAGGCCGGGTCGAGAGGGACGTAAGCGCCGCCCGCCTTGAGCACGCCGAGCACCGCCACCAGCATGTCGAGCGACCGCTCGAAGCAGATGCCGACGCGCACTTCCGGCCCGACGCCGCGCGTGCGCAGGAAGTGCGCGAGCCGGTTGGCGCGCTCGTTCAGCTCGCCGTAGGAGAGACGCCGCCCGCCGAAGACGGCGGCCACCGCCGAGGGCGTCTCCTCCGCCTTCTGCTCGAACATCCGGTGCAGGCAAGGGAGCGCGTCGTAAGCAGCGGCGGTGTCGTTCCACTCCACGATCTGGCGCTGCCAGTCCGCTTCGCTCAAGAGGGGCAGCGCGGCGATGCGTTCGCCGGGGTCGCGGGTGATGGCGGACAGCAGCGTCCGGAAGTGGCCCGCCATCTGCGCGACGGTTTCGGCGTCGAAGACATCGGGATTGTATTGCAGTGAAGCTTCGAGCCGCCCTTCGATGTCGGCGACGATGAGCGTCAAGTCGAGCTGACCGGCCAGCCCGCCCGCGACGCGCCGCTCGAAGTCTAAAGACTCCAACGTCAACTCGCCCAAGTCGAGACGCGCCCGCGCCACGCCGAGGCCGAAGCCGAGCAGCCCGACCTCCTCCGGGAGTTGCGCCTTTTGCAGGATGAACATCGTCTGGAAAATCGGCGCGCGGCTCGAATCTCGCGCCGGTTGCAATTTCTCGACCAGCAGCGGGAACGGATACTGTTGATGCTCGAAGGCGGCGAGCACGGTCTGCCGCACGCGCGCGAGAAATTCGCCGAAGGTCGGGTTGTCGGCGAGGTTCGCGCGCAGGACGATCTGGTTATCGAAGAAGCCGACGAGCTTGGCGAACTCGGCGCGGTTGCGGCCCGAAGCGACGAGCGACCCGACGAGAATCTCTTCCTGCCCGCTGTAGCGGTGGAGCAGCACTTGCCATGCGGCCAGCAGCGTCATGTAAAGCGTCGCCCCGGCGGTGGTGCTGAGTTCTTTGAGCCGGGCCGCGACCGCCGGGTCGAGCGTGAAACGCTCGGCGGCCCCACGGAAGGTCTGCACCGGAGGACGCGGGCGGAAGGTCGGCAGGTTGAGCGCGGGCAGTTCACCCGCGAGTTGCTCGCGCCAGTAGTTCCAGAGCCTCTCGCCTTCCGCGCCCGCAACCAGTTGCTCCTGCCAGCGCACGTAGTCCGTATATTGGTGCGTCAACGGCGGGAGTTGCGCCGCGCGTTGGTGCTTCGCCGCCGCGTATGACTCGCGCAGCTCGTGCATGAAATTGACCAGCGACCAGAGGTCGAAGGCGATGTGATGCACCGTCATCAACAGGACGTGCTCGCGCGCCGCGCGGGTGTAGAGCTTGAGCCGCATGACCGGCCCGCGTTCGAGGTCGAAAGGGGCGTGCGCCTCTTCCGTGAGCGCGCGTTTGAGTTGTTCCTCGTCCCACCCCGTCGCGTCTATCACGTCGAGCCCGGCGGGCGCGGCGGCGGCGACCTTCTGCACGGGCTGCCCGTCTTCGACGGTAAAGGTCGTCCGCAGCAGCGCGTGCCGCCTGAGCAGCGCGTCGAACGCGCGACCGAGCGCCGCCACGTCAACTTCCGACAGGATGCGCGCCGGGAGCATGATGTTGTAGGCGGCGTTCTGCGGCTCCAACTGGTGGAGGAACCACCACGCGCGCTGCCCGTAGGAGAGGGGCGCGGTGCGTTCCGCCGTGCTCGCCTTCTGCTGGAGTAACTGCGCGAGCAGAGCGCGCTTGTCTTCGGCTGAGAGGTCTTGGAGGTTGGCAGCCATCTTCCTTATCTTCCTTCGGCTAAGAGAGTCGCTAAGAGTTGATCTACTTGTTCGGGCGGAAGGGCGTCGAAGTCGGCGAGGAGCAGCGCGGCCTGCTCGCCGCTCAGTTGGCCGGAGTCCGCGAAGGGCGTCTCCGGCCCGCCCGCGACTTCGGGTACGGGTTCGCCGCCCGCCCGCTCCTCAACCATCTCACGCACCTGCGCGGACAGTTCCACGATGCTCGGCCCGCGCATCAGCATGACCATCGGCAGCGCCACGCCGAGGTTTGTCTCGATGGCGTTCTTGAACTCGATAGCCATCAGCGAATCGAGGCCGAGCGTATTGAGTGGCCGGAGCGGGTCGAGCGCCGACTGGCCGACGCCGAGGATGCGGGAGACGAGCGCGCCGAGATAGTCCGCGAGCAGTTGACCGCGCTCGGCGGGCTCCGCCGCGAGCAGCACGTCACGCGTCAGGCGCGGCTGCGGGCCGCGAGCCTCTCCGGCCCCGGCCACTTCCTCCGCCGCGAAGGCCACGTGCGCGAAGAGCGGGAGCGCGGCGACGGACGGGCTGGACTGTCTGACCAGCGTCCAATCAATGGGGATGACGCCCGCCTGCGCCGTCTCCTGCCCGAAGAGGCGGTCGAGCGCCTCCAAGCCTTCGCGCGGCGAGATGCTGCCGAAGCCGCGCCGCGCCAGCCGCCCGCCGCGTTCGGCCCCCGCCGCCAGCCCGACCTCCGACCAAGCCCCCCAGTTGATGCTCAACGCCGGGAGCCCCTGCGCCCTGCGCTCGCACGAGAGGGCGTCCATGAAAGAGTTGGCGGCGGCGTAGTTGGCCTGACCGGGTGAGCCGAGCAGCGCGGCAGCCGAAGAGAAGAGGATGAAGAAGTCGAGCGCGTCGCCCGCCAGCGAGCGGTGCAGCAACCAACTCCCGACGACCTTCGGCCCCCACGTCGCCGCGAACGAAGCGGCGTCGAGTTGGAGCAGCGTGCGGTCTTGGAGCGCGCCCGCGGCGTGGACGACGCCGCGAATCCGCGGCCAACCTTCTTCCGCGTAGCTTTCGAGGAAGGAGACGAGTTGCGACTCGTCCACCACGTCTATCGCCGCAAGGTGGACGCTGACGCCCAGCGCCTCAAGTCCGCGAATCGCTTCAATCCGCGCCGCCATCTGAGTATCGTCGCCCGCCGCCTGTCGCCACGTCGCGCGCGGCGGCAGCGGCGTGCGCCCCAAGAGGATGATGCGGCGCGCGCCCTGCTCCGCCATCCAGCGCGCGACCTGAAGGCCGAGCGCGCCGAGGCCGCCCGTCACGAGATAACTGGCGTCGGCGCGGAAGCGGGTCGGCTTCGGCGTCGGTTCGTCCGCGTGCCGCCGCACGAGGCGGCACACAAAGCGCCTTCCCTGACGAAAAGCGACCTGTTGCTCGTCGGTCGGCGTGAAGAACTCGGCGTGCAGGAGCCGGGCGGACTCGTCCGCCGTGAGCCCTGCTTCGAGATCGAGTAACGCTCCGAATAATCCCGGCATCTCCTGCGCGAGCGTGCGTCCGAGACCCCAGAGCGGCGACTGTGTGACGGCGACCCGGTGTTCGTCGCCGACGGCCTGCGCCCCTTGCGTCACGCAGCGGAGGCGCGGCGACGCGCCGCCCTTCGTCTCGGCGAGCAACTGCACCAGATTGACGACGCTCAGGCACGCCTTCGACGGCAACTCTCCGAGTGAGTCGCCGGTACATTCTTCGAGCGCCGGATTGTCGAGACTCCAGAGGTGGACGACTTCGCGGCAACCGTCGGCGGTCGCGCCGAAGGCGTCGCGCCACATCTGCCGCAAGTCCTCCGCGTGCGACGGGCGGACGACGAAACTCCGCGCGTCCGCGCGCCCGTACTCCGTGCCCGCGAAGACGAGAAAAACTCTCTCGCCGCGCTCTTCGAGCAAGGCCGCGAGCGCGGAGCCGACGCCCTGCTGTGCATCGGCGAAAATCAGCCACGCGCCTTCCTGCGCGCCCGCTGCCGGGCGGACGACGCTCACGTCCGTCAAGGCTTGCTCTTCCCAACGCGGTTCGTAAATCCAGTCGGCGACGGGCGCGGCGTGCGAATGTGAAGGGATGCCTTCGAGGCTTTGCAGTTCCACGCCGACGAACTCGACCACGGCGCAGCCGTCTCCGTCGAGCAGCGAAACGTCGCCTTTCAGTTTACTCCCGTTCGCCCCGTCGCCCCGCAACGAGGCGCGGCACCACAGGCCGTCGGAGGAGCGGCCCGAAACGCGCACCTCTTCGACCGCCACCGGCACGTAAGCGCCCTGCGGGTCGGCCTCAGCATCCGGCGTGAGAGTCGCGCCGAGCAGTTGGAGGCAGCAATCGAGGACGGCGGGATGGAAGCCGTACTCGCTGACTTCCGCTTCCAGTTCTTCCGGCAGGCGCAACCGCGCGACGGCTTCGCCCTCCCGCCGCCAGAGTGTTTCGATGCCGCGAAAACTCCGACCGTAATGATTCCCGGCCTGACCGAGCCGCGAGTAAAAATCAGCGCCCGTCATCTCTTCCGGGCAGCGTGCGCGCGCGGCGTCGAGCCCGCCTTCCATCGCTTCCGCCGGCTCGTCCTGCTCCGCGAAGCGGATGTACCCGGTCGTGTGCAGCGTCCACTGCCGCGCGGCTTCGTCCGCGTCGGCGGGGCGGCTGTCGAGGCGGAACGCGACGCCGCCGTCCGCTCCCGGAGCAAAGCTCAACTGAAGGATGCGCGCGCCTTGCTCCGGCACGAAGAGCGCCTTGCGAAACTCCAACGACGCGAGGCGGAAGGCACGCGCGCCGAAGACCTGCGCGGCAGCAGCCCGCGCCATCTCGACCGAGACGGTGGCGGGCAGCACCATCAAGCCCTGCACGCGATGGTCTTCGAGGAACGGCAACCGGCGGCTGTCGAGCCTGAATTCCCAGAGGTGGCTGAGCGACGGGTGCGCGGGTGCGAGGTGGTCGCCGAGGAGCGGGTGCTGTGCGCGCTCGGCCCGCCCGCCGCCCGCCGACCACTCGGCGGTCGCCGTCGCCTCGCCCGGCTCGACCCAGAAGCTTTCATGCTGCCACGGATACGTGGGGGCGCTGACGCACGTCCCGCCCGAAGGGAAGAGCCCGCCCCAGTTCACGTCGCGCCCGGAGGCGTAGAGCCTGCCGAGCGAAGTCAGCAGCACGCTCCGCTCGTCCTCTTCGCGGCGAAGCGAAGGGAGCACCGTGCCGTCGCTCCCCGCGTGATGCATCCCCTGCTGAATCGAACTCAGCACGATGGGGTGCGGGCTGAGTTCGAGGAAGGTCTGGTGGCCGCTCTCCAACAGGCGCAGCACAGTGTCCGAAAAGAGCACCGGCTCTCTCAGGTTGCGCCACCAGTATTCAGCGTCGAAACGCAGTTCGCGGCTGAACTCGCCCGTCACCGTGGAGTAGATGGGCAGCGCGGGCGGCTGCGGGCGCACGTCGCCGAGGGCTTCGAGGAGGTCTTCGCGCAGCGGCTCCATCTGCGGGCTGTGCGAGGCGATGTCAACTTTCACCTGACGGCAGAAGACGCCTCGCTCCTGAAGCGTGTGGAGAAGTTCTTCGAGCGCCGCCGTCTCGCCCGCGACGACCGTAGAGATGGGGCTGTTGCTGACGGCGATGGAGAGGCGGCCTTCGTAGCCCGCGAGCGCCGCCCGCGTCTCTTCGAGCGACAACTCGACAGCCGCCATCGCTCCCATCCCGCTCCGCCGCTTCAGCAAGCGGCTGCGGCGGCAAATCACCTTTACCGCGTCTTCGAGGCTCAAAGCCCCGGCGACGTGCGCCGCCGCGACTTCGCCCATGCTCTGCCCGACGACCGCCTCCGGCTCGACGCCCCACGAGCGCCAGAGCGCGGCGAGCGAAATCTGCGTGGCGCAGAGCGCAGGCTGCACTACGTCAATCTCCGCGAGGCGCGAGCGCGTCTCGTCGGCGGCGATTTCGTCGAGCAGCGACCATCCGAGGTGCTCGCGGATTAGCTCGTCGCAACGCTCCATGCTGGCGCGGAAGACCTTCTCGTCGCGCAACAACCGGCGGCCCATGCCGACCCATTGCGACCCCTGACCGGGGAAGACGAAGACCAGCTTCGGCGATTGTCCCGAAAGCTTGCGCCCCGTCGAGATTGAAGGAAGCGTCTCGCCGCGCCCGAAGGCTTCGAGGCGCTCGACGAGTTCGGCGCGCGAGTTCCCGACCAGCGCCAGACGATGCTCGTGGTGCGTCCGTCGCGCCGAGGCCGTGTAGCAAACGTCGGCCAGCGTCGCGCGCTCTTCCTCTCGACCGAGGCGCTCGCAGTAAAGCCGCGCGAGCGCGGAGAGCGCCGCCGCGTCGCGCGCGGAGAGCGTGAGTAGTTGTGCTTGCTCCGCCGCCTTCGTTGTCTGCCCGTCGGGGGCACAGGCGGGAGCCTCTTCCAGCACAACATGCGCGATTGTCCCCGTGAGGCCGAATGAACTGACGCCCGCCAGTCGCCTCTGTTCGCCGCCGCCGGGCCACGGCGTCGGCGCGGTCGGAATCGTCGCGCCGATCTCGTCGAGCGCGACCTGCGGATTGACTTCCGTGAGGTGCAGGTGCGGCGGAATCTCGCCGTGTTGCAGGGCGAGGACGGTCTTGATGAGTCCGGCGACACCGGCAGCCGCTTCGAGGTGGCCGATGTTGGTCTTGACCGAGCCGACCGCCAGCGCCGCCCGTCGCTCGGCCTTCAGCGCCGCGCCGAGCGCGCGCAACTCAATCGGGTCGCCGAGGGGCGTGCCCGTCCCGTGCGCCTCGACGTAGCTGATGGCCGAAGGCTCGACGCCCGCGTTGCTCAGCGCCGCGCGAATCACCGTCTGCTGCGCGCCGCCGCTGGGGACGGTGAAGCCGCCGCTGCGCCCGTCGTGCATGACGGCGGAGCCGCGCACGAGGGCAAGGATGTTGTCGCCGTCCGAGAGCGCGTCGGAGAGCCGCTTGAGCACGACGACGCCGCAGCCCTCACCGCGCACGTAGCCGTCGGCGCGCGCGTCGAAGGTCTTGCAGCGCCCGTCGGCGGCCATCGTCCGCGCCCTCGACATGTAGATGGACACGTCGGGCAGGAGAATGAGGTTGACGCCGCCCGCGAGCGCCATGTCGCACTCGCGGTGGCGCAGGCTCTGGCAGGCCAGGTGCGTCGCCACGAGCGACGCCGAGCAGGCCGTGTCGAGCGTCAGGCTCGGCCCCTGAAAACCGAAGGCGTAAGAGATGCGCCCCGCCGCCGAACTCGTCACGTTGCCGGTTCCGTAGTAGGCGTCAATCGCTCCGAGTCCGCGAAGCTTGAGTCGCTGGAAATACTCGTTGTTCATGAGCCCGGTGAAGACGCCCGTCCGGCTGCCCGACAGCTTCTCAAGGTTCTGACCGGCGCGCTCCAAAGCCTCCCAGGAGACTTCGAGCAGGAGCCTCTGCTGCGGGTCCATGCTCGCGGCTTCGCGCGGCGAGATGCCGAAGAAGGAGGCGTCGAATTTGTCCACCCCTTCGAGGAACGCGCCCCAACGCGTGTACATTTTGCCGGGGGCCGCCGGGTTCGGGTCGAAGTAATCTTCGATGTCCCAACGGTCGGCGGGAACTTCCGTCACGGCGTCCACGCCGTCGCGCAGCAAGCGCCAGAAGGCTTCGGGGCTGTCGGCCCCGCCGGGGAACCGGCAGCCGAGGCCGACGATGGCAATCGGCTCCATCCGCGCGCGCTCGACCGAATCGAGTTTCGCTTGCATCTGCTCGACGGCGAGCAGCGCGCGCTTGACGGGTGAAAGCTGTGCGACGCGGTCTGATGTGTTGCTCATAATGACTATTCCAGCGGAAGTCTCTCGGCGAGGAGCGCCAGCGCCTCTTCGTCCGAGAGCTGTTCGAGATTGGTGAGCACCGAATCCACCACCTCGTCGTCGGGCGCGTCCGGTTCCGACAACTCGGCGGGCGGTGCCAGAGAGAGAACGTGCTCGGCCATGTAGTGCGCCAGCGCCTCGATGTGCGAGTGCTCGAAGAGGGCGCTCAACGGGAAGGGCCGGTCGGTGGCGGTCTGGAGGCTGCGGCAGAGTTCCGCAATCATCAACGAGTCCATGCCGAGGTCGAAGAAGCCCTGCGCCACGTCGGGCCGCGCCGAGAGCGGGAGCCCCAGCACGCCGCATACTTCGTCCTGAATGTGTGAGACGAGCAGGCGAAGGCGCTCGCCCGGTAAAGCTTCTGCGAGGCGTCTGACAAGCGCGGGCGCGGTTCCCGCCGTCGTCCCGACCTTCTGGTCGCCGTCCTGCCCTGTGGTCGCCGCGCGCGCGGCCTCTTCGCCGAGCACTTCACTCAACACCTTGTCGTCACGCAAGCGAGAACCCGGCGCGGCAAACCTCTGCCACTGCACCGGCAGGACTCCGACCTGCGCGGCCTCCCCGCGCAGCACAGTTTCGAGCACCGACAATCCCTCGTGCGGCGCGAGGCTGTGGAGTCCCTGCCGGGCGAAGTCCTCGCTCAGCGCCGACGCCATGCCGACCTCGGCCCACGGCCCCCAGTTGACGCTCAGGGCAGGCAGGCCGAGCGCGCGCCGGTGGTGCGCCAGCGCGTCGAGGAAGGCATTGCCCGCCGCGTAGTGGCCCTGCCCGACACTCCCCAACAGCGACGCGAGGGAAGAGAACAGGACGAAGAAGTCGAGCTTGGCGTCGAGCGTCAGGCGGTGCAGGTTCCACGCTCCCAGAACCTTCGGGGCGAGCACGCGGGCGAAACGCTCCCGGTCGAGGTTGCCGAGCAGCGCATCGTCGAGCACGCCCGCGGCATGCACCACGCCCCTGAGCGGCGGCATCTCTCTCCCGGCCTCATCTAAGAGCCGCGCCAGTTCTTCACTCTCCGCCACGTCGGCGGCGACGAGTGACACGCGCGCCCCGGCTCGCTCCAACTCGGCCACCGACTCGCGCGCGTCCGCGCCGCCGCCGCTCCTGCTGACGAGCACGAGATGCCGCGCGCCGCGCGCCATCATCCAGCGCGCCACCTGCAAGCCGAGTCCGCCCGTCCCGCCGGTGATTAAGTAAGCGCCGTCCGCGCGCAGCGTGAGCGGACTCGCCGGAGAGTCAAAGGACGCCTGACCGTTGCCCGGCGCGACTTGCTCCGAGGCGCTTCGCCCGGCGGGAGTCTCCGCCGCGCGCCGAAGTCTGGCGACATAAGCCTCCGCGCCGCGCCACGCCACCTGTCTCTCGTCGGAGGCGGAGAGTAACTCGCGCCGGAGCGCTTCCGCCCGCCGTGCCGGGTCGGCGTGGTCAACGTCAACCAGCGTGCAGCGCAGCGAAGGCAGTTCCCGCGCGACGACTCGTCCGAGCCCCCAGACGGTCGAATGGGCGATGCTGGCGGGCGCGTCCGCCTCGCCGCCCGGCTGAGTGTTTCCCGTCGCCAGCCACAGGCGCGCGCCCGTGTCGAAGGCGCGATGGTCGAGTGCCTGCACGAGATGCAGGATGCTCTGGCAGCCGTCGACCTGCGCTTGCGCGAGAGCTTCGGAAGTCGTCAGCGAGGCGGGCGGCGCGTCCAGACTCCAGAGGTGCAGCACGCCGCGCCAAGAGGTTTGGGCGGTGGTCGAGGCATCCGCCAAGAGCCGCTTGAAGTCTTCGGCGTGCGACGGGTCGAGGTGAAATTCGCTGGCGGCTCGTCTCTCATATTGCTCGCCGCGATGAACCATCACGCAGCTCGCGCCGTCCGCTTCAAGCATCGTCCTGAGCGCGTCGCCGGTTCCGCCCTCGTCGGCGAAAATCAGCCACCTGCCGCGCGCCTCGACACGCCCCTTCCCGGTGGCCGCCTGCGGCTCCTCCTCGCGCCGCCGCCAGCAGACCTCGTAGAGCCACTGCCGCACCTCTTCGACCGACGTTGGCGGGCGCATGCCCGAAGCGTCCGTCGCGTGGCCGGCCTCCGGCGACGGCAGCGCGCCCACGCGCCGGAGCCGCACGCCGCCGACTTCCAACAAGACCTTGCCCGACGCGTCGAGGAGCAACGCGTCCGCCGTCAGCGTCTTGGCTTCCGTGGCGGGCGTCGCCTGCTCCTGCTCGCCGTCCGGACGGAAGAGGGCATGGCACCACACCTCGCCCGCCGGGATTTGACGAAGGTTTCCGCGCACGCGTTCGGCCTGCACGGGCAGGTAGGTGACGCCCGCCGATTGGACGATGGCCTGCGGCAGTGCGGAGGCGATGACTTGGAGGCAGTTATCAATCAGCAACGTGTGTGCGGCGTCGGCGTCGGTGCCGGATGCGGCCTCATCGGCCAGAGTGAGGCGCGCGACGGCCTCTCCGTCGCGCCGCCACACCTGCCCCACGCCCTGAAAGCAGGGGCCGTATTCCAAGCCGCGCCGCAACATCGAGCGATAGAAATCTTCTCCCGTCACCGACTCGCCGCAGCGTCCCTTAATCTCGTCCAAGTTCAGACGCCGTGTGACGGCATCGCCTTCATCCGCGCGCGCGCCGAGTTGGCATCCGGCGTGAGGCGTCCACGGAGTTTGAAGGCTGGCGTCCGTCGCCCTGCTGAACAGTTGGACTTTGGCCTCTCCGCCCGGCTCGCTCGTCAGGACGAGTTGCAGTTTTCGTCCCGCGCCTTCGCCGAGTTGAAGCGCCCGCTCGAAGCGCACCTGCGCGAGTTCGACACCGCCGACGGCGAACACCTCCGCCGCCGCGTCGAGCGCCATGCGGATGAAGAGAGCGCCGGGCAGCAGGACGGCTCCGCGCACGCGATGGTCGGCCAGATAAGGCCAACGGCTCGTGTTGATCTCCGGCTCCCAGAAGTAAGCGCCGGGCTGTACAGCCGACGCCATGCCGCGCCCCAGAAGTCCGCGCCGCGTCGCTTCGGGCGCGCTCGCTTCGGGCGTGCTCGCGACGGCGGCACGGCGGCGCACGTTTCGCGTCTCCTGCTCCTTGAGCCAGAAGCGCGCGCGCCGCCACTGGTAGGAAGGCAGCGCGACGCACCGCCCGTCACCGGCCTGCACGCGCTCCCACGCCAACGGCAGCCCCAGCGTGTAGAGCCTTCCGAGTGACTTCAACATCACGCCGCGCTCGTCTTCGTTGCGGCGCAGCGAGGCGAGCGCGACACCTTCGTGCCCGCGTTGCTGCATGCAATCGCCGACGACGGTCGTCAACACCGGATGCGGGCCGAGTTCGACGAAGGCTTCGTGCCCGCCGTCGAGCAACTCGTTGATCGCCCGGAAGAAGAGGACAGGCTCCTGCAACTGACGGCTCCAGTAACCCGCGTCGAAGTCGCCGCCGGCGGCGAGACGCCCGCTCAGAGTGGAGTAGATGGGCAGCGTCGCGGGGCGGGCTTCGATGCCCGCGAGCGACTGGAAAAGCTCAGGGGCGAGCCCCTTCATTTGCGGGCTGTGAAACGCGTAGTTGACGCGCAGGAACTGGCAATTCACACCCTGCCGCCGCAGTTCGGC
>DASTQX010000567.1:0-2826 GCA_035761505.1 Pyrinomonadaceae bacterium
CGGCGGCCCGTCTCGCCCGCGAACTTTCGAGGCCGGAGTCTCTCTCTTGACCCCCGAAGTCATCTCCCATTACCGCATCCTCAGAATGCTCGACCGTGGCGGCATGGGCGAAGTCTTCCTCGCCGAAGACACGAAGCTCGGACGGCCCCTCGCCTTAAAACTCCTGCTCTCAGAGTTCACGCGCGACCCGCGCCGCGTGGGCCGTTTCGGGCAGGAGGCGCGCGCCGCCTCGGCCTTGAACCACCCGAACATCATCACCATCTATGAAATCGGTCAGGCCGGAGACCGTCACTACATCGCCACCGAGTACGTGGATGGAGAGACGCTGCGGCGGCGCGTGAAGCGCGCGCCCTTCGGCACGGTCGAAGCGCTCGACGTGGCCGCGCAGATTGCCTCGGCGCTCGCGGCGGCACACGCCAAAGGCATCATCCATCGCGACATCAAGCCGGAGAACGTCATGCTCCGGCCCGACGGTTACGTCAAGGTCTTGGACTTCGGGCTCGCCAAGCTCCTTGAGAAGTCGGGCCGCCCGCCCGACACAGACCAGGAGGCCGAGACGATGGAGATGCACGCCGCGCACACCAACCCCGGCGCGGTGATGGGCACGGCCTGGTACATGTCGCCGGAGCAGGCGCGCGGCCTCCCGCTCGACGCGCGCACCGATGTTTGGAGTCTGGGCTGCGTGCTCTATGAAATGCTCGCCGGGCGTCCCCCCTTCGACGGCGAGACGGCGAGCCACGTCATCGTCTCGATCATCGAGGACGAGCCGGAACCCTTAGCCGAGTGCGTGCCGGGGCTCCCGGCGGAGTTGGAGCGCATCGTCGAGCGCGCGCTCGCCAAAGAGCGCGAGGAGCGCTACGGGTCGGCGGGCGAGATGCTTGAAGACCTGCGCCGCCTGCGCCAGAGGCTCGAAGCCGGAGGGGCCGCGCGCGCGGGCGAGAGCACTGTTGCGGGCCTCCACACGGTCGCCCGCGAAACCGAACCCACGCGCGACGAACACTCGACCAAAGCCGTCTCGACCGCCGACACTTCATCAGCTTCGGGCCGCGCCGCTCGCCGCTCCACGCGCGACGCGCGAACCGCGCGCACCAGAGAAGCGGACGCCTTCATTCAACCTGCCGCGCCTCGGCGCGGCCCGGCCAAGTCGCTCGTCGCCGCCGCGCTCGTCGGCTTGGTCGCCGTCGCGCTCGGCGCTTACGTCCTCTTAGTCCGGCGCAACGCCCCGCGCCCGATTGAGGCCGTCGCCGTCCTCCCCTTCGCCAACGTCGGCGGCGACCCCGGCGCGGAGTGGCTCTCCGACGGCATCACCGAGAGCCTCATCAACAGCCTCTCGCCCGTCGCGGGGCTCAAGGTGATGTCGCGCAACTCGGTCTTCCGCTACAAGGGCCGAGACGTGGAGCCTTACAAGGCGGGGCGCGAACTCGGCGTCGCCGCCGTCCTCGCCGGGCGCGTCGCGCAGCGCGGCGACGGCGGGCTCGTCGTCAGCGTCGAGTTGATTGACACGCGCGACAACACGCAGATGTGGGGCGAGCAGTACACACGCCCGACTTCGGACGTGCTCGTCGTGCAGGAGGAGATTGCGCGCGACATCGCCGCCCGCCTGCGCTCGCGCCTGCGGGGCGGCGGCGAAGGCGACGGGCCGAAGCACTACACGAAAGACAACGAGGCTTATCAGGATTACCTGCGCGGGCGCTATTTCTGGAACAAGCGCAGTGCCGACGGCTTCCGCCGCGCCGTCCAGTACTTCAACCGCGCCATCGAGCGCGACCCTTCCTACGCGCTCGCCTACGCGGGGCTCGCCGACACCTACGCCCTGATGAGCGACTACAGCATCGTCCCGCCGCGCGAGGCGATGCCGAAGGCGAAGGCCGCCGCGCTCCGCGCCATCGAACTCGACGAGACGCTCTCCGAGGCGCACACCTCTCTCGCCTTCGTCCACATGGCGTTCGACTGGGCGTGGGGCGAGGCCGAGTCGGACTTCCGCCGCGCCATCGAACTCAACCCGAACTACGCGACCGCGCACCAGTGGTACGCCTCGTATCTCGTGCAGGTTGGGCGCTCCCGCGAGGCGCTGGCCGAAATCCGCCGCGCGCAGGAACTCGACCCGCTCTCGGCCATCATCAGCGCCAACGCCGGGCTCTACCTCTACTACGCGCGCGACTACGACGCGGCCACCGAACAGCTTCGCAAGACGCTCGAAGTTGACGAACAGTTCGGCGTCGCGCACCTCTATCTCGGCTACGTCTATTTACAGCAGGCGGGGCGCGCGGACGAGGCGGTCGCCGAATTACAGAAGGCCGTCAAGTACATGGGCGAAGACCCGGAGACGCTCTCGGCGCTCGGCCACGCCTACGCCGTCGCGGGCCGCCGCGCCGAAGCCGTGGCCGTCCTCACGCAACTGCGCGCGCTCCGCGAGCGCGGCTACGTCTCGCCCTACTTCGTCGCCGTCGTCCACGCGGGCTTGGGCGACCTCGACCCCGCCTTCGCCGCCCTCGAAGAGTCCTACCGCGACCGACACCCCGGCATGATTCTCCTCAAGTCCGATCCCCGCTTCGACCCCTTGCGCAAAGACGCGCGGTTCTCGAAACTCATCCGGCGCATCGAGCAACCCTCCTAAAAATAAACTAGGCGTATTCCCGCAAGGTGTCGTGCTATCGTAGCGGCTGCGATGAAACGCTGCCTCACATGCAAGCGCGTCTATTCGGACGAATCGCTCAACTTTTGCCGCGACGACGGCGACAAGCTCCTCATCCTCGTCCCCGCCGTCGCGGACGAGGCGGGCGAAACGTTGCCCTTAACCTCGCGCGCCCGCGCCGGTGCGGCCAC
>DASTQX010000568.1:0-3252 GCA_035761505.1 Pyrinomonadaceae bacterium
CCATCTCCTCGATGGCCTGATAGTAGTCGGCGCCCATCACGTAGGTGTTCTCGATGTTCGCGCCGAAGTCGATGCGCGTGCGCACCCCGATGAGCGAGCGCGTGATGACCGCGCGCGAGATGATGCAGCCCTCGGCGATGATCGAGCTGTTGATGTGGCAGTTGTTGATCTTCGACGGCGGAAGATAACGGGCGCGCGTGTAGACGGGCGCGTCCGTGTCGAAGAGGTTGAACTTCGGGATGGTCGCCGTCAGGTCGAGGTTCGCCTGATGGAAGGCCGAGATCGTCCCGATGTCCTCCCAGTAGTCGTCGAAGAGGAACCCCTGCACGTTGCTGCTCTCGATGGCCGCCGGGATGACCTGCTTGCCGAAGTCCATCCACGTCGGGTCGCGCGCGAGCAGCGCTTCGAGCCAGTCGTAGTTAAAAACATAGATGCCCATCGAGGCGAGAAACGGCTTGCGCGCGGCGTCCTCCGGGCTCAACCCAAAGGCGGTCGTGTCCACGCGCATCGCTTCGAGCGCCTCGCCCTTCGGCTTCTCGCTGAACTCGACGATGCGCCCGCTCGCGTCGGCCTTCAAGAGCCCGAAGTCCTCGGCCTGATCGCGCGGGAACGGGACGACCGAGATGGTCACGTCGGCCTTCTTCTCGACGTGGCGCGCGATGAACTTGCGATAGTCCATCCGGTAGAGATGGTCGCCCGAAAGGATGAGCAGCGTATCAATGCCCCAGTCGCGGATGTGCGGCAGGACTTGTCGCACGGCGTCCGCCGTCCCTTGAAACCAAGAGGGGTTCTGCGGCGTCTGCTCGGCGGCGAGTATCTCGACGAAGCCGTCGGAGAAGTGCGAGAAGCGGTAGGTCTGCGAGATGTGGCGGTTGAGAGAGGCCGAGTTGTACTGCGTCAGGACGTAGATGCGCGTGATCTCGGAGTTGATGCAGTTCGAGACGGGGATGTCCACGAGCCTGTACTTGCCGCCGAGCGGCACGGCGGGCTTCGAGCGCATCAACGTCAGCGGCGACAGGCGCGTGCCCGCGCCCCCGCCGAGAATCACCGCGAGAATGTTCGGTCGCTTCTCCGCCATCTCTTCAGTCCCCTCCCGGATTGTCGTCTGTCAAGATTGTCCACGCAGGATAGACGCAAAGCGCGCCCGTTTCAAGAAGCGCCGCAAACAGTCGTCAGTTGCGAGTTTTCAGTTTTCAGTCATCGTCTCGGCTGAAAACCGAAAACTGCCTGCTGAAAACTTCTCCCGGCTCGTCGTTCAGTTCTTGATTGAGTGTGAGGCGTTCCCGGCGAAGTAGCCGTGCGGGTAGGCGATTTCCACGCCCTGCTTCTTGAGCGCAGGGTTGACGAGTTCGACCTCGATTTTGTGGTGCGCGCCGTCGCGTCGCGTGTTCGGCGTCGAGAAGGTGAGGACGTACTGCGAGTGCAACTCCTCCTGAATCTGCTCGAAGATGGAGGGCAGGTCGCCGATCTGCTTCGGGAAGAAGGCGCGACCGCCCGTCCGCTCAATCGTCTTCAGTAAGCAGAGGCCGTCGCCGTGGTCTTGACGCCCGACGCCTCCTGCGCGATCTTGACGCCGACGCTCGCGCCGATGCGCGTCGCCCCGGCTTCGAGCATCGCCCGCGCATCCGTGATGCCCTTCACGCCGCCCGAAGCCTTGACGCCCATCTCCGCGCCCACGGTCTGCCGCATCAGCGCCACGTCGGCCACGGTCGCGCCGCCTTTGGCGAAGCCCGTCGAGGTCTTCACGAAGTCCGCGCCCGCGCGCTTCGCCGCCAGACACGCGCGCACCTTCTCCTCGTCCGTCAGCAGCGCCGTCTCGATAATCACCTTCACCAGCACGCCGAACTCGTGCGCCGCCTCGACCACCGACCGGATGTCCTGCTCGGCGGCGCAATCGTCGCCGCTCTTCAGCGCCCCGACGTTGAGCACCATGTCCACCTCTCGCGCGCCGTCGAGGATGGCCCGCCGCGCCTCGTAAGCCTTCACGTCCGCGACGTTCGCGCCGAGCGGGAAGCCGATCACCGTGCAGACCGGCACGCCCGACCCGCGCAGGTGGCAACTCGCCGCCCTCACCCACGAAGGATTCACGCACACGCTGGCGAATTTGTACCGCGCCGCCTCCTCGCACAACTTCCGGATGTCGTCCTCGGTCGCCTCCGGCTTCAAGAGCGTGTGGTCAACGAACCCCGCCCAGTCCCGCGCCGACGCCGACTCGCCCAGCACCAACCCGATGCGCGACGCCCCCGCGTCCACCACTCGCTGCATCCTCTCCGGGCACCGGTTGAAACAGACCGACGAGCACCCGCACATCTCCGCCTGCGCGTCCCCGTCGCCGCTCAGACGCGCCACGATGACATCCGTTATCTGCTCGACGAGGCGCTCCAAATCACCGTTGTTTGAATATGACATGGTCGTATCCAGCTCTCTTCAAGAAAAATTCCAGCCGATTAAAACCTAACCCCTGTACTGCCGCTCCACCGCTTCGATTTTCGCCACCCGTTTTTTGTGGCGCTCTTCGCTGATTTCGGTCGAGAGCCAGACGGTGACGATTTCGCGCATCTCGGCGGGAGTCGTGACGCCGCTGCCGAGGGTGAGGACGTTGGCGTCGTTGTGCTCGCGGGAGTTGCGGGCGACTTTGGCGGAGTAGCAGGCGGCGGCGCGGACGCCGGGCACTTTGTTGGCGGTCATGGCGGAGCCGACGCCCGCGCCGTCCACGACGATGCCGAGGTCGGCTTCGCCTTCGGAGACGGCGCGCGCGACGGCGTGGGCGAAGTCCGGGTAGTCGACGGCATCGGTCGAGTTCGTGCCGAAGTCGCGGACGCGGTGGCCGAGTTCGGCGAGGAGGACTTTTAGCTCTTCCTTCATGGGGAAGCCGCCGTGGTCTGCGCCGACGGCGACGATCTTCTCGGCGCGCGGGCCGCGTCGAGGCGTGCGGCGGACGAGTTCGATCCGCCGCTCGCGCACGATGTCGGCGGCAAGCGGCGTCAGGCGCGCGCCCTCGGCGACGCGCAAACGCGCGCCCTCCTCAAGCCCGCGCACGTCCGACTCGGTGATGACCATCTTCGACGACTCGTCGCGCGCGAAGGGCGGCTCCGAAGTTGAAGGCGTCGCCGTCTCCCTCACCACGTCCACGACGCGCGCACGCGCGGGGGCTTTATCGCCTCGACTCGACGGCGTCGCGCCCGTCGTGGCGGCCTCGCGCCTCGCGCCTTCGTCGGGCGGCTCGTCAGCCGGGACGGCGTTCTGAAGAAC
>DASTQX010000569.1:0-1005 GCA_035761505.1 Pyrinomonadaceae bacterium
CAGAGCGTGGATCCAACCCTCGAGGAGGGCCAGCGGGACGTAGACGGGCGCGAAGAAGAGAACGAGAAAGGCGGGCATCTGCATGAGCGGTCCCGCCTGCATCGTCCGGAAGCGCATCGCCACGCCGGCCGCCCACAGGACCGCCGCGATGTTGAGCAGGACGGCGAGCGAATAGAGGCCGAAGAGGTCGACGCCGCCGCCGCCCACCTGCATCCCGGCGAGAAGAGCGACGACGGTGAGGACGACGGCGGTCACGCCCCAGCGTGCGAGTGCCGCCGCCGCGTAGCCGAGGAGGATCCCTTTGCGGTTCGGAGCGGCGAGCAGCAGGCGCCGCGCGAAGCCGGTCTCGAAGTCCCGCGCGATCCCGAAGCCCGTGAAGACCCCGCCGAAGACGGCGGACTGGAGCAGCACGAACACGAACTGGAAGGCGGTGTAGCCGGGCGGGTAGTCGAAGCCCGGCACGTCGTCGACGCGCGAGAGCCCACCGGCGAAGGCGACGAAGAAGAAGAGTGGGAAGACGATCTGGGGGATGAGAAGCGGCGGATTCGTGAAGACGTTGTGCAACGTCCGCCACGCGACACCCTGGGCGACCGCGAGCGCTCTCACGACCGCGTGAGCCTCGTGCGCAAGGCCGTCCTCGCAAGCGCGAGCGAGACGACCAGGATCATCAGCGCGATGCCGAAGCCGAGCGCGAGAGCCTGCGCGTCCCAGCCCACGATGATGAGAGAGCGGACGCACTCGATGAGGTACGACACCGGGTTCGCCGTGGCGACCGTGCGAAACCAGCCGATCTCGATGAGGTCGCGCGGCATGTTCATCGACGAGAGAAAGAGAAAGACGAAGAACGCCGGGAAGAGACTCTGAACGGCTTCGCCGGAGCCGGTGCGTAGCGCCGCGAAGGCGCCGAGCGCGCCGAAGCCGATCGCGATCAGCACGGAGAAGACGAGCAGGACGAGGATGCCGGCGAACCCGGTCTCGAAACGCACGCCGACGGCCAGACCGACG
>DASTQX010000570.1:0-4749 GCA_035761505.1 Pyrinomonadaceae bacterium
CGCCTCGGCGTCGGCGCGGGCGGCGAGCTTCTGCTCCACACGAAGGCGGGGACGCTCACGCAGAGCCGCCCCGTCGTCTATCAGCAAGTCGGCGGCGAGCGCCGCGAGGTCGAGGGCCGCTACGTCCTGCGGCGCGGCGCGCGCGAGGTCGGCTTCCAACTCGGCGCTTACGACAAGCGCGCGCCGCTCGTCATTGACCCCGTGCTCATCTACTCGACCTACTTTCTGCCGGGCGAGAAGATGGCGGTTGATGCGGCGGGCGGCATCTACGTCGTCGGCACGGCGGAGGCGGTTCCCGTCCTCTTCACGCCCGGCGCGTTTCAGACCGAGCGGCGCGGGCCGAACGACGCCTTCGTGGCGAAGCTCGACGCGTCGGGGACGGAACTGGCCTACGTCACTTACCTCGGCGGCTCGCAGGGCGGAGATGCGGGCGGCATTGACTACGGGCAGGACATCGCCGTTGATTCGACGGGGCACGCCTACGTCGCGGGCGTCACCTACTCGACCGACTTCCCGACGGCCAACGCCTTCCAGACGGCCCACGGCGGCGTGACCGACGGCTTCGTCACGAAGCTCAACCCGTCGGGCTCGGCACTCATCTACTCCAGCTATCTCGGCGGCGCGAACGATGAGTGGTGCAAGAGCATCGTCGTGGACGCGGCGGGCGGCGCGTATCTCTTCGGCGACACTACCTCGACGGACTTCCCGCTCAAGAACGCTTTGCAGCCGTCGAAGAACGGCACGACCGATTTCTTCCTGACGAAGGTCGCGCCCGCCGGTTCGTCACTCGCATACTCGACTTATCTCGGCGGGAGCGGCACGGAGACGGGCTTCCTCGGCGACATCGCCGTGGACGCGGCGGGCAGCCTCTACCTCGGCGGGACGAGTGATTCCAAAGACTACCCGGTGACGCCGGGAGCGTTCCAGCCGGAGGCGGCATCGCCGGACAATTTCTTCCCCCCCGACGCGGTCGTCTCGAAGCTCAGCGCGGACGGCTCGGCGCTCCTCTACTCGACCTTCCTCGGCGGCGCGGGCAGCGAGTTCGTCTCCGCGCTGGCGGTTGACGCGGCGGGCCAAGCGCACGTCGCGGGGCTCACGGACTCTGCGGACTTCCCCACGCGGAACGCGCTGCAACCGGAATCCAAAGACCCGAACGGCGACGGCTTCGTCTCGAAGCTCAACGCGTCGGGCACGGCTCTGATCTACTCGACTTACCTGAGCGGCACGCCGCCGCAGTGCGGGCTCTTCGGCCTCAACGGAGTTGTCATCTGTTCGGGCCAGTCTGCTAACGGCGTGGCCGTGGACGCGGCGGGCAACGCACACGTCACGGGCTACACGACCTCGAAGAATTTCCCCGCGCCCGTCAATGCCTTGCAAGCGAGCCTCGGCGGCGGCAGCGACGCGTATTTGATTAAGCTCGGCCCGACGGGGCAGGCGCTCTATTCGACTTACCTCGGCGGAAGCTCCAACGAGTACGGCGCGGATGTTTACGCCGACGCGGCGGGGACGGCCTACGTGCTCGGCTTCACCGACTCGAACGACTTCCCGACGGTCAATCCTTTCCGCGACAACTTCGCGCGCGAATCCAATCTCTCGCGCGACCCCTTCGATACCTCGCTCAACTCCTTCGTCGCCAAAATCAAAGACGCCGCGCCCGCGCCTCAGACGAGCCGCGTCCGCTTCGAGTCGCCGAGTTATTCGATTGACGAAAGCGGGCGCAGCATCAGCATCAACGTGACGCGCGCGGGCGACCTCTCGCAAGCGGTCGAGGTGGACTACGCGACGGGCGACCGGACGGCCTCGGAGCGCGGCGACTACACGACGGCGCGCGGCACGCTCACTTTCGCGCCGGGCGAGGAGGCGCGAAGCTTCTCGGTCTCGCTCACCGACGACCGCACGGTCGAGGGCGACGAAACGCTCGGCCTCACGCTCCACAACCTGCGCGGCCCCGCCGTGCTCGAAGACCCCGCCGCCGCCCTCGTCACCGTCCGCGACGACGACGAGCACCCCTCGAACGGGCATCCGATAGACGACTCGCGCTTCTTCGTCCGGCAACATTATCTCGACTTCCTGGGGCGCGAGCCCGACGCTTCGGGTTTGGATTTCTGGGCCGGGCAGATTGAGGCTTGCGGCGCGGATGCGGCGTGCCGCGAGGAGCGGCGCGAGTTGGTCTCGGCGGCCTTCTTCCTCTCGATAGAGTTTCAGGCGGCGGGCTTCCTCGTCGAGCGCCTTCACCGCCTCGCCTTCCAAACGAACGTCCGTTACGAGACCTTCATCCACGACGCGCGCGGGATCGGCGAAGGCGTCGTCGTCGGGCGGGGCGACTGGGAGCAGAAACTCTCGGCCAACCGCCGCGCCTACGCCGCGGAGTTCGTTGCGCGCTTCGCCTTCCGGCAGAGATATGCGGAAGACCTGACGGCGGCGCGGTACGTCGAACTGCTCGAAGAGAACTCCGGCGGCTCGCTCTCGCCGTCCGAGCGGGCGGCGCTCGTCGCCGGGCTCGAAGCCGGGACGGAGACGCGCGCCGGCGTGCTTCTCAAAATTGCCGACGACGAGGACTTCCGCCGCCGCGAGTTCGACGCGGCCTTCGTCCTCATGCAATACCTCGGCTATCTGCGGCGCGACCCCGACGACCCGCCGGACGGCAACCTGCGCGGCTATAACTTCTGGCTCGCCAAACTCAACGCGCACGGCGGCGACTGGCGCGCGGCGGGGATGGTGCGCGCCTTCCTCAACTCCTTCGAGTACCGCGACCGCTTCCACGAGCCCTTGAAGGAGGCCGCCTTCGGCACGCCCTTCACGCTCAAGTTCCGCGAGCGCGCCGTCGTGCTTCCCGACAAGCTCCGCGTCCAATTCATAGACCTCGGCCACGACAGCCGCTGCCCGCGCAACGTCGTCTGCGTCACGCAGGGCGGCATCAACATCCTTCTCAGCGCGACGAAGCCCGGCGGCGAGACGGCCCGCTTCGTCCTCCGCATCGAAGGCCAGACCCCGCGCCCGCACACGTCGAACCCGCCCGTCTCGGCGCTCGGCTACAAATTCCGCCTCCTCCAACTCGACCCGGAGCCGCCGCACACGACGCCGGGCCTCGTCTTCGAGGCGCTGCTGCAAATAGACAGGGAGTGAGAGGGGCAGAGATGCGAGGGGGGAAGACGGAAGAGGCCGCGAGTCCGTGCGGGCTCGCGGCCTCTTCCGCGCGGCCTCGTCGGACGCGTCGAGGGACTTCTTGACCTCGCGCGCCTCAGAGCGGGTTGGCCAGAGTCCACGGGCCGTTTCTCGACTCGTTCGGGTCGGTGTTCGGGTCGTACAGCGGGTTGTTCTGGTGAATCCAACGATACCCGTTCGTCCACGAATACTTGCTGAGGCTTTTGTCGTAGTGGACGCCGAAGGCGCTGTTCGGGTCTTCAAAACGCTGGTAGCCGCCGAGGGCTTCGCCGCGCCGCTCGTTGATTCTTTCCTGCGAGGCCCAGCGGTCGTTGACCATCTGCTGGTGAAGGCCGCTCTCCCACTCGCGGTACTCCCTCAACTGCTGGCCCATCTTATTCTGCGCGCGCCGCACGGCGTCGTTGATCGCGAACTGAGTCATCACCCCTGCGTGGAGTTGCTGTTGAACCTGTTCGGCGAGTTGAACCCACTGCGGGTTAGTCTGCCAAGAGGTGGCGACGCGCCAGAGTTCCTGACGGGACGCGTCGAGCTGGCCGCGCGCCGCGCGGAGGGAGAAGAGTTTCGCGAGAGCCCAGTTGGTCTGCTCCCCGATGGGCGGGTGCCACATCACGCAGGCGTAGAAGTCCTCCTCGAACTGCTGCCCGTTCTCTTCGTACTCCAGCCGCGCCATGACGCCCTCGTTGCGGACTCCCATCAGCCAGTTGATGCCCAGCATCTGCGCCATGTTCGGGACGGGCTGCAAGAAGACGATGCGCAGGTTCCAACGGTCGCCGCGATATTTGGGGATGGCGAATTGAGTCAGCGCGTCGGGCGCGGACATCGGCGGCAGATAGGTCTGCCCCCGGTGCTTTTGCCCCGGCGTGTAGAAGAAGCTCGGCTGAAGCCAGAAACACGACTCGACCGGCATGAACGCGCACGCCTCCACGCCGTTGGGGTCGAAGGCCAGCGCGTAAACCTGTAGGGCGTGGGCCGTGTCCTGAAAATTCCAGACCAACTGACTCTGCGCCCGCCAGCCGGGCGGGTGCTCGAAAGTGGCCGCGATCATCCCTTGATGGTATTCGTCAATGATGTGGTGCGTCACGAACCGCGCGTCGCCCGACGTGTTCGGCTGCGCAGGGAACTGATTCATACGGGGCCTCCCAAGCGAGAGATGAGGAAAAACCGAGGCCGCTCACGACGCGTGACCGAGCCGGGCGCGCGCCCGAAGCGAGCAGCCCGTAGCTTTTACACGCTTCCGCCCGACTTGGCAACAAAAACGAAGACGACGGGAGCCGCCCCGCCGTCCTTCTTAAATCCTTCCGCACTGACTATCGCTCACGGAACATTCAGCGCCTTCTTGATTGCCTGCACGACTCGCGGGTCTTTCTCCAGATTCGAGTCCAGCCGCTTCCGCAATTTCCCCAGAGCTATCTTTCCGCCTATCGCCCCAAGCGCGTCCGCCGCCGCGACCCTGATGGAAGCGCTCGGAGACAGCCGCAGCCACGTGTCCAAGAAGTCCGCCGCGTCCGGGTCTCCGATCATCCCCAGCGCGTCAATGCCGAGCTTCAGGAGTGACTCGTTACCTCTCCGAGCGAGGAGGATGTC
>DASTQX010000571.1:0-10564 GCA_035761505.1 Pyrinomonadaceae bacterium
TCCCGCACAGTGGCCGCGCTCGCGGGCCCGGTGAAACTCCTTCACCCGCGCCCCCTCTCGTCCGCAGGACGGAGAGCTGGTTCAACCTTAGAGGGCCTCGACATGACGCGCGCCGCCGCTCGAATGGCACCGACGTTACCCCGACCTCAGACCGCGTGCGCAAGCCGTGCCTCGGCCTTCCCATCACATCACCCGCGCCCGGACGGGGGCGAGCAGTAGTCTTCGGCAGCAGCCGCCGAAACCCTTTCCGACCTCGACCGTCGCCCCAAACCCGGCAGCTCTTAAGCGAAAGGAAGAACCGATAATGCCAGTGTCACCAACCTACCCCGGCGTTTACATCGAGGAGATTCCGAGCGGTGTCCGCACCATCACCGGAGTCCCGACCTCGGTCACTGCTTTCGTCGGCCTCGCCGCGCGCGGCCCGGTGGACGACCCGCAGTTCATCACCAGTTTCGCCGACTACGAGCGGCAGTTCGGGCGGCTCGCCGCCGACAACCCGATGGCCTATTCCGTCCTCCAGTACTACCAGAACGGCGGGAGCCTCGCCGTCGTCGTCCGCGTCGCGGGCGCGAGCCCCGCCGCGGCGCTCGTTGACTTAGGCGATGTCGAGCTGCGCGCCGCCTCTCCCGGTGCGTGGGGCAACCGGCTCCGCGCGCGCGTGGACAACGTTGACATCCCGGCGGGCGATGTCGCCACCACCTACAACCTCACCGTCCGCGACATGGCGACGGGCGAGCAGGAGCGCTTCGCCAAGATCAGCACCGTCGCCGCCTCGCCGCGCAGCCTCGACAAGGTGCTCGCGTCCTCGACGCTGGTGAGGGCCGTCACGCCCGTCCCCGCGACGCGCCCCACCGACCACGTCGCCCCCACGAATCCCGGCGACGACCCGTTAAATCCGGCGGGCGGCCCGGCGGGAACCTTCACGGCGGCGACGGCCAACAGCGGCCACAGCGGCGACCTCAGCACCGAGCTGTTGATGAATACCGCCATCACCGGCGTCGAGGCCAACAAGACCGGCATCTACGCGCTGCTGAAGACCGACATCTTCAACATGCTCGTCTTCCCGCCGCTCGCGCTCGCCGAAGTCGGCTCCGGCAACCCGACGCTCGTCTCCGAGGCGGTGCTCTCGCTGGCGCTCAACCTCTGCGTCGACCGCCGGGCGATGCTTCTGGTGGACACTTCGAGCACGTGGACTTCAGTCTCCGAGGCCGTCACCCGCAGGCCGTCCATCACGCTCACCGGCCCCGGCGCGCGCAACGCGGCGCTCTACTTCCCGCGCCTGCGCGTCACCGACCCAGACCCGGCGATGAACGGGCGCAAGATTGACATGCCGCCTGCGGGCGCGGTCGCGGGCGTCTATGGGCGCACGGACGTGGCGCGCGGCGTCTGGAAGGCTCCGGCGGGCACCGACGCCGCGCTCAACGGCGTGCCGGAGCTGAGCCTTCCGATGACCGACTTGGAGAACGGGCGTTTGAACCCGCTCGGCGTCAACTGCCTGCGCTCGTTTCCGATTGTGGGGCGGGTCGTGTGGGGCGCGCGCACTCTGCGCGGCGCGGACGTGGAGGCCGACGAGTACAAGTACGTCCCCGTCCGACGCCTCGCGCTCTTCATCGAGGAGAGCTTGTATCGCGGTACCAAGTGGGTGGTCTTCGAGCCGAACGACGAGCCGCTCTGGGCGCAAATCCGCCTCAACGTCGGGGCCTTCATGCAGAACCTCTTCCGGCAGGGAGCCTTTCAGGGCTCGTCGCCGAAGGACGCATACTTCGTCAAGTGCGACAAAGACACCACGACCCAGAACCACATCAATCTGGGCATCGTCAACATCCTTGTCGGTTTCGCCCCGCTCAAGCCCGCCGAGTTCGTCATCATCAAGCTCCAGCAGATGGCCGGACAGGTCGAGGTCTAAGGAGGACTTATGGCTCAGTTTAGCGTCAACGCAGAACGTTTCGACCCGTACAAGAATTTCAAGTTCCTCATCAAGTTCGTCGGCAACACCAACCCCGTGGCCGGGGTCAGCAAGGTCAGCTCCTTGAAGCGCACGACCGAGGTCGTCAAGCACCGCGAGGGCGGCGACCCTTCTTCGAGCCGCAAGTCGCCGGGGCGCACCGAGTACGAGCCCATCACGCTGGAGCGCGGCGTGACGCACGACCTCGAATTCGAGCAGTGGGCGAACAAGGTCTGGGACTTCACGTCGGGGCGCGGCACCGAAGTCTCGCTCAAGGACTTCCGCCGCGACCTCATCATCGAGGTTTATAACGAAGCGGGGCAACTCGCCATCGCCTACAAGGTCTTCCGCTGCTGGGTCTCGGAGTATCAGGCGCTGCCCGACCTCGACGCCAACGCCAACGCCATCGCCATCCAGACCATCAAGTTGGAGAACGAGGGCTGGGAGCGCGACACCGAAGTCACCGAGCCGACCGAGCCGATCCTCTAAGCCGCGCGCGGGAGTGAAAAACCGATGCACGCGCTGTCGGCCTCACAACTACTGAGCGTCTGGGAGCGGGCGCTGGCGAGCCCGCACGCCGAGCGCGCCCTCGCCCTGCTCGCCTTGGCCTGCCCGGAGTTGAGCCCGCAGGAACTCGCGCGCCTGAGCGTCGGGCGGCGCGACTCACTGCTGCTCACGCTCCGCGAGTGGACGTTCGGCCCGCGCCTCTCTTGCCGCGCGCGGTGCGAGCGCTGCGGCGAGCCTCTGGAACTGAGCTTCGAGGTCTCGGACATCCGCGCCGTCCAGAGTGCGGCGGAAGGCGCGGACGCCCTGACGCTCAGCGTGGACGACTACGAAGTCACCTTCCGCCTCCCCAACACGCAAGACCTCTCGGCGGTCGCCGCCGAAGTCGGGCGAGGCGGCGAAGACCTCGCGCGGGCGCGCGAGAGCCTGCTCGCGCGGTGCGTGCTGCGGGTCTTGGAGCGCGGGGAAGAGAGGGCCGCGAGCGTCGCCGCTCTGCCGGAGCGCGTGCGCGAGGCGCTCGAAGGGCGGATGGCCGAGGCCGACCCGCAATCGGACGTGCGGCTCGCGCTCTCTTGCCCGGCGTGCGAGCACCGCTGGTCGGTCGCCTTCGACATCGTCTCGTACTTCTGGGACGAGATTAACGCGTGGGCCGTGCGCACGCTGCGCGAAGTCCACACGCTAGCCTCGGCCTACTGCTGGCGCGAGGAGGACATCCTCGCCATGAGCCCGTGGCGGCGGCACGCTTATCTGGAAATGGTCGGCGGATGAGTGACTATCTCGACAACCTTCTGGCGCGCGAGCTTGGGCGGCTTGAGACCGTCGAGCCGCGCCGCCCTTCGCGCTTCGAGCCGCCCGCCGCCGCCTCGACGTTCCCGTCCGGCGCGGGGACTTTCGGCGACGCGCCCGAACACGGCGACCTCTTCCGGACGGAAACGACCGAGACATTCGCCGACCCTTCGGACGCGCCGCCGCCGATCTCTTCATCTTCCGCGCCCCGGCCCGCGCCCTTTCTTCCTTCAAGGGACGCGCCGCTCACGCCTCCGAACTTCACGCGGGAAGAGAGACGGCACGTGCGCCCTTCATCTACGTTCGGGCCGGAGTCGGCTGAGCCTTCTTCGCCGTTCGAGTTGGCCCGCTCGCAACCCTTCGGCGTTCACGACGAAGAGACGGACTCTTCTTCTCCGTCATCCTCTCCGACGCCGACACTCGAACCCGCCTCGACGCCCGCGCGCCGAACGGCGACGAACGAAACGCGGGAGACGGAACGCACACAGCAGGCCCGCACCGCGCCGCTTGCGGAGAGAGAGGTCGCGCCCTCTCAGGTCGAGCCTTCCATAACTTCTCCGCTCAGACTTGAGAGCGATGAAGCGAGGACGCGAGGCGCGGCGGGCCGCGACGCCGCGACGCCGCGAGAGACGCTTCTCATTCCTCTGCTCGACGCGCGCGAGGTCCTAAACCGCGACGCGCGGGCGCATGAGGCCGGGGAGCGAGCCGCACACTTTGAGGCGTCTCCGGTTTCGCCAGCGACGAAGCCTCCGGCGCGGGCCGACGAGTCGTCGGCGAAGCACGCGCCGGTCGAGCCCGCGAGCGCGCGACGGGAGCGGCTTGAGAGTTCCGAGGCCGAGGCGCGGAGGGAGCGACGCGAGCGTCAACCAGCGTCGCCGTCTTCGCTCGTGCAGCCGCGCGCCGCGCGTCGCGCCGAGGCGCAGCAGCAGCGGCAAGCGGACGCGCAGACGGAGGCCGAGGCCGCGCCCATCATCAACGTCACCATCGGTCGCATCGAGATTCGCGCGACCAGTCCCGCGCCGCGCCGCCCGCCGCGCCGCGAGCCGGCGGGCGCGTCGCCCATGAGTCTCGAAGATTACCTGCGGCGGCGCGGCGGGGGAGGTGGGCGATGACTAACGCGCTGGCCGTGGCCGCGGTCACAACCACTCTGCGGAGCCTGTTGACGACCGCGCTCGGCGGCGTCGTCAACGTCACGGCGAAGCCGCTCGACGAGGCGCGGCAGACGGCCTTCGATCAGGTCAACCTCTTTCTTTATCAGGTCGCGCACAACGCGGCGCTGCGCAACACGCCGATGCCGGGGCAGATTAAGCCGGGCGAGAGCGGCCACCCGCCTCTGGCTCTGAGCCTCTATTATCTCGTGACGGCCTACGGCCAGAACAACGAGGACGACGCGGCGCACCGCCTGCTTGGTCAGGCGATGAGCGCGCTGCACGACCACCCGCTGCTCCACCCCGACGAGATTCGCAGCGCCACGCAAGCCTCTCTGCCCGACAGCGACCTCCACACGCAGATCGAGCGCGTCCGCGTCACGCCGCAGACCATGCCGACCGAAGAGATGTCGAAGCTCTGGGCGGCCTTCCAGACGCAGTACCGCATCTCCGCCGCCTATCAAGTCTCGGTCTTGCTCATCGAGAGCACGCGGCCCGCGCGGACGCCGCTCCCGGCGCTCGGTCGCGGCACGCAAGCCGACGAGGGCGTCGCCACGCAGCCCGACGTGACCACACCGTTCCCCACGCTCCTCTCCGTCGAGACGCCCGACCCGCGATTCGGCGCGCTGCTCGGAGACACTCTGACGCTGCGCGGCCTCAACCTCGCGGGCGCGCCCGCCGCCGTCCGCCTCTCGCACCCCGTCCTCAATATTGAGCAGACTCTCAACGCGCTCCTCACGCACACCGACGAGGAGATCACCGTCGCCGTCCCCAACGTGCCCGCCGACTTCCCGCCGGGCTTCTGGACGGTGGCGGTCGAAGTGACGCGGCCCGGCGAGCCCTTCAACCGGACGACCAACCGGCAGGGCTTCGTGCTCGCGCCGAGGGTGACTAATCTTCCGGCGAGTTTCGCGCGCGACGTGCAGGGGCTGGCGACCGTCGTGCTCAACTTCGAGCCCGAAGTGCGTCCCGCGCAACGCGCGGCGCTCCTTCTGGGCGACCGCGAAATCCCCGCCGAGCCGCACCCGGCGCAGACGGGAACTCTGACTTTCCGGGTCACGAACCCGCCGCCCGCCGCCTCGCCCGCGCCGGTCGAACACTTCGCGCGGCTGCGCGTGGACGGCGTGGACAGCATCCTCGTTGACCGTTCGGGGGCGACGCCCGTCTTCAACGTCAACCAGAAGGTGACGATCACATGAACGACGGCGAACGCTGGCAACTCGGCAACGAACAGTATCTGGCGGCGGCGCTCGCGTGGCTGCGCCTGCGCTTGGAGCGCGCGGCGAGCAACGAGCAATCGGAGCCGCCGGTTGCGGACAGCCTCGGCGAGCCGGAGCCGCCGCGCCGGAGGCTCTTCCGCCGTTCGACCGAGGCCGCACACCACAAGCCCTCGGTTCCACTCCTCGGCCCCGCCAACATCTCGGAGGAGCAGATTGAGAGCGCGGCCACGGCGATGAACGCTGCCGAGAGCGAGTTAGACCCGCCGCCCGCGCTCTCGATGCTCGCGCAGCGCTTCGGCCTCTCCGAGTTCGAGCGCAACGTCCTTCTGCTCTGCGCCGCGATGGAGTTGGACACGCGGGCCGCCGTGCTCTGCGACTACGCGCAGGGCGGGCAGGGGCGGAAGTATCCGACCTTCGCCCTCGCCTTCACGCTCTTCGACTCGCCTTCGTGGGACGTGCTCTCGCACGAGCGACCTTTGCGCCGCTGGCACCTGATCGAGATCAACCAGCCGGGCGGCTCGCCGCTCACCTCCGCGCACCTCAGCATTGACGAGTGGATTCTGAACTACCTCAAGGGGCTCAACTTTCGCGGCCTCAACTACGTTGACGACCGGCTCGCGCCTCTGCTCCTCCCCTTGCAAGTCCCGCCCGCGACGGTCGGCCTTCCGCCGTCGCAGCGCGAGCAGGTTGAGTACGTCGTGCGGAGTCTGCAACAGACCGGCGAAGGCGAGCGGCTGCCCGTCACGCAGCTCCTCGGCTCCGACGCGCAGAGCAAGCAGCTCGTCGCGGCCTACGCCGCCGCCGGGCTCGGCCTCCACGTCTATCGCCTGCCCGCGCGGCAGCTTCCGTCGCAGGCCGCCGAGTTGGAAACCTTCGCGCGTCTCTGGCAGAGGCAGAGCGTGTTGCTCCCGGTCTGCCTCTATCTCGACGCGCTCGAAACCGAGACCGCCGCGACCGGCGAGGGGCGCGAGCCGGAACTCCCGCCACTGGGCCGCTTCCTCACGCGCAGCGACGGTGTTTTCTTCCTCGACACGCGCGACCCGTGGCCGCGACTCGACCGCGCGACCGTCACGCTCGACGTGACCAAGCCGACGCCCGCCGAGCAGAAGGCGGCGTGGGCCGTCGTGCTCGGCGAAGAGGCGGGCGACTCCCCGGCCCGCCTCTCCGGCCAGTTCAGCCTGAGCCTTTCCGAGATCGCGCGCATCGCCGCCTCGACGCTCGCGGCGGGCGAGGAAGAGACGCGCCCGCTCGGCGAGAGACTGTGGGACGCGGCGCTCGCCTCGACGCGCCCGCGCCTCGACGCCCTCGCGCAGCGCATCGAAGCCAAAGCCACTTGGGAGAACATCGTCCTGCCGGAAGCGGACGCCGCGCTCCTGCGCCAGATTGCGGATCAAGTCGCGCAGCGCGCGACCGTCTATGACGAGTGGGGCTTCCGCGAGACTTCGAGCCGTGGCCTGAGCCTCACCGTGCTCTTCACCGGCCAGAGCGGGACGGGTAAGACGATGGCGGCGGAAGTCCTCGCCAACGAGTTGCGCCTCAACCTCTACCGCATAGACCTCTCGGCGGTCGTCAGCAAGTACATCGGCGAGACCGAGAAGAACCTGCGCCGCGTCTTCGACTCCGCCGAAGAGGGCGGCGCGCTCCTCTTCTTCGACGAGGCCGACGCCATCTTCGGCAAGCGCACCGACGTGAAAGACGCGCACGACCGCTACGCCAACATCGAGACCAACTACCTGCTCCAGCGCCTTGAGTCTTATCGCGGGCTCGCCATCCTCGCGACGAACATGAACAGCGCGCTCGACCCGGCCTTCATGCGCCGGATGCGCTACGTCCTCGACTTCAAGCTGCCCGGCCCCGCCGAGCGCGAGCGCATCTGGCGCAAGGTCTTCCCGCCCGGCGTGCCTCTGGGCGAACTGGACTTCGCGCGCCTCGCGCGCCTCGGCGTCGCGGGCGGCGACATCTTCAACATCGCGCTCAACGCGGCCTTCCTCGCCGCCAATCAGGGGCGGCCCGTGACGATGCCGCTCATCCTCGGCGCGGCGCGCACGGAGTTGCGTAAGCTCGGTCGCCCCGTCAACGAAGCAGACCTTCGCTGGGAGGAGGAGCGGCCCGCCGTCGCATGAACGTCAACCGCATGAACGTCCGTCTTCACATCGAACGCCTCGTCCTCGACGGCCTCGAACTCGAAAGGGGCCACGAGCCCGTTTTGCGCGCCGCGCTCGAAGCCGAGCTGACGCGGCTCATCGCCGACGGCGGCGGCGCAACTCACTTGCTGCACGCCGGGATGGTGCCGCGCCTCTCCGCTCCCGGCATCGAGACGGCGGGCCGCGGCGGCGACCCGGCGCACCTCGGTCGGCAGATCGCGCGCTCGGTCTTCGACAGTCTCGGCAGCCGGACTTGATTCGAGAGCGGCTTGCGCGTCGCGCGCGGGAGAGAATTTTAATGAGTACTCACGAATACATGCAGGCACAGTCGGAAGTCTCGCCGCCTTCGATGGCGCGCGGAGTCATCCAGCGCAAGTGCGACTGTGGGACGCACACTTTCGGCGGCGGCAAATGCGACGCGTGCGGCAAAGAGCAAGGCGTCCTGCAACGCCGCAAGGCGCGCGGGACGGAAACGTCCGGCGCGCGCCAGACCGTGCCGCAGAGCGTGCGCGACGTGGTCGGCTCGCCGGGCCGCCCGCTCGACACTTCGACGCGCGCCTTGATGGAATCGCGCTTCGGCCACGACTTCAGCCACGTCCGCATTCACACCGACACGCGCGCCGCCGAGTCTTCCGAGGCGGTGAACGCGCACGCTTACACGCTCGGCAGCCACATCACTTTCGGCGCGGGCCGGTACGCGCCCGAAACCACCGAAGGGCGTCGGCTGCTGGGCCACGAATTGACGCACGTTCTGCAACAGACGGCCTCGCGCGGCGCGGCCTCTTCTTCCGGCGCGCACGCGGAGCAGGAGGCGGAGCAGAACGGCCTGCGACTCGTCGCGGGTCACGCGGGCCTCGAAGCGTCCGCCGCCCCGTCGGGGACGCTTCAGCTCGACGAGAAGGACGAAGAGGAAGAGAAGAAAGGCGGAGAGAAGAAGGGCGAAGATAAACCGTCGGCGGCGACGACCTTCTCCGGCGAGCGCACGGGGACGAAGAAGGGCGAGGAGAAATTCAGCGTCAAGGCCGAGACGACGCTGCCGCTGACCGACGAGCTTTCTTTCGGCTCGCTGGCCTTCCTCGACGACCTCAAGCTGACGGCTTCGGGCGACGTGCTGGGCCAGCCGCTCGGCCTCACGACTCTTTCGAGTGACTTCAAGTTGAAGATGGCTCTGACGTTGATGAAGCTCGAACTGGAGAGCGTCAAGAGCAAGGCCGACGCGCTCAAGAAAGGGAAGCTGAGTTTCGGGGCGACGCTCGGCACGTCCGGCGGGCTGACCATGCCCTTCAACAAGTTCGACCCAACCGGGAGCCTCGGCCTGACTCTGGACACGAAGGCCGCCGCGACCTCGGCCTCTCTGATTCCCGCGAGTCGCGGCAAGCTCACCTTCGGCGCGTCGCTCTCGGCGGGCGGCTCGCTGACGAACGAAATCTCCGACGTGTCGGCCCCCTTCATCCCGAAGGCCGAGAGCAAACTGGGGCTCGGCTTCGATTTCGAGTCCGCATCTTCGAGCAATCGTTTCCTCACGTTCGGCGGCGCGCTCGGCGACAAGGCGCGCGTCACCGCCGGGCTCGAAAGCGGCGCTTCCGGCTCTCTGACCGAAGACAAGACGAGCGGCGGGCTGAGCTTCGGCGCGAGCCTCGGCCTCACGGGCGAGCGCAAAGGCGTCGAGCGCTTCGTTAAGATTCAGTTCACCACCGATGTCACCGCCGACTACGAGCACGGGACGGCGACGACCAAGACGCAAAGCTCCTTCCTCGGCTTTATCACGACCGGCTTCAAGTTCGGCGGCGGCAAAAAATGATGCGCACTTCCGAGCACGCAAAATCCCCGTCCCTCACGCCGACGACCCGCGCCGCCGGGCCGCTCCTCCAACGCAAGTGCGCCTGCGGGACGCACACCACGGGCGGCGTCGAGTGCGACTCGTGCGGCAAGAAGAAGCGGCTGCAACGTAAAGCCTCGAACCGCTCCGAGCCGGAGGAAGTGCCGGAGGTCGTGCATGACGTGCTGCGCTCGGCGGGCCGCCCGCTCGACACTCCGACTCGCGCCTTCATGGAGTCGCGCTTCGGGCACGACTTCAGCCGCGTTCGCATTCACACCGACGCGCGCGCCGCCGAGTCGGCGCACGCCGTCAACGCGTCGGCCTACACGGTCGGGTCAGATGTCGTCTTCGGGGCCGGGACTTACGCGCCTTCGACGACAGCCGGGCGGCTTCTCCTCGCACACGAACTGACGCACGTCGCGCAACAGCGCGGGCCTCTGCTCTCGGCCTCGTCGCTCGGCATCTCCCCGGCCCACGACCCGGCGGAACGCGAGGCCGACGCGGTGGCGGAGCGGGTCGCGGCAGGCGGCTTCGCTGAACGCGTCTCGGCGCAACCCTTGCCCGCGCTGCGGCGCACCCTGAAGGTGCTGAACCCCGCCGACAAGATTGCGAACCCGACCGGCAAGGGATTAGTCCAGACCAACGCGGCCACGGTGCAGAACTATCTGGGGACGCTCTGCGCCGCCGGAGCCGTGACCGTCGACCCGGCGAGCGGCGTCGTGGATACGAGCGCGGACTTCTGCACGCGGCCCCCGGCCAAGCTCATGGGCTTCGAGCTTCCGTGGAAGGCCGACTCGCCCGCCGAGGCTTCGAGCACGCCGACCGGGTGCGGGTGCATTTGCGACATGGTTCAGTCGGCGAACAGTTGGCGGATTCTGGTTGACGACAAAGACTGGCCGCACACGGACTTCGACAACCACGCCGACGCGAAGAAGCCGGGCGGGACGGGCGGCATCGTGACGACGCCTTCGCCGAACAGTCCCAAGTTGTGGGGGGCC
>DASTQX010000572.1:0-12385 GCA_035761505.1 Pyrinomonadaceae bacterium
TCCTGCAACGCTCCGGCCAGTCCGGGCTCGAAGAGGTCGAGCGCCCCTTCGCGCGCGGCGACAGCGCGGCCCGAAGCGACCGGGGCCGCCCGTCACGTCGAAGCCGGAGAACTGGCGATGATGCTCACGCCGCCCGCCGACAGTGAAGAGAAGATCGAGCTTCAAGCCGCCGAGGGTTTGCACGGACTCGTCATCGGTAAAGTCCTGAAAGCCCGTTCCGGCGCGCTCCTTCCGGCGCAGGAGATGGCGATGATTATCCCGCCGGGCGAAGCCCCCGACGCGCCCGCCCGCCTCGAAGCGGCGGCGAGGTCACATTCGAGGCGGGCCGAGCGGGAAGCGCGCGTCTCTTACATTGCGACGGCATTCGACGAGCGGGGCATCGAGTTCAGGAAGGTCGGCGACGTGATGCGCTTCCAGTTCAACGAATCCCTGAAAGACGGCGTAGCGCTTCCGCTCCCCGCAGCCGCGCCGAAGGGGAAGGTCACGAAGGTCAAACGCCCGCAGACGACGACCGGCGTGAAGGCTCCGGTCGCCGTCTCGACGGGGATAGCGAAGCAGTTGGCCTGCCTTGGCTCCGAGTTGAACGACGTGGACGCGCTCGCGGCCACCGAGTAGAGCAGCTTCGCTTAAACTTCCTCGCAACCTTCGCGCCGCCCCGTGCGTACAAGGCTGGTTGGTTTTCCGGGGGCCGTCGGCTTTCCTTAATTCAAAGTCGGCCCGAAGTTTCGACTGATCGCAGTTATAACTGTCCTCCCCCCGTTTCGTCGCTCGGAAAAGTTAATACTCCTTTTCATAAAGGAGTCGGCCCCGCCGGTCTTTAACCCTCAAAGCAAAGACCGCCGGGGCCGGCTCCATCCTCGCAAATGCCGCCAAGAACTGCTTTGAAAAAACTAATCGTCAAGGTCGGCGCGCGCTCGTTGCTGCGCTCGTTGTGTCTCGCCGCCTGCGCGGCCTCCGCGCACGCGCAACTCGCCTCGGTCTCGCCCTCGCCGACCCCGGCGGCGGTCGTGACGCCGACTTCCGCCGCCGTCGTCGCTCCGAACGCCGCGCCGAAGCCGGAAGTCAAAGGCGGCGTGGTCGTGCCGCCCGAAAAGTCGCAGCCCGTGCGCGTCCCACGGTTCGACGCTCCGCCGGTCATTGACGGCAAGCTCGACGAAGAGGTCTGGAAGCAGGCCGTCGTCCTCAAGGACTTCTACCAGATCAACCCCGGCGACAACGTCGCGCCGACCGCGCCGACGGAATTTCTCATCGGTTATGACAGCAAGTTCCTCTACATGGCCTTCCGCGCCTTCGACGACCCCTCGAAGGTGCGCGCCACGGTCGCGCGCCGCGACAACGTCTTCGGCGAAGACAACGTCCGCGTCATGCTCGACACCTTCAACGACCAGCGCAAGGCTTACGTCCTCGGCTTCAACCCTCTGGGCGTGCAGCAGGACGGGATTCACACCGAAGAGAGCGGCACGGACTTCAGCGTGGACATCGTGATGGAGTCGAAGGGCGCGCTGACGAGCGACGGCTACATCGTCGAGGTCGCCGTGCCCTTCAAGTCTCTGCGCTACGAGGCGGGCAAAGGGAAGTTCTGGGGCTTCCACGTCTGGCGCAACATTGACCGCAACAGCGACGAGATTGATTCGTGGGTGCCCATCTCGCGCACCGAGTCGGGAACGATGAATCAGGCGGGCCGCCTCACCGGGCTCGAAGGCATCTCGACCGAGCGCACGCTCGAACTGATTCCGAGTCTCACCGTCTCCGAGACCGGCAGGCTCGTCCGCACAGACCCCTCGCGCGCGCGCGGCGTCGTGGACTTCGGAGCCTTCGTCAACGAGCCCGTCGCGCTCGACCCCGGACTGACCGCAAAGTTCGTGATGTCTTCGGCGATGACGCTCGACCTCGCCATCAACCCCGACTTCGCGCAAGTCGAAGCCGACTCGCTCGTCGTCACTACCAACCAGCGCTTCCCCATCTTCTTCGCCGAGAAGCGTCCCTTCTTCCTCGAAGGCATCGAAATTTTCAACACGCCTCTGACGGTCGTCCACACACGCGCCATCGTTGACCCTGACTTGGCCTTGAAGCTCTCCGGCAAGCGCGGGCGCAACACCTACGGCGTGATGTTCGCGAGCGACAACGGCCCCGGCAACCTCGGCTTCGACGACCGCGCCTTCCTCGCCGACGTGGGCGGCTCCGGCTCCCGGCGCGAGCAGTTGTCGAAAGTCGTTGACCGGAACGCGACCATCGGCGTCATGCGCCTCAAGCGAGACGTGGGGCGCGAGCACAGCGTCGGGCTCATCGCCACGACCTATAATTTCGTTGACCACCACAACCACACTGCCGGAGTGGACGGTCGCTTCCGCCTCGACAAGATGACGACCTTCACCTTCCAACTGCTCGGCACGAACTCGCGCACGCCCTTCTTCGACCCGGAGCGCGACGCCGTCTTGGACGAGCAGCGCGGCGGCTTCGGCTACGTCGCCACCGTCTACCGGCAGGGGCGCAACTGGTCTTTCGAGCTGTACGGCGAGGGGCGCACGCGCGGCTACGCGGCGGACGTGGGCTTCACCTCGCGCGTCAACAGCAACTTCAACAGCGCTTACCTCGCCTACAACTCCGACCCGAACCAGAAGGCGAAGCTCGTCCGCAAGCACTTCCACAACTTCACGCACATCAACTACGACTTCCAGCGGCGGATGCAAATCTGGGAGAGCGAGATGAACATGGAGTTGGGCTTCCAGCGCAACTCTTATCTCGGCGTCGGCTACGAGTACGCCTACGAGCGCGTCTTCGAGGAGGAGTTCGGCGCGACGCGCGGCGCGCTCGGTCGTCGTGTCGCCGGAATCGTCGGCGCGCAGAGAGCGGCCAGCCTGCCGCAGTGCGACCAGACGGGAACGCTCCCGCCGCTCGTCCCTGACGACCCGACGACCGCAGAGGACGAGGAACGTCGCGTCCCCGTCTGCACCTTCTTCGGCGGCGACGAAGAGCGCTCCTCGTCGAAGAATCATTACTTCCTCTACGGCGGCTTCCGCCCTTCAAAGAAGTACAACTTCTCGGCCCGCCTCGTCTATCGCGACGGCCACTTCGACTACGACTTCGGCGCGGGCCGCCGCTTCCCGCGCGTGAGCCCGGCGGCGCTTCTGCATGGGCAGGACGCGCCGCTCGACCCCGGCCCCGGCGGGCTCTGGGAGTTCCGCACGACCTTCATCTACCAGCCGAAAAACGAGCTGAACGTGCAGCTCGACTACACGAAGAACCTCCTCCGCCGCTACGACACAGACCTCGTCGCCTTCGACGTGAACCTCGTCTCGCTGCGCTCGACTTATCAGTTCACGCGCTTCCTCTTCGCGCGTGCGCGCGTGGACTACGAGACGCTCCCGAAGCGCGCGCGCGGGCAGTTCCTCCTCGGCTGGACGCCGAACCCCGGAACCTCCTTCTACGTCGGCTACAACGACGACGTGACCGTCAGCGGCTTCCACCGCTTCAACGGCAGGTTCGACGACGGCCTCCAACGCTACGAGCGCACGTTCTTCATCAAAGCCTCTTACCTCTTCCGCAAGAGCTTCTAGAAGCGTCAAAGCCGCCAGCCGTCAAACGTCAATCGTGAACAGTAAGAACTGATTTTAACTGTTCACGATTGACGGTTGACGGCTGGCGGCTTTGACCTTTTCGGCCTTGCGACCTAGAACTTTCAATTTCGGGCAGCGTATAATGTCGCAGGAAAACGTCAGGCGCGCGGCGACACCTTCGACCGCAGGGTGAGGCGACCAGAGCGCCCGGCGACAAGACCATGACTCCGCCTTAATCATCAAGCTCAAAGCACCACACTTCGCCCGTCCTGAGGAAAAGTAAAGTGGCTGAACTCTTCGCCGGCATCAGCGCCTTAACGGTCTTTCTGGCTATCGCCGCCGTCGGCCTCGTCTTTCTCGTCATCTCCTTCGTCTTCGGGGAGATATTCGACGACTTCGGCTTCCACGCCGACGGCGGCGGCGGGCTCGACGGCCACGGCTTCGTGGATACGCGCGCGGTGGCCGTCTTCGTCACGGCCTTCGGCGGCTTCGGGGCCATCGGCGTTCAGTTGGGCTGGGGCACGGCGGCGAGTTCGCTGCTTGGCCTTGCGAGCGGCATCCTGCTCGGCGGGCTGGTCACGCTCTTCGGTCGCTTCCTCCAGAGCCAGCAGGCTTCCAGCTCGGTCGGCAACTCGCAACTCGTCGGGAGGACGGCGCAGGTGACTGTGATGATTCCTTCGGGCGGCATCGGTCAGGTCAGTTGCCGCGTCGGCGAAGAGCGGGTCGAGAAACTGGCGCGCGCGCGCGAGGGCGTCGAGCTGAAGCCCGGCATGCTCGTCCGCATCGAGGAGATTGCGGGCGACTCGGCCATCGTCAGCCCCGCCGGAGAGATGCAGCACTTCACTTAACTCACAGAGACACACCGGACACGCTTTTTGTACGCAAGGAGATAAAACCCATGCCTGAGTTTCAAAGCCTGCTCATCCCCGTCATCGTGCTCGTCGTCGCGCTGGCGGTCATCATCGCCTTCTGGCTCCTGAGCCGCAACTACATCAAGGTTTCGCCGAACCAAGCCGCCGTCATTTCGGGCCGCTCGCGCAAGCTCTCCGACGGCACGGCGGTCGGCTACCGCCTCGTGCGCGGCGGCGCGACGCTCATCTTCCCCTTCTTGGAGAAGGTCGAGTACTTGAGTTTGAACGTCCTCACCGTGCCGCTCGCGACGACGCGCGCCTACACGGGGCAGGGCGTGCCCGTCTCCGTCAAGGCGGTGGCGAACGTCAAGATCAAAGGCGACGACGAGTCTCTGCGCGCCGCCGCCGAGCGCTTCCTCGGCATGAGGCCGGAGGAGTTCCACCGCCTCGTCTTCCAGACGCTCGAAGGCCACTTGCGCGCCATCCTCGGCACGCTCACCGTCGAGGAGATTAACAACGACCGCCAGAGCTTCGCGCAGAAGTTGACGACCGAGGCCGCGGGCGATCTCGAAAAGATGGGCATCGGCCTCGACGCCTTGACCATTCAGGAGATCAGCGACGACGAGGGCTACCTCGACGCGCTCGGCAAGCGGCGCACGGCGGAAGTCCAGCGCGACGCCGACATCGGCGAGGCCGAGGCCAAGCGCGACTCCAAGATCAAAGCCTCGCTCGCCATGCAGGAGGGCGAGAAAGTCAAGCTCGAATCCGAGGCGCTCATCGCCGCCTCGACCCGCGAGACCGAGGTCAAGCGCGCGCAGTACATGGCCGAGATTCAGCGCGAGAAGGCGACCTCCGAGCAGGCCGGGCCGCTCGCCGACGCAAAGGCCCGTCAGGAGGTCGTCGCCGAAGAGGTGCGCATCGAGCGCATCCGCACGCAGGAACAGATCGGCGTGCAGGAGCAGGAAGTCCTGCGCCGCGAGAAGGAACTCGAAGCGACCGTCGTCAAGAAGGCCGAGGCCGACCGCCGCGCCGCCGTGCTCCGCGCGCAGGGCGAGCAGGAGGCCGCCATCCTCGCCGCCGAGGGCCGCAAGCAGGCAATGATCGCCGCCGCCGAGGCCGAGAGCGAAAAGCTCAAACGCGAGGGCGCGGGCCGCGCCTCCGCCGTCGAGGCCGAAGGCCGCGCCGAGGCCGAAAGGATTCGCGCGCTCGGTCTGGCCGAAGCCGAGAAGATTCAGGCGCAGGGTCTCGCTCAGGCGAAGACCATCGAGGCGCGCGGCCTCGCCGAAGCCACCGCGATTCAGAAGAAGGCCGACGCGTGGCGCGAGTTCAACGACGCGGCCCGCCTCCAGACGCTGCTCGAAAAACTGCCCGGCATCATCGAGGCGACCGCCCCGGCCCTGCGCGCCGTCGCCGAGCCGCTCGGCAACATCGAGAAGGTGGTGATGATTGACCACGGCGGCGACGGCAACGGCCACGGCGCGGGCGGCATCAACCGCTTCGCCCAGACCGGCCCGACGCTCATCTTCGGGCTGCTCCAACAGTTGCAATCGCTCGGCCTCAACGTGCCCGAAGTCCTCTCCCAGCTCGGCGTGAAGACGGGCGCGGACGCCGCGAAGCCGACCGTTCCCGCGACCCTCGAAACGAAGGCCGTGGAGCTGGAAAACGGCAATCACCCCGAAGAAAAGTAAGGCCCGCCGCCTGCTCGAAGTCCGCGCCCGCCCGGAAATTTTCGGGCGGGCGCGCCTTTTTTTCGCCCCTCACAAAAACATTCTCCGACCGCGAAACTTTTTCTTGACCGGCTTCGTTTACTGGACTACTGTATTAATTGACTGATACAGTAGGGCGGTGGGGGGACGGGCTTGTTCATTTCGATTGACCCTGCGAGCGGCCTGCCGATTTACGTGCAGATCGTCAACCAGATTAAGACCGGCATCGCGATGGGGCGTTTGCTGCCGGAAGACCCGCTGCCTTCGGTGCGGCAGTTGGCGCTGGACTTGACTGTCAACCCGAACACGGTGGCGCGCGCGTATCTCGAACTCGAATTCGAGGGCATCATCTACAAGCGGCAGGGCCACGGGACGTTCGTGTCGAGTCAGGGCGTCGAGATGTCGAAGAACGAGCGCCGCCGGGTCTTGAGCGAGTTGATTGAGAAGGCTCTGGTCGAGGGCGTCAACCTCGGCCTCGGAGAGGACGAGTTGCGCGAGACGTTCGAGCGCGTGCTCGACAAAATCATCCAGTCGCGGGAGGCCGAGCCCGTCGGCAAGTGAGAGCGGCGAAGGGCACGACGGCCCAGAGAAAATTATGAGCGCGAACGACAACTTTGAATCCGGCGACTACGCCATCGAGACCGAGAACCTCGGTCGCAAGTTCGGCAACTTCGACGCGGTGCGGGGCGTCAACCTGAGCGTCCGGAAGGGGATGGTCTATGGCCTGCTCGGCATCAACGGCGCGGGCAAGTCCACGATCATCAAGATGATCGTCGGCCACCTCCGCCCGACGACCGGCGGCGTCCGCGTCTTGGGCCGCACGCTCGAAGAAGACTCGGTCGAGATACGCAAGCGCGTCGCCTATGTCTCCGAGAATCGTTACCTCTACGAATGGATGACCGTGGCGGAGAGCATCAAGTTTACGCGCGCCTTCCACTCGAATTGGGACGACGAGAAGGCCGAGCACCTCTTGAAGCGCTTCAGCCTCCCGCGCGACAAAAAAATCAAGCAACTGTCGCGCGGCAACCGCGCGCGCGTGTGCCTGCTCCTCGCGCTCTCGTTCAACCCGGAACTCATCATCCTGGACGAGCCGACTTCGGGGCTCGACCCCATCGTGCGGCGCGACTTTATCGAGAACATCGTGGCCGAAATCAGCGAGGAGGGGAAGACCGTCCTCTTCTCGTCGCACATCGTCGAGGAGGTCGAGCGCGTCGCCGATTACGTCGGCATCATCAACGACGGCGAACTGCTCCTGACCTCTTCGATTGACGACATCAAGGCTTCTTACAAGCGTATCCGTTACGCGACGAACGGGACGAGGCCGGAGTTGGCGGGCGTGCCCGGCGTGCTCGGCGTCGAGAACGGGCGGCACGAGCAGGTGTTGACCGTGAAGGGCTGGGGCGACGAGACGTTGCGGGCGCTCGGCGTGCGCGGCGTGAGCGAGCCGGAAGTGCTGCCGATTACGCTCGAAGAGATTTTCGTGAGCACCGTTCGCGCGGAACGGGAGCGGAGGGTGAGCCAATGAACCGAGAGATGATTAAAGCGATGCTCTGGAAGGAGTGGCGCGAGACGCGCTGGAAGTGGCTCGCCTTCGCCGTGGCCTTCCACGGCCCGCTCTTCCTCGCGGGGTTCGTCATCACGATAGAGGAGAGCGTGAAGTTCGATCTCAAGGCGATGAGCAACCCGATTACGGGGCAAGTGCTGGAATTCGCGCTCATCGCACAGTCGGTCTTCCTGATTACGGCGGGGCTCTTCCTGCTCGCCTTCTTCGCCGTCGGCTCGGTCGGGGCGGAACTGGACAACCGCAGCATCTTCTTCCTCTTCGAGCGGCCCGTGCGGCGCGGCCACGTCCTGCTCATCAAGTACCTGCTCGGCGCGGTGCAGACGATGACGTGCGTCGGGCTCTCGATACTTTCGTCGCTCACGTTCGTTTATGCCGTGATCGTCGCGGGCTCGACGCACGTGACGCTCGAAGGCTCTTGGGGCGCGTTTACGAACGTCGTCGCCAACGCGACGCGTGGGACGGTGTGGACGATGGTCATCGGCCTGATGGTCTACTCGGCGACGTTCCTCTTTTCGGTGCTCTTCGAGAAGTGGTGGATCGCGGTCATCGCCGGGGCCGTCTCGCTCCTCGGAATGTTCTACTACTTCGGCTCGAACCTCTTCGACATGATCATCAACGCCGCGACGCGCAACGGGGACGGCGAGATTGACCTCTCGCTCTACGGGCGGCTCGACCCCGTGCCCATTCTCGTCATGCTGGTGGTCTCGACGGGGC
This sequence comes from Pyrinomonadaceae bacterium, assembly GCA_035761505.1. Classification (GTDB taxonomy): domain Bacteria; phylum Acidobacteriota; class Blastocatellia; order Pyrinomonadales; family Pyrinomonadaceae; genus JAIVJM01. The sequence continues at coordinate 8,393 of DASTQX010000572.1, forward strand.
TCTACTTCACCGCGCAGTACGTCTTCGCGCGGAAGGAGATGAAGTAATCGGTCATCGAAGTCAAGACGGCTCAGGCGGAGAATTTTATCCGCGCACGTTTTCATAAACTGGAGGTGGAGTGTGAATAGATTGAAGCGCAAACCATTTTTGTTCGGGGCGGGGGCGGCTGTCCTCTTGCTCGTCGCGGCGGCGTGGATGTTTGCCAGCCCTTCGGCGGCGGAAGCCCCGCGGCTCGAAAGGCTGCTGCCCGCCGAGACGGTCGGCTTCGTGCAGGTCAACAATCTTCGCGCGCAGGCTCTGAAGATTATGGAGAGTGACGCGTGGCGCGAACTCTCGAAGGAGAATCAGGCGGCCAGCTCGCTCTTCATGATGGGGGCGAACCACACGGGCGCGCTCGACGCGAGCTACGCGCTGGCGCTCGTCGGGATGGACGCGGCGGAGGGCGACCGCCAGCCGCAGCCGCAGTTCGTGCTCGTCGCCGAGTTCGGGAGCTGGGACTCGCGCCGCAACTTCGACAACCGCGTGCTGCGTTCCCTGCGCGAGTCTTCCAAGAAGGGCGTCACCATCGCCGAGCAGGAGTACGAGGACGCGACCATCCACATCGTCACCTCCGACGGGCGCGAAGACGTGGCCTTCGTGCGGAAGGATCAGACGCTCTACCTCTCGAACTCGGCGGGCGCGCTTAAAAAGGTCTTGGACGTGCGCGCGAAGAAGGCCAAGTCGCTTGAGACGAGCGAGAATTTCGCGCCGGCCCGCGCGCGCGCCTCGGTGCACGACGGGATGTTCGGCTACCTCGACGGCGCGGCGCTGACGCGTCTCATCGAGAGCGGCCCCTCGTCCGAAGGCCACGCGGGCGTGGCGGCCTTCCGCCAGCTCTTCCACGGCACGGGCGCGAGTTCCGTCCAGTCGGTCGCCTTCACGAGCGCTTTCGACGGCGGGCGCGTGGTCGAGCGCTTCGTCGTCAACACTTCGGGCAAGCAGGGCGTGCTCGGCACGATTGCGACCAACGCGCCGACCTCGCAGGCGCTTCTGGCCCTCGTCCCCGAAGACGCGCTCCAAGCCTTCGACGCCTCGATTGCGGGCGCGCCGCAGACCTTCGACGAGCTTCTGACACTCTTCGGTCAGGTCGCCGCGCAGGCGGGGAAGAAAGACCCGCAGGAGTTGTTCGAGCGCGTGTCGAGCAAGACCGGGCTCGATTTGCGTAACGACCTGATTGGTCAACTCGGCGCTGAAATCTGTGTCGCGCAACTGCCGAACGGCGACGACCGTAGCGGCGTCATCATCCTCAACGTGCGTGACGAACAGGCGTTCGCGCGGACGCTCGAAAAGTTCGCCGAGCACAACAAGCGTGCGGTGTCGGTGCGCGACTACAAGGGCGTCGTGGTGAGGCTCATCGCGGGCGAGAAGGGGCGCGGGATGGAGTACGCGTTCGTGGGCGGGAACCTCGTGGCGAGCGGCGACGCGGGGATCGTCGAGCGCGTCATTGACACGGCGCAGGGCGGCCCTTCGCTCGCGGGTAACGCGGCCTTCCGCGAGGCGGTTGCGGGGGCAGGCGGCAACCCGCAGTTCGTTTACTTCAACACGAACGCCGATTACGTCGCCCGCCTCGGCCACGTCCTCAAGAGCGAGGAGCACGAGTTTAAGACTTCGGGGCAGAGCGTGAGCCTCAAGCCGAGTTACGCCTTCGGCGTCTCAAGGCCGGAGGGTCTCTTCGTTGAGAGCCGCACGCCGCTCGGCACGTTCCCGCGCCTGCTCGCGGCCATGACCTCGAAATTCGGTCAGGAGTCGAAGAAGGAAGAGTCGAAGAAAGAGGAGCCGAAGAAGGAGACGACTTCGGAGTAGCCGAACCCCGAAAGGGACGGAAGAAAATAGCCGTGGCCGAGCGAAATGAGTTGGCGCGGCCACGGCTATTTTCTTCCGGCCACTCCGGCATCTGAAAAATTTCCCTGACCCCCCGCCAACCAAATCCGCCGAAGCAGAGTCTATGGAGACGACCCAGCGCGAAGGGAACTTTCGAGTTTGACCGACGAAGACGAACTGATCCGGCGTGCACAGGCGGGCGACGTGGAGGCATTCTGCCGACTCGCGAAGAATTACCAGCGCCGCCTCTACACGCTCGCCATGCACTACTGCCGCGACCCGCACGACGCCGAAGACCTCTCGCAGGAGGTCTGGCTGAAGGCTTTCAAGTCCTTGCAAGGCTTCCGCGCCGAGTCCTCCTTTTACACGTGGTTGCGCCAGATCACGATCAACTCTTTTCTCAACCACCGACGGGCCATGACCACGACGCGCGACAAAGAGAGGACGGCCATCAGGTTCGACAGCCTCGACGGGCTGGAAGCGGAGTCACAGCACCTCGCGCTCTCGGCGCAGGGCGAGGCCGAGGACGGGCTGGTCAGGAAAATCATGGTCGAGCGCGTGATGGGCGCTCTGGGCGAGCTGACGCCGCCGCAGCGTCTCATCTTCCTGCTCAAGCACCGCGAGGGGATGACGTATCAAGAGATCGCCAGCGCCTGCGAGTGCTCGACCGGGGCCGTCAAGAAATCTCTGTTCCGCTCGTTGTTGAAATTGCGCGCCGCGCTCGGCCTCGGCGTCGCCGCCGACGAGGGCGCTCCTTTGTCCGCCGCCGAGCGGGGCTGAGTTCCGGGGAATCGTTCGATGCACGACTGTCACGCCACGAAAGAGAATCTGATTGACCTGCTCTTCGACGAGCTGGACGCCGCGCGGCGTCGCCCTCTGCTCGAAGAGCTGGAACACTGCGCGAGCTGCCGCGCACAGTTCCGCTCTCTGTCCGAGACGCTGCAAGTCTTCGGGCAGGCCGCCGAAGCAACTCTCCCGGCTGAGGAGTTCTGGCCGGGCTACGAAGAAAGGCTCCGTCAACGTATGGCACAGGAAATCCGACCCGACATGTGGCAACAGGCCGCCGCCGCCCTCCCTCCCTTCATGCGCGGCGAGTACCGCCTGACGTTCGTCGAAGACGAAGGGCTGACGCGCCGCCTGACGCGCGAGCTAAAAGCGGTCGCGCACGAGTCGCAACTGACTTGGCCCGAATTTAAGAAAGACCCGTTCGGGTTTACGGGGCGCTCGGCGGCTGCTTATTCGAGGGCGGGCTGGAAGTTCTTCTCGCAGCGCAACGTCGCGCTCGCCACCTTCGCCGCCTTCTTCATCATCTCCGTGATGATCGGCTCGCTCTACGCGCTCGACCGTTTCCGAGGCGGCGGCGCGCAGTTGGCCGCCGTCAGGGAAGACCTGCAACTGGTCGGGATGGTTGACCTGAACGAAATCCCGAAGGAGCAGGAGAAGCCCGACGACGGGACAGCCGGGATGGCGAAGGGCACCGGCGGCGGCTCCAAGCCCAAGCAGGAGAAGGCGCAGGGCGGCGGCGGCGGCGGTCGCAACGAACAGACGCCCGCCTCTTTCGGCAAGCTCCCGGCGGCGCAGTTACAGCCGCAAATCCTGCCGCCGAACCCTCGGCCCCCGGCCATCAAGAATCCGAGTTTGCCGGTGGCTCCGACCATTGATGCCGACCCGGCGTTATTCCCGCCCGACACGCGGCCCATCGCGTTCGGCGACCCGAAGTCGAAATCCACGGAGGTCTCGTCCGGCCCCGGCACGGGCGGAGGGATCGGGACGGGGACGGGCGGCGGAGTGGGTTCGGGTGACGGAGGCGGAGTTGGCCCCGGTCGTGGTGGTAACACGGGAGGCGGCGACCGCAACGAAGGAGGCGGCGGTGCCGGAGGCGGCGGTGGCGGGACGGAGGTTGACTACAACCGCGTCTTTAGACACGACCAGGTGACGCGCAAGGCTCTGATTGTGTCGAAGCCTGAGCCGGGCTTCACCGAGGAGGCGCGCAGGGAGAACGTGACGGGCGTGGTGAGGCTCCGCGCGGTGCTCTCTTCGTCGGGGGCGGTGACGAACATCTCAGTGGTCAAGGGCTTGCCCAACGGCCTGCCGGAGAAGGCCATTTCGGCGGCGCGCAACATCCGGTTCCAG
>DASTQX010000573.1:0-10760 GCA_035761505.1 Pyrinomonadaceae bacterium
AACACGCGGCTCGAACAACTCGGCTCCGCGGGGCCGCGCATCTCGACGGGCCTTGTGCCCACGGGCTTCGACACGACCAATTTTCTCTTCCGCGCCGACCATCACGTCAATCAGACGACCCAACTGACGGCGCGTTACAACCTCTACGACATCGAGAGCCTCAACGCGCGCAATGTCGGCGGCCTTAACTCCTTGAGCCGTGGGACGGCGCTCCGCGACCGCGACCAGACCTTCGCCGGGAGCCTCGTCTCCACGCTCTCGCCGCGCACGTTGAGCGAGGCACGCTTCCAGTACACGCGCAGCCGCCTCGCCGCGCCCGTCAACGACGACGCGGGCCCGGCCATCAACATCAGCGGCGCGGCGAACCTCGGCACGGCCACCTTCTCGCCGACCGAGCGCGACCTCGACACCTACGAGTTGTTAGACAACATCACGACGCGACGCGGCGCGCACACGCTCAAGGGCGGCATCAATTTTCTCTTGAACCGCGTCAACATCATCTTCCCCGGCGCGCTGCAAGGCGTTTACACCTTCTCTTCGCTCGCCAACTTTCAGGCCGGGCGCTACGCCACTTTTCAGCAGGCGTTCGGCGAGGTCAGGCAGTTTCAGTCGAACCCGAACCTCGGCCTCTTCGCGCAGGACGAGTGGAAGCCGCGCGCCGATTTGACGCTCAATCTCGGCCTGCGCTACGACGCGCAGTTCCTCCCGGAACCCATCGAGACCGACGCCAACAACTTCGCGCCGCGCGTCGGGCTGGCCTACGCGCCCGACTTCCTGGGCCGCGAACGCAAGACCGTCATCCGCGCCAGTTACGGCATCTTCTTCGACCGTATCCCCTTGCGCGCCACGTCGAACGCGCTGCAACGCGACGGCTCGAAGTACCGGACGGCGGTGCTCGCTTTCGGCCAACCGGGAGCGCCCGTCTTCCCGAACGTGCTGCCAGAGTTTCCGTCGAACCTGCTCGTCAGCGTGACGACGATTGACCCTCGCATCAGGAACGCTTACAGCCAGCAGGCGAGCCTGCAAGTCGAGCGCGAGTTATCAGGCGCGATGTCGCTCTCGGTCGGCTACCTGCACGTCCGAGGCGAGCACATCATCCTCTCGCGCAACGTCAACGTGCCGCGCTTCCCCGCGTCCGCCGGAGTGCCGAACTTGGGAAGGCCCGACCCGCGCTTCGCCAACGTCAGCCGCTTCGAGTCCTCCGGCGACAGCTTCTACGACGGGCTGCTCGTCTCCTTCAAGCGTCGTTTCAGCCGTTGGGCGCAGGCGCGCGTCTCCTACACGCTCTCGAAGGCGATTGACAACGTGGGCAATGCCTTCTTCTTCACGCCGCAGGATAATTCCAATCTGAGAGACGAGCGCGGACTGGCCGACAACGACCAGCGCCACCGCCTCGCCGTCAGCGGCTCTTTCGAGGCCCCGGCGAACACGGGCGGCGAATCCTTTTTCGGTCGCGCCGTCTCCGGCTTCCAGTTGAGTTACATCTTTCAGTACGGCTCGCGCCTGCCCTTCAACGTCCTGACGGGTGCCGACCGCAACCTCGACACGAACGTCAACGACCGGCCCGCGGGTGTGGGCCGCAACACCGGACGCGGCTTCGACTTCGCCTCGCTCGACCTCCGCCTGAGCCGACGTTTCAGCTTCGGCGAACGGATGAATCTGGAAACGATTGTCGAGGGCTTCAACGTCCTCAACCGCGCGAACCTGCAACTGCCGAACAACATCTTCGGCACGGGCTCGACGCCGGGCGCGAGTTTCGGCCTGCCCACGGCAGCCGACAACCCGCGCCAAGTACAGTTCGGGCTCCGGCTCAACTTCTAAATCGGCTCTCCGTTCTCGTCGCGTCCGACACGCGCGACCTCCGGGTCGCGCGTGTTGCGCGTGACGCCCGCGAGTTTTAAGGAGCGCGTCTGGCCTATATGTCAGCCGGGCTTCGTGAGAGGAGGAGAATCATCACTCTTGCATCGTCTCGGCCCCCAGAGAGCGCAGCGCCCGTTCGAGCATTGCCCGGTGCGCGTCGTTCGTCGCGCGACTTAGTTGCTCCTCAAGGCGTGCCCTTGAGAGCCTGAGAGATTCTTCACGCTCCATCCGCTCACGCTCCTCGGTCGAGGATGGCTCTCTGCGCGCGCGTCGCGCCTCCGCCGCCTCCTGCTGCCGCTCAAGCGCCTCCTCCAAACTCCCCGCAAGGTCATCGCCGTCCCAACCTGCCATCACAACGCCCTCCGTCCCTCGGATAAAATTTACCGCACATGATAAACGAGGAGGTCGAAGCCACTCCGCTTCACGCGTTCGCGCTACGCGGGTCGCTTTATTTGGAAACGGCATTGGGGCGGGCCGTCGCGGTTGCAGTGCTCTTCGACCGGAGCTTTGACGATCTCCGCGACGAGGGCTTCGGCCAGTTGGCAGACCTCCGGGTGGACGGAGACGGCGGCGGCGAGGGGGCAACCACTGCTCCGAATCAAGACCCCGTCGTCTTGCGGTTCGATCTCGGCGGCCCCGCCGATGGCGGCCAGCACCTTCAGAGCGACCTGCGCGCGCTCCTCCAAGTTCCCGGCCCCGTCCGAGTCAGCACCGGACGCGATTGGGCGTCCGACCTCGCTCAAGAGCTCTTCGATCTGCTGCGGCTCCAAACGATTTTTGAGGACGGCGATGAGTTGGTTGAGCAGAGCGTCGTAGGCTTTGGGGAAGAGATTGTCGGCCTCCGGCGTCAGCGCGTAGGTGTAGTGCGGCTTGCGGGGGCCGCGTCGGAGGCCGCTTTGACGGACGAGCCCGTCGCGCTCCAACGTCAGGAGGTGCGCGCGCACGGCGTTGTCCGTCAACTCAAGCTCGACGGCCAACTCGTCCACCGTGCGCGCCGCGCCTCGCAGGAGGGTCACGATACGTCCGCGCGTGCTCTCGAAAAAGCGCCTGTCGAACTTGGTTGTCTCCATAGCACCTCCCTTATCGGTGGATTCTAATCCTTTTTGATCGAAAACACAATAAGTCAAAATAGTTCTTGACTTATTACGGGAGAGGTGTATTTTAGCACTTCAAGCAGGCCGGAGGCTCTACAAACCGGTCTTCAAATTCGCGGGGCCGCTTTTGCCCTCGAAGAATATTGGAGGAGATGAGAGATGACCATTGCAGCCGTACTTTTTGCGGTCGCGGCCCTCGGCGGGGTTGCGTTGGCGGCGATGCGCTTCGGCGGGCGCGAGCTGCCGCCGATGGCTCTGGCCCTCGTTCACGGGCTGTTTGCCGCTTCGGGACTCGTAGCGCTCATCCTCGCCGTCGTCAACTCGAACGCCTCGACGCTGGCGTGGGTGGCGCTCGTCGGGTTCGTCGTCGCGGCGCTCGGCGGGTTCATGCTGTTCTCTTACCACCTGCGGCGGCAAGCCCTGCCCGTCAACTACGTGGTGATACACGGGGCGGGGGCCGTCATCTCGTTCGTGATTTTGCTGGCCGCCATCTTCAACCTCGGCGCCTGAGAGAGAGGATGAAAGGCTTGCGCGTCTTCGGCCATCCTTTGCACGCCGTCTTGAGCGACGTGCCGGTCGGGCTGCTCGGCACGTCGCTGGTGTGGGACGCGGTCGGAGTCTTCAGCGGCGAGCCGGTCTGGTGGGCCATCTCCTTTTGGAGCATCGCCCTCGGACTGGCCGCCGCCGGGGCCGCCGCCACGGCGGGGTTCATAGATTACGCCGCCATCCCGCAGGACGACCCGGCGCAGGCGACCGCGACGCGGCACATGCTGTTCGTCCTCGCGGCGCTCGCGCCCTACGCCGCGAGCCTCGCGGTGCGGGGCGGCTCCGCGCCGCCGTCGGGCGGGGCGACCGTCGGCGTCCTCTTGCTGGAAGGCTTCGGGCTCCTCCTGCTTTCAATCGGCGGCTGGCACGGCGGGCATCTGGTCTTCCACCACGGGGTCGGGCGCGAGACGAAGTGAGTTGACGGCGAGCGGTTTCAGACCGGGAGAACTTTGATGACACTGACAGAGCTGAATTCTTACCGACACACACAGAGGCCCACGGGGCAAGCGACGGTGGAGAAGGTCGCCGAGGCGCGGCTGCCGACGGAGTGGGGCGAGTTCCGCATCCTCGGTTTCCGCTCGCTCATCTCCGAGGAAGAGTTCGTCGCGCTCTTCAAGGGCGAGTTGCGCCCGGAGCGCGCGAGCCCCGTGCGCGTCCATTCGCAATGCATGACGGGCGACGTGTTCGGCTCGGTCAAGTGCGATTGCGGACGCCAACTGCGCGCCGCCCTCGAACTCATCGAGCGCGAGGGTCACGGCTGCGTCGTCTATCAGCAGCAGGAGGGGCGCGGCATCGGCATCCTCAACAAGATACGCGCCTACGCCTTACAGGACGAGGGCGCGGACACCATCGAGGCCAACGAGCGGCTCGGCTTCGCGGCAGACCTGCGGCGCTACGAGCAGTGCGCCGAGATCATTTACGAACTCGGTCTGCGGCGCGTGCGCGTGATGTCGGACAACCCGGAGAAGATTCGCGCGCTCCGTCAGGCCGGGCTCGAAGTCGTCGAGCGCGTCCGCCTCGAAGTCGAACCGCACGACGGCTTCACGGCCTACCTCAAGACCAAGAAGGAGAAGATGGGTCACCTCATCAACGTGGCCTGACAACCGTTATGGACTACAGCGAAGTTCCTCTCGCACGCGCCTCCGACCTCCGTGAAGGCGAGATGAAGGAAGTCTCAATCGGCGAGACGCGAATCCTGCTGGCACGCGTCGGCGGCGAGTTGCACGCCGTCAGCGCGACGTGCCCGCACTACGGAGCGCCGCTCGCCGAGGGCGCGCTCTGCGGCACGCGCGTCGTGTGCCCGTGGCACCACGCCGCCTTCGACGTGACGAACGGCGACTTGGAAGAGCCGCCCGCGCTCGACGGCCTCGTCAGCTACGACGTGCGCGCCGAGGGCGAGCGCATTTTCGTCCGCCTCCCCGAAGAGGCTCAAGACCGCCGGACGCCCGCGATGGCCGGTTGCGACCCGTCGGTTGACCCCTCTCTGTTCGTCATCCTCGGCGCGGGCGCTGCCGGTTACGCGGCGGCGCAGACCTTGCGCGAGGAAGGCTTTCGCGGGCGCATCCTTTTAATTACGCGCGAAGACCGCGCGCCTTATGACCGGCCCAACCTTAGCAAGGACTACCTGCAAGGCCACGCCGAGCCGGAGTGGATGCCGCTCCGCCCCGCGGAGTTCTTCCAGGAGCACGGCATCGAGATTCTTCTCCGGCGTGAGGTGACGCGCGTGGACGCGCGCGCGAAGACTCTCACGTTCGAGGGCGGCGAGACGCTTCCTTATGACGCGCTGCTCGTCGCCACGGGCGGCTCGCCCGTCCGTCTCAACATCCCCGGCTCCGACCTCAAGAACATCTGCCTGCTGCGGAGCTTCGCCGACGCCGACTCGATCATTGAGACCGCCGGGCGGTCGCGTCGCGTCGTGGTCGTCGGCGCGAGCTTCATCGGCATGGAGGCCGCCGCCGCCTTGCGCGAGCGCGGATTGGAAGTGACGGTGGTCGCGCCCTCGCGCGAGCCTTTCGAGTCCACGCTCGGCCCCGAAGTCGGCGCGCTCTTCCGGCGGCTGCACGAGTCGCGCGGCGTGCGCTTCAAGCTCGGCTCCATCGTCTATCGCTTCGAGGGCGTGCATCACGTCGAGTCCGTCGTGCTCGACAGCGGCGAGTGCGTCGAGACCGACATGGTGTTGGTGGGGGCGGGCGTCCGTCCCGCCACGCAGTTCCTCGAAGGCGTCACGCTCGACGAGGACGGCGCGGTCGTCGTGGACTCGCGGCTGCGCGCCGCCGAAGGGCTCTGGGCGGCGGGCGACCTCGCCAGCTTCCCCGACCCGCGCGCGGGCGGGCGCGTCCGCATCGAGCACTGGCGCATGGCGCAGCAACAGGGCCGCGCGGCGGCGCGCAACATGGCGGGCCGCGACACGGAGTTCGACGGCGTTCCCTTCTTCTGGACGCGGCAACTCGACGCCGCTCTGCTCTACGTCGGCCACGCCTCATCTTGGGACGAGATCATCTTCAAAGGCGACCTCGACGCGCACGACTTCCTCGCCTTCTACGTCGAGGGCGGGCGCGTCGCCGCCGTCGCCGGGATGAACCGCGACCGCGAAGTGGCCGCCGCCGAAGAGCTTCTGCGGACGGGACGGATGCCTTCGCCGGAGCGCATCAGGGCGGGCGGGCCGAGCCTTTCGGAGATGCTCCGCGACACGACGCCGAGCATCGCCGGAGGGCTGAGCGTCGGGCTGAGCGCGAAGTGAGGCCGAACGCGCGGACGAACTAAATTCACTCAACTCAACTTTCACTTCACTCAACTTTGGAGGAAACACCGATGAAACGTCGAGCCACTACATTTTTGCTGGCCGCACTTCTCGTCTCGCTCACTCTTCCGGCCCCGGTTGCGGGCCGCACGCCGACCGCGCCGACGCCGCACGCGGGCATGGCTAAGCAGTTCGCCTTCCGCGAAGCGATGCGTAAGCTGTGGGAAGAGCACGTCGTCTGGACGCGACAGTTCGTCGTCAGCGCCGTCGCCGACCTGCCGGACAAGGCGTCGGCCACCGAGCGTCTGCTTCAGAATCAGGCCGACATCGGCGACGCCATCAAGCCCTTCTACGGCGAGGCGGCGGGCCAGAAGTTGGCGACCCTGCTGAGGGAGCACATCACGGTCGCCGCCGAGTTGGTCGCCGCCGCGAAGGCGGGCGACAAGGCGAAGTCCGAGGACGCGGGCAAGCGTTGGAACGCCAACGCCGACGAGATCGCGGCCTTCCTGAGCGCCGCGAACCCGAAGGCTTGGCCCGCCGCCGAGATGAAGAAGATGATGCGCGAGCACCTTGACCTGACGACCGCCGAGGTCGTGGCCCGCCTGCGCGGCGACTGGGCCGCCGACGTGGCGGCCTACGAGAAGATACACACGCAAATCCTCCACATGGCCGACATGTTGAGCGCGGGCATCATCAGCCAGTTCCCGCAGAAATTCGAGTAGAGCGGCGCGCCCGGCGTAAACCCGCTGTCACTCACCAAGCGTCACCTTGAGGCACCGAGACTCCCGCGCCGCATCTTGACCTTGTCCCCGACGAACATCCTATGAAGCCTCGCACAGCCGTGCGTCTATCAGATTAGGAGTTGAAACAGGTCATGACCTTTGCAGCATCCTCCTTAGCGAAATCATCACCGACCACCTGTAACGGCGAGTCACTCGGCGGCGACACGCGCCGCGCCGTGGCTCCCGCCTCCCGACGCGAACGTGGAGGCGATAATCTCAACCTCAAAGAACAGCCCCGCGGCCACCGGGCGCAGCTCTTCAACGGGCTCTTGCCGGAGGAAGTGAGCCGCATCGCCGTCCACGCCCGCAGCCAGCGACGGGCGCGCGGCGAATTCATCTACATGCCGGGCGAGCGCGCCGACTGTGTTTACGTCCTGAAGCAGGGGCGCGTCAAACTCTCCGTGCTCTCCGAGTCGGGCAAGGAGATTGCCATTGACATCATCCAGCGTGGCGAAATCTTCGGCGAGTTCGCGCTCCTCGACGACGCGCCGCGCAGCAACATGACGCAGGCGCTCGACGACGTGCTCTTGTGGGTCTTCGACAAGCGCGACTTCGCGCGCCTGCTCTCCACACAGCCGAAGCTCGCCATGAGCTACATCCGTCTGGTCGGCGACCGCCGCCGGAGGATGGAGAAGAAGCTCTCCGACATCACTTCCAAGGCCGTCTCGGCGCGCGTCTGCGAGCTTCTGCACGAACTCGCCGTGGACGACACGGACTTCGAGGTCGCCGCGCTCGACTACCTCGTCCCGCTCACGCATCAGGACGTGGCGAGCCTCATCGGCGCGTCGCGCCAGACGACGACCTCCGTCCTCAACGACTTGGAGCGGCGCGGCGTCATCGAACTTGGGCGCGGCTGGATGCGCGTCAAGTCCCTCAAAGACCTCCAAACTTACGTCGGCTGATTTCGGCCTCGGAACTTTTTTCTCCCCAACGTCAGCCAACTGACACGACTGTCAGTTGGCTGACATTCTTTTTGCCCGCCCGCACGCATACTGCCCCCGCATTCAGAGAGCGTCTATCAACGACCGAGCCCAAGCGCCCTCGCAAAGCGACTCAGCTCACGAACCCGGCAATACCAAACCAAGCACCCTGACCACTAAGGAGAACTGAACTCACCATGAGAACGAACCGGAAGACTTACAAGTGGACGTTCGGGCTCGCTGTCTTCGCGCTGGCGCTGACGGCGTTGTCCGGCCTCAACCTCGGCCCCGTCGCTTCCGCCGACGGCGGCGACGACCTCGGCACCTCGCCCTTCGACTTCTCCGACGCCACCTACCGCGCGCAGGGCATCGTGCCCGAAAACATCGTGCTCCGCGTCGGCACGGGTGGCCGCGCCGGAGACTTCGTCATTGACGACTCCAACACCGACCCGCGCCGCACCAACGTCCGCACCATCGAATCCACGCCCGGCACGACCGGCTCCAGCGGCCTGACCTATGCGAATATTTTCGGCGTGCTCAACGCGTCGGGCTTCGAGCGCACCTCCTCCGGCCAACTGACCACACGCGGGCGCGCGGCCTTCGACACCGCCGAGCGCTTCCGCGTCTTCATCTTCCCGAAGGCGTCGAACGGCTCGATCCTCGACCCGTTCCTCCCGAACAAGCGGCAGGACAACGTCTTCGACACGCGCGACGGCTACTTCTCGAACGACCCGCTCGGCCTCTGGGTCGCCGTCTGGGTCGTCTATACGCCGAAGGCTTTCACGTCCACGGGCCGCAAGGAGCTTGACCCCATCGCCGCCACCAACGGGCGCGACCTCGACGGCACGCCCATCCTGACCAGCCCTTCGCAGATAGATAACCTCCTTGACAAGGGCCTCGTCGAACTGCGCACGCGCCCCGTCAACGACCCCGTCTTCCGCTGGGTCATCTGCCCGATTCCCGAAGACCCGCGCGACGGCTTCATCCGTCAGGATGCCTTCATCCGTGACGTGAAGCGGAGCAACGGCACGCCCGTCTTCCCGGCACTGGGCCGCAACTTCGTCTGCCTCCAACAGTCTGGCGACTGGTGCGACTAGACCCCGCCGCACGAACGGCCCGCACCCCTGACGCGCGCGGCGCGTGAAGGGGGAAGGGGTGCGGGCCGCGCGGGCGAAGGGCATTCGCCCGACGCCGAGACAGACACACACACATCCGGGCCGCGAGTCTTTCGGCCCCGTTCCACCGCACACCTAAAGCGCTCCGCTGACGGCTTCGGGCTCCGGCCCGCAGCCGTGGGGCCACCTCTACATTTTTTCTGACCCGTTGGGTCGTCTCTGTAATGAATCAGAAGGAGAACACGCTATGGCGAACATCTCGAAGATCGACAGAAGGGCGGAGAAGGAGAAACAGCGAGCCGCCAAAAACCGGCGCGAGCTGATCGCGGCGGGCCTGAGTCGGCGCGACATGATTAAGATGGGCCTGCTGACGGGAGCCGGGCTGCTGGTGCCGATGTCGGGCCTCAGTGTGCGCGCGCGCAGCAGCGCGGGCCGACTCCTCGACAGTGGCAGCGGCAGCGGCCCGTCGAGCCCGCCGACTCGCCCCTTCGTCCAGCCCTTCTCGCGCATGACGGTCAAGCAGCCGGTGGCGACCCTGAACCCGACGCCGACCATCATCCCCAACATCACCGGCGGCGAGGGCCGCACCATTCCGCATCAGGCGTTCAGCCAGTTCGCGCCCGTCAAGTTCTACGAGGTCGAGCAGCGGCTCTCGAACATCGTCACGCACCCCGACCTGCCGCCGCAGCCGCTCTGGGGCTTCGACGGGCTCGTCCCCGGCCCGCTCTACGTCGAGCGCTACGGCCAGCCCATCCTCGTCCGCAACCGCAACAACCTGCCCGCCAACAACGGCGGCTTCGGCAAGAACCTCGTCACCACACACCTCCACAACGGCCACACGCCGTCGGAGTCGGACGGCAACCCGTGCGACTTCTACGCCCCCGGCAAGTTCTACGACCAGCACTACCCGAACGTCCTCGCGGGCATCAACTCGACGCACAAGGACACGGGCGGCGACATTCAAGAGGCGATGCACACGCTCTGGTATCACGACCACATGCACGACTTCACCTCGCAGAACGTCTATAAGGGCTTGGCCGGGATGTACCTGCTCTTCAACGACTTCGATACCGGCGACGAAACAACAGGCTTTCACCTGCCTTCGTTCGGTGACGGCGTCAGCGACGACAGCAACTTCGACGTGCCGATGCTCTTCAGCGACCACCTCTACGACTCCGAGGACGGCATCCTCGCCTTCGATACCTTCAACTTTGACGGCGTGCTCGGCGACCGCTTCCTCGTCAACGGCAAGGTGCAGCCCGTGATGCACGTCCACCCGCGCCGCTACCGCTTCCGCTGGCTCGACGCCGGGCCGTCGCGCTTCTACGAGTTCTTCTTCACCGACAAGACGAACCTCAACCAGCGCATCAAGTTCCACCAGATTTCCACCGACGGCAACTTGCTCGAACGCCCCGTCGAGGTCGAGAGCATCCGCATCTCGGTGGCCGAGCGCGCCGACCTCATCATTGATTTCTCGAAGTACGCGGGCAAGACCCTCTACATCGAGAACCGCTTGGAGCAGGAGGACGGTCGCGGCCCGACGGGCAAGGTGCTGCCCGCCGGTCAGGGCAATCTCATCCTCAAGATCGTGGTTGACCTGCCGCCCGTCCCGGACAACAGCCTCGACCCGGCGACCATCACGCGCTTCTACGGCCTGCCCGACAAGACGGAAGCGCCGCGCATCACGCGCACCTTCAACTTCG
>DASTQX010000574.1:0-14591 GCA_035761505.1 Pyrinomonadaceae bacterium
CAAGCCTTCATCGAATCCGGCGAGTACCGTAACCGCTTCGGGCAGTAGCAGAGGTCAGGGAGCGGTAGAGTTTGGAATGGCTTCTAAAGGGAGCGTGACGGCGTGTGAACCGTGAGGGTTTGCGTCGAGACGGGAAAACCCGGCCCCGGTGAAAATGATCTGCGGTGACTCACAGGTTGCTGGTGTTCGGACAGCAACAAATTCAGGAGTGAGTTGACCTGTGATTGATCTCGTCCGGGGCCGGGTTGAATTTAACCAAGCGGGCGAAACTTAACACGGCACGGCGCGGCGTGTCATGAACCCACGGTCGGGACGCTGAGTCATACTTTAGTTGGAGGCCGCCGGGCACTCAAGGCAGGTGGACGATGCCGCGTTGGAGCGCGGTCGTCGCGGCCTGCGTGCGGTCGGCGACGCCGAGCTTGCTGAGGATGCTGTTGATGTGACTCTTGACGGTCGCCTCGCTGATGCGGAACGCGGCGGCGATCTCCTTGTTGCTCCGGCCCCGCACGATCTGCCCCAGGACTTCCAACTCGCGCGCCGTCAAGTCCGAGCCGCCGACGCGCTCGGCGAGCCGCTCGGCCACGACGCCGGGAATCCTCCGCCCCCCGGCACGCACCGTCCGGATGGCGTCCTCCAACTCCTCGAAGAACATGTCCTTCAGCAGATACCCTTGCGCCCCGGCCTGCAAAGAGCGGTAGATGTCCTCGTCGCCGTCGAACGTCGTCAGGACGATGAGGCGAGCCACCGGGAACTCGCGCTTGATCGCCTTGATGGCCTCGACGCCGCCCATGACGGGCATCCGCAAGTCCATCAGCACGATGTCCGGTCGGTGCTCGCGGTACAGCTCGACGGCCTGTTGGCCGTTCGTCCCCTCGGCGACGACCGTCATGTCGTGCACGGTGTTAATCAAAGAGACGAACCCCTGACGCACGACCGCCTGGTCGTCAATCACGATGATGCGGATGTTGTCGTTGCTCACAAGAGTCCTTCCCCGCAGTTGATACGCCTAGTCTTCGATGGGCACGCCGACCGAGACTTCGGTGCCCTCGCCCGGACGACTGTTGACCGAGACGGTGCCGCCCATCTCGGCGGCGCGCTCGCGCATCCCGACGATGCCGAAGTGGCCGTCGCCGCCGCCGTTGTGCGGGTCGAACCCGCGCCCGTCGTCGCGCACGCTGAGCCGGACGCTCTCGGCGTCGAAACTCAGGTTCACCGTAATCACACCTGCGCCTGCGTGCCGGACGGCGTTGTTGACGGCCTCCTGACCGATGCGCAGAAGGTTGTTCTCGACCTGCGGCGGGAGCGGGCGGAACGTGCCGCTCACCTCGAACTGCGTCTGGACGCGGCTCTCGGCGGTGAGCCGGCGCGTCATCTCCGCGAGCGCGGTCGGCAGGTCGCGGTCGTCGAGCGACTGAGAGCGCAAGTCCCAGACGTAGCGCCGCGCCTCGGCGATGCTGCTGCGGACGAGGGCGCGCGCGCGGTCGAGGTGCGTCCGCGCGGCCTCGGTCGAGCGCGGCATCAGTCGCGCGACGAGTTCGAGTTGCACGGATGCGCCGAGGATTTCCTGCGCGAGATTGTCGTGTATCTCGCGGGCGATGCGGTTGCGCTCCGCGAGCACCGCCGCGAAGCGCGCCTTCATCTGACGCACGCGCATGAAATACAACTGCGCGGCGACGAAGGCGACGGCGAGGGCGCAGAGCGCGTAGAACCACGGCGTCCGGTAGAAGTGCGGCTGCAACGTGAAATCGAACGAGGCGGGCGCGCGGCTCCACACGCCGTCGTTGTTGCAGGCTATCACCTCGAAGCGGTAATCGCCCGGCCCCAAGTTGGTGTAGTAGGCCACGCGCCGCGCGCCGCCCTCAACCCAGTCCTCGTCGAACCCCTTGAGCCTGTACCTGTACCTGACCTTCTCCGGCGCGACGAAGCTCAGGCCCGCGTAGTGAAAGTCGAAGCGGCTCTTGCCCGGCGCGAGTTCCGCCCGAAGCCTCGCGCCGAGCGGCTCGCCGTCAACGCTCACCTGTTCGATGACCGTCGGCGGCGGCTGCGTGTTCGAGCGCACGCCCGCCGGGTCTATCACCGCTAAGCCCTTGATGGTCGAGAACCAGAGCCGCCCGTCCGCGCCGCGCCAGCCCGAAGGATGCCCGCCGCCGCTGCACTCGCGCGTCGTCATGCCGTCCGCCGTCCCGTAAACGACGGGGCTCAGTGAGCGAGTGCGACCGCCCGCGAAGTCGTCCAGCTCCGCTTTGGCGACGCGGAAGATGCCCTTGTTGCAGCTCATCCAGAGATTGCCCGCGCCGTCTTCGAGGATGCGATAAATCGTGTCGTTCGGCAGGCCGTCCTGCGTGCTGACGGAAGAGAATTTCCCTTCGCGTAGGATGTTCAGGCCGCCGCCGTTAGTGCCGATCCAGAGACGCCCCTCCGCGTCGCCGAGGAGCGAGATGACGACGTTATCCGAGAGGCCGTCGCGCGTCGTGTAGGTCGTGAACTTCCCTTCGCTGAAGCGGCTCAAGCCGCCAAGCGTGCCCGCCCAGAGATGACCGGCGGCGTCCTCGTAAATCGTCCCCACGAAGTCGTCGGCCAACCCGTCGCGCGTCGTGTAGATGTTGAAAGCGCCGTCCTTCATCCGCGTCAGGCCGCCGCGCGTGCCGACCCAGAGCGCGCCCGCGCGGTCGGCGTAGATCGAACGAACGAAGTCGTGCGCCAGCCCGTCCGCCGAAGTGTAGGTCGTGAACCGGCCTTCGCGCAGGCGGCTCAACCCGTCGGGCGTGCCGACCCAGAGGTTGCCGTCCGCGTCGTCGAACAGAGCGAGGATGATGTTACTCGCCAGCCCGTCGGCGGTCGTGTAGGTGGTCATCGCGCCGTCGCGCCCGATGAGGCTCAGGCCGCCGCCGTAAGTCCCGACCCAGACCTGCCCGCGCCGGTCTTCATAGACCGCCTTCACGAGGTCGCTCGGAAGCCCCTCGCGCGTCGTGTAGGTGTTGAACTTCTTGTCTCTGAGTTGATGCAGCCCGCCCGACTCGGTGCCGACCCAGAGACTCCCCTCCGCGTCCTCGAAGAGCGCGAGGACGATGCCGCTTGAGAGGACTTCGCCCGCCGCGTGCGTCTCGAAGCGCCCGTCGCGCCCAAGGCGGCTCAGGCCGCCCGCCGTGCCGACCCACAGAGCCCCTTCCTTGTCCGCGTGCAAAGCGATGACGCGATTATTCGGCAGCCCGTCTTTCACCGTGTAGCTCGTAAACCGACCGTCCTGATAAGAGACCAAACCGTCGAGCGTGCCGAACCAGAGGCGGCCTCCGGCGTCGCGCCGGATGGCGTCCACGCCGCCGCCGGGGAAGCCGCCGCGCGCGGCGTAGTTCGTAAATTTTCCGCCCTCGAATCTACTGAGGCCGTCCGTCGTGCCGACCCAGAGAGCGTCGCCCGCGTCCTCGAAGATGGAATGAACGCTGCCGCTCATCAAACCATCCTGCGTCGTGAAAGTCTCGAACTTCCCTTCGCGGAAGCGGGCCAGCCCCGCCGACGTGCCGACCCAGAGAGCGCCGTCGCGGCCCTCGTAAGTCACCTCCACTTCGTCTGCGGGCAACCCTTCGCGCACGGTGTAGGTCTTCCACTCGCCGTGGTAGAGGCTTGTGAGGCCCGCCGAAGTGCTCACCCAGAGGCCGTTCTTCAACGCCGGGAGCAGGTGGCGGATGTCGTTGCTTTTGAGTTGCGGCGTGTTCTGCTTGTCGAAGACCGTGAAGCCGTTGCCGTCGAAGCGCGCCAGCCCCTCGCGGGTCGCCACCCAGATGTAACCGTCTTCGGTCTGGACGACCGAGCGGACGGTGTTCTGCGGCAGCCCGTTCTCGGTCTGCCAAACCTGACGACTGTATTGCGCGAGCGGCGCGCGCGGGTCGAGCGCGTGGGCGTGCCCCGCGCCGAAAATCATCAGCGCGGAGAGCAGCCTGAAGAGGTGTGCTATAAAATCTTCGGGGCGGATTGACAGGCGCATCGGTTAGACCGCACTTCGGACGGGGCCGCGCTTTTAATGGCTGCGCGAAATTATAACGGAAGACCGACACGCGGGCTAAGTTTCCGCCGCCGCCGCGCGACCGGGGCGTTGTGCCGCCGACGCCCGTTGTGTTTATGATAAGGACGCCCGCCGCCGTTTCAGATTTCGGAGGCGCTTGACGATGCCGGAGGAGAACATGCTGACCTCGACGACGACGAGAATCTTGCTGGCGGCGGCGCTCCTGCTTTCCACGAGCGCCGGGGCGGTCGCCCTCTACCGCGCGCGCTGGCGCACGGCCACGGCGCAGGAGTTGCGGGGCGTCATCCCGGCGCGCGCGCCCGTCGTCAAGGAGTACATCGAGACGGAGTTCCGCACCGCTTCGGGCATCACCGACGGGCGCGGCAAGTTCATCGCGGGCGTGGTGATGATTACGGCGGGCTACTCCGCCGAAGGCAAATACTCGCACTTCCTCATCACGCAAGCGCCGCTCAAAGTGGGTGACTTCGACCTCCCGCCCGGCCAGTACGTCTTCGGCTACCGGCGGACGAACGACGAGACCATCCGCGTCAACTTCTACCGCGCCGCGAGCGGCGACCCTGTGGGCGAAGCCGACGCCTATCGCAACCGCAAGAGCAGCGCCGTCCGCTCCCTCCTCATCAACCCGCCCACGGGCGGCAGGGCTCACATCCAGATCGGGCGCTTCCTGCTCGAATACAGAATGACGGAGTAACAGAGTGACGGATTAACGATGAAGGCGGAACGATGAGCGATGAACTGAAAGACAAGTTTCTTCAGTTCATCATTCATCGTTCCGCCTTCATCGTTTCTTTCCGCCTCCACCCAAAGTTTGAGTCCGCCGCCCAACCTCCGCCCCATGACAGGCGCGGGGAGTTGTGTCGTAATACGGCCCGCACTTCCAACTCGCCCTGTACAGCCGTCCGCCGACAGCCTTCGCCCGATGAAAAAAAATCTCCCGTACTTTGTCGCCGCACTCGCCGTCTGCTTGGCGCTTTCGGTCGCGCCCGCCACTTCTTCAGCCCGCGCGCGCCAGACGGCCACCGCGACTCTCCGTGGCGTCGTCGCAGACCTCCGGGGCGAGGTCATTGAAGGCGCGACGGTCACGGTGACGCACGTTGCGACCGGCACGACGCGCGAGGCGCGGACGAACGACGAGGGCTTCTATGTCTTCCCCGGCCTGCCGGTCGGCGAGTACAAGGTGACCTCTCAGGCGACCGGGTTTGCCCACACGATTTCCCGGACGGTGACTTTGCAGGTAGGGCAGAATGCGAGCCTCGATTTCGCGCTCTACCCCGGCGGGCCGACTGAGGAAGTGACCCTCGACGAGAGGTTCAACTACCCGCTCGTGGACACGACCTCAGCCGCCGTCCAGAGCGTCGTCAACGAGCGCGAGATCGAGAGCCTGCCGCTCAACGGGCGCAACTTCCTCGAACTCGCGCTCCTGACGCCCGGCAACGCGCCCGCGCCGAACTTCGACCCGACGAAGTCGAATACGCTCGTCATCTCTTCCGCCGGGCAGTTCGGGCGCGGCGGCAACGTGACCGTGGACGGCGCGGACAACAACGACGACGTAGTCGGCGGCTCGGTGCAGAATATCTCGCAGGACGCGGTGCGGGAGTTTCAGGTCGCCACCAACCGCTTCGACGCGCGCCTCGGTCGTACCGGCTCGGCGGTCATCAACATCGTCACGAAGTCCGGGACGAACGAGTTCCACGGCTCGGCCTCGGCCTTCTTCCGCGACGACAAGCTGCAAGGGCTGCCCGCGACCTTCGACCGCGCGAGCGCCGTGGAGCCGCCCTTCGACCGCCAGCAGTATTCCTTCACGCTCGGCGGCCCCATCAGGAAGGAGAAAGCTTGGTTCTTCGGCTCGGTCGAGTTCCGCAATCAGGACGGCGCAGTGCTCGTCGGCGAGCGCGACGCGGCGGCGCGCGCCATCCGCCGCAACTTCGCCGACGCGCCGCTCGACGACATCCTTAGCACCGAGCGCGTTGACTGGCAGCCGACCGGCGAAGACCACCTCTCCTTCCGCTACTCGTTTCAACGCGAGGAAGGCACGGGGGCCAGCACGCTCGTCCGCTCCATCGGCTCGGCCTCGCAGCGACAGTCGAGCCGCAATCGCACGCACTCTCTGCTCGCGAACTACACGCGCTCGCTCACGCCCGAAGACCTCAACGAGTTCCGGTTCAGTTACGGCACCTTCATCAACCGCACCGTCCCCGTCGCGCCCGGCCCGCAGTTCACCTTTCCCAGCCTTCAGGACGGAGCCTCTTTTCGCGTCCCGCAGCAGACGCGGCAGAAGCGCCTTCAGTTGGCCGACACGCTGACGATGGTGCGCGGCAACCACACGCTGAGCGTCGGCGGCGAGTTCCAGCGCGTGCTCTCCGACTTAGACCTCGGCGTCTTCCGAGAGGGGCGCGTCGAACTCATCGAAGACTTCGCCGCCTTCGACCGCAACGGCGACGGGCGCACCGACGACGACGACCTGCTCTTCGCCGTCACGCTCCGCAGCGCCTTCCCCGCACGCTCGCTGGTGCTCGACGACGCCGACAGCAACTACTTCGCCGCCTTCGTCCAAGATGACTGGCGCGTCTCGCCCCGGCTCACGCTCAACTTCGGCCTCCGCTACGAGATAGACACGGACGTTAAAAATGTCAGCCGCTTCGACGAGGTCAACCCGCTCGTCCGCCCCTTCCTCGGCGGCGAGCGCGAGGCGGATAAGAACAACTTCGCGCCGCGCGTCGGCTTCAACTGGGCGACGCGCGACGGGCGCACTTCGCTGCACGGCGGCTACGGCATCTATTACGACCGCGTGACGCTCGAAATCCAAACCCTTGAGCGCGGCCTCGACGGTCGTGCGCTGCCCATCGAAGTCCGCGCCGGGAACGTCTTCTTCCTCCCGCCCGAATGCCTCTTCAACCCCGCGTGCGGGCAGTTCCCTCCTCCGGCTCCGAGGTTCTCTTCGCCCTTCAACGGCTTCGTTCTGCCCGGCGCGGGCGCGGGCGGCATCAACATCATTGATAACGGGATGCAGAACCCTTTGGTGCAGCAGACGAACGTCGGGGTGCAGCACGAGTTCGCCCGGAACTACGTCGTGCGCGCCGACTACGTCCACAACTTCGGCACGCACTTCATCATCGGGCGCACCATCGGTCAGGTCTTCAACCCCGTCGTCGGCGGCCCGGACTTGGTGAAGAATCTTGAGTCGAGCGTCAAGACCAAGTACGACGGGCTGCTCCTGAGCGTCGAGAAGCGGTTCTCGCGCGGCTTCCAGTTCCGCGCCTCCTACACGCTCTCGAAGTCCTTCAACTACGCGAACGACGACCAGATACCTTTCTCGAACGGCCCCGTTGATTCGAGTAACCTGCAACTCGAATACGGCCCCGCGCCGAACGACCAGCGCCACCGCTTCGCCTTCGCCGGAGTGCTCGACGCGCCCTTCGGCTTCCGCCTCTCGCCCCTTGTGACGGTCGCTTCGGGCGTGCCGATGGACATCCTCCTGCCCGACGCGAGCTTCCGCATCCCGACTTTGCAGCGCAACGCGGGCGGGCGTCTGTTCCACACGGGCGCGGAGCTGAACGCCTTCATCCAACAACTCAACGCGGCGGGCGGCGTTCCCGGCACGGGGCTTCTGCCGCTCGTCTCGCCCGACGCGCGCTTCAGCGACTCTTTCAACTCCTTCGACCTCCGCGTGACGCGCCCCGTCCGACTGGGCGAGCGCGTCCGGCTCGAACCCATCGTCGAGGTCTTCAACCTCTTCAACGTGACGAACGTCCTCGGCGTCTCGAACGTCAACTACTCCGGCTTCTCGAACGTGCTCGTGCGCGACAACGACGACCCGACGCGCTCTTCCGGCTTCGGGCGGCCCGTCACGACCGCCGGGGGCGTCTTCGGCTCCGGCGGCCCGCGCGCCTTCCAGTTCGCCGTGCGCCTGACGTTCTGAGAAGCGACGACACTTAAAAAGCGGAAGGGCGAAGGGGCTTGAGACGTTTCATCTCAAGCCCCTTCCTTTCACCGCCCGCCGCCCGGCTCTTTTCAGACTTTGATGAAAATCCGCCTGCGATACAGGACGGCCATCACGCCGAGCCAGAGCAGCACGATTGAGAGGGCGAACATGAGCGACGCACCTTCGGGCGAGGCCCACGGGGCGAACACGTTCTCGAAGATGAGCGTCTTCAAGTCCGCGCGCGTGCCGTCGGCGCGGGCGAGGCTGATGGTCGAGATGAGGTTCGAGAAAAGCTCCGCGAGGAAGTAGAGCGCCAGCGCGTTGGTGCCGAAGACGACGAAGGGCTTTGCCCAACGCCTCAAGCCCTTGACGTCTATCAGCCAGTAACAGAGCGCCAGCAGTTGCAAGGCCATCCCCGCCGTGAAGAGGACGTAAGAACTCGTCCACAAAGCCTTGTTGACGGGGAACCAGAAGTTCCACGCCCAACCGGCGACGACGCCCGCCGCCCCCGCCACGAACATTGCCGTCACCTTCTCAAGCGGAGTCCGCCGCGAGCGCAGTACGTGTCCCGTGAGCACGCCGCAGAGCGTCGTTGCGACGGCGGGAATCGTGCTCAGGATTCCTTCCGGGTCGTACAGAGGTTTCCACGTGTGCCCGGCCAGCAGCCTTCTATCAACGTAGGAGGCGAGGCTCCCCTCCATGCTCAAATCGCCCGCCGCGAAGCCGGGCGCGGGGACTAACGTCAACAACATCCAGTAGAGCAAGAGCAACGCGGCGGCGATGAAGCCTTGCGCGCGCCAGCCCGTCTTGAGGAAGACGAGCGACGAGACGAGATAGCAGACGGCGATGCGCTGCAAGACGCCGGGGACGCGTATCGTCGAGAGGTCGAAGGACGGGAAGCCGCCGAGGAATAAGCCGAGCCCGAAGATGATGAGCGCGCGGCGGAAGATTTTGAAGTAGAGGCCGCGTTTACTTCCGCCGCTTTCGGCCCGGTGCGCGAGCGCGAGCGTGATGGAGACGCCGACGATGAAGAGGAAGAACGGGAAGATGAAATCGGTCGGCGTCCACCCGTGCCACTCGGCGTGCTCCAAAGGGTCGTAGATTGCGCCCCACGTGCCGGGGTTGTTGACGAGAATCATCCCCGCGATGGTCAAGCCCCGAAACACGTCGAGCGAGACCAGACGGCCCGCCCCTTGTCCCGCCTCTGGCTCTCCGGTCACTGCGTCCATTCGTCAATCCTCCGGTCTGGCCGACGCCCTAAACGTCCAGACACGCGCGCACGTGCGACCTGACCTCCTCGATGAGGCTCGCGGCCCGCTCCTCCGTCGCGGCCTCGGCGACGAGGCGGATGATCGGCTCCGTGTTGGAGCCCCGGACGAGGAACCAGCCGTCAGGCGTCGTCACCTTCACGCCGTCGCGCAGGTCTTGAGTCAGGTGCGCGTACTCGCCGCGAATCTTCTTGAGCACGACGCCGATCCTGTCCGAGCGGCAGATGAGTTTCTCCTTCAACATGAAGTGCGGAGGCAGCGCGCCGACGAGTTCCGAGACTTTCTGCCCCGTGTCGGCCAGAAGGTGCAGGACGAGCGCCATGCCGACGAGGCTGTCGCGCGCGAAGTTGATGCGCGGGTAGATGACGCCGCCGTTGCCCTCGCCGCCGATGACAGCGCCCACACGCCGCATCTCTTCGGTGACGTTGGCCTCGCCGATGCGCGAGCGTTGGACGGCGCAGCCGAACTCCCCGGCGACGGCTTCGAGCGCGTGTGTCGTGGCGAGGTTCGCGACGACGGGGCCGCGCTCCCTCGCGAGCACGTAGCGCGCCGCGAGGACGAGCGTGTACTCCTCGCCGACGGGCTCGCCGCGCTCGGAGACGACGGCGAGCCGGTCGGCGTCCATGTCCTGTGCGAAGCCGACATCGGCCTCGTGCTCTCTGACCGCCGCGCACAACGCGCCGAGATTCTCCGGCACCGGCTCGGCCCCGCGCGGGAACATCCCGTCCGGCGTGACGTTGATGGCGAAGACTTCCGCGCCGAGCGCTTCCAGCAGGCGCGGCGCGACCAGAGAGCCCGCGCCGTTGCAAGAGTCCACCACGACGCGGAGCTTGCGCGCGCGCGGCGGCGCGGAAGGCACGGGGCCGAGCGCGTCGAGCACGGCTTTGATGTGGAGGTCTAACGCGCCCTCGGCCTGCTCGACGGCGCGCATCTCCGCCCCCGCGACTTTCGTGTACTCGCCCTGATGATAGATGTCGAGGAGTTGCCGGGCCTGCGGCCCCGTCAGGAAGAGCCCTTCGGCGTTGACGAACTTGAGCGCGTTCCACTCGGCGGGGTTATGGCTGGCCGTGATGGCTATCCCGCCGCGCGCGCGTCGCTCGCGCACCAGCAGTTGCACCGTCGGAACGGGGCACACGCCGAGGTCAACGGCGCGGCAGCCCGAAGAGAGCAGCCCCGCCAAGACCGCCTGCCGCACCATCTCGCCCGACGTGCGCGTGTCCCGCCCGACGACAATCGTCCCCGGCCCCGCGTAAGTCCCGAACGCCTGCGCGAACCGCACCAGCAAACCCGGCGTCAGCGACTCGCCCACCACGCCGCGCACGCCGGAGATACTTATTTTGAGAGTGGGTATGGCTCGCATAATTTTGGAGTGATGAGAGATGAGTGATAAGTGATGAGAAAGTCTTTGTCTTCCCTCTCATCACTTATCACTCATCTCTCATCACTTGATTTTCAATCCCTTCGCCCCCTTCAGGTCGAGGCGGAAGAGCCCGCCGCGCGTGGTCTTTTCTTCGCCGAGAGCGCCGGTGACGTAGAGTTGATTCATGCGCGGGCCGCCGAAAGCGACGTTGCTGGTGGTCAGATTTCCCGCCCCGTAGCGGCGCAGGATTGTGCCTTCGGGGCTCAAGACCTGCACCTGCCGCATGCCGTAATGCGCGACGAAGAGGTTGCCCGCTTCGTCCAGACACATCCCGTCGGGCTCGTTGCCGATCTGCCCTTCGCCCTTCGTCGGGAGGTCGGCGAAGACCTTCTTCTTTCCGAGCTTACCGGGCGCGACGACCTCGTAGCTGAGAACGCGGTTGTGGTGGCTCTCGCCGACGAGCAGGGTTTTGCCGTCGGGCCGCAGCACGATGCCGTTGGGGAAGGCGAGGCCGTCAGCCGCGAGGTGCGTCTTGCCCCGCGCGTCAACGTAGTGAACCGTGCCGATAGGGTTCTTGAGGCTTGAGCCGCCGGGGTCTGTGAAATAGAAGCCGCCATTTTTGTTATCGAGCGTGAGGTCGTTGGGCGAGCGCAAAGGCTTCCCGTCGCACTCCGACGAAGCCTCGTCCATGATTTTCCCCGCGGAGTCCAGACGCAGGACGGCGCGGCGGCTGCCGTCGCAGACGAGGTGCGTGCCGTCGGGCAGAATCTTATGGCCGTTGGGCGCACCCGTCCGCGCCCACTCCTTCGCCGCGCCGTCCGCGCCGATGCGATAGATGGTTCCGTTGTAAACGTCGGAGAGATAGACCGCCCCGTCCTTGTCCACGACGACGCCCTCGCTGTAGCCGGGAACCTCCGCGACTTTCACCGCGCGCACCTTGCCCTCCGGCGGGAGAGTTCCGTTCGTCAACGCGGCGGCGAGAAGTGCGACCGCAAGAAGAGATTTTTTCATAAGCTCCGTCGAGCCCTCGGCGGGCGAGTTTGAGAAGTTCGAGGCGCGGCCCCTTTATCTGCCCACGCGGTCGCGCGCCCAGTCGAGCAGTTCGCGTGCGCGCGCCGGGGCTTCGGCTTCGGCGATGACGCGGACGAGCGATTCGGTGTTCGAGACGCGCACGTGTACCCAGCCGTCCGGCCAAGAGACTTTAATCCCGTCGGTCTGGTCATACGCGACGCCTTCGCGCTCCAACTCGTCGTGCATCCGTTGCAAGAGCGAGTGGATGCGGTTCGGCTCGACCGAGACGTTGTGCTTGAGCATCTCGAAGCGCGGCAGCCGCGCGGCCACTTCGGAAAGCCGTTCGCCCGCGAGCGCCATGTGCTCCAAAATCAGTCCGACCGCCGCCGCGCTGTCGTGCGTGAGATGGACGCGCGGGACGATGACGCCGCCGCTGCCCTCGCCGCCGATGACGGCCCCCGTCTCGGCCATCGCCTCGGAGACGTAAGCCTGCCCGACGGGCGTGCGGACGACGCGAGAGCCGTGGCGGGCGGCTATCGCGTCCACGCCCGCGCTCGTCGAGACGTTCGTCACGACCGCGCCGCTCGCGCGCGCCAGTTGAATCTCGCAGGCGACGGCGAGCGTCGCCTCCTCCGGCAGTATCTCGCCCTCTTCGGTGACGAGGCCGAGCCGCTCGCCGTCCGCGTCGTGCGCGAAGCCGATGTCGGCCCGGCCCGCCTGCACGACGGCGCGGAGCTGCGCCATCGTCTGCCGCCTCGGCTCCGGCGCGTGCGGGAAAGGCATGCTTGGGTCGTCGTTCACCGCGAAGACCTCGCAGCCGAGCGCCGCGAGCCAGCGCGGCGACAGAAGCGCGCAAGAGCTATTGCAACAATCAACCGCGACCGTCAGGCGGCGCGACCTGACGGCCTCCACGTCGAAGGCGGCGGCCAGCCTTGCAAGGTGATGCGCGACGGCATCCGCCGTCTCGACGCGGCTGCTGATGTGCTCCCAAGTCGCTTTGGCGAACTCCGCCTGATGGTAGATGTCGAGCAGTTCGTCGGCCTGCGTCGCGTTCAGGTAGAGGCCGTCGCCCCGGACGAACTTGAGCGCGTTCCACGGCTCAGGATTGTGGCCCGCCGTAATCGAGATGCCGCCCGCGGCCTGCAACCACTTGACGGCGAGTTGGAGGCTCGGCGTCGGGCAGACGCCGAGGTCAACGACCTCGCAGCCGGAGGCGAGCAGGCCCGCGAGCACCGACGCGTGAACCATCGGCCCCGAAGAGCGCGCGTCGCGGCAGACGAGGATGCGCCCCGAATCGAGGTAGGTGCCGAAGGCTTGCGCGAACCCGACCGCCAGTTCCGGCGTGAAGGTCTCGCCGACGACCCCGCGCACCCCGCTGATGCCGATCTTGAGCGAGTTCATGGGAACGAGTTCGACGGGCCGGAAGAGGCGGACGCCGTTTCCTTCCTGAAGGCGTCCGCGAGCGAGCACACTTTTAAGTCGCGGCGCAGCGCGGCGAGCGTTGCGGCGCGGCGCGGGCGAAACTCGACCGTGACTTCTCTGCCCGGCAGGAGGTCGAAGAAATTGTCGCTGAATGAACCGTCCGTCGTCCCGGCGGAGAGATGGACGCCCCGCGCGAGCGTGCGCGCGCGTAAACGGATGCGGAAGGCGCGACCGTGCGGCTCGACGTTCGTGACAATCTCCGGCGTCGCCAGTCGAAGCTCCTTGAAGGGCACGAAGAAGAGACGATTGCCCGTCGTCGCCGCGTCGCTCTCCGTCGCCGCGTTGCGCTGCGTCGTTGCTCCTTTCTCCGTCAACTCGCAGTTGAGAAAAACGCTGCGCGGGTCTTGGCCTTTCAGGAGTTCGCTTTTCGTCAAGCTCAACCGGACGGCGCTCGAAAGCGGCTCGACGTTTACGTCCTCGCGTTTGTCGAAGAGGACGCGGCCCGTGAAGTCCAAGAGCGTCACGCGAAGCTCGGCGGGCGTCCGCGTCGTGCGGTCGGAGACGAGGTGAATGTTGATGCGCCCGTCCTGTTCGTGCGGGCTGACGAGGATGTCTCGGAAGAAGCGGCGGGCGTAGTGGTGGAGCGCCTTCCAGCGACCGAAGTAGTCCATGCCCGACCAGGAGGCGACGGGCCAGCAATCGTTTACCTGCCAGTAGAGCGCGCCCATGTTGCGCGGGCGAATACGCCGGAAGTGCTCCGTGCCGACGCGCATGCCCTCGGCCTGCAAGACCTGACTGACGTAGAGGAACGACGCGAAGTCTTTCGGCTCCGGGTACTCGCGCAGCATGTACTCGCGGACGAGTTGGTTGCCGCGCGGGTGCTTCTGGTGCGCGAGCATGACGGGCGACTGGATGTCGTGGTCGGAAGGAATCGTATAAGTGTTGACCGTCTCGATGAGCGGGAACGACTGGAAGCCGTATTCGCTCATGAAGCGCGGGAACTGCCGCTCGTAAAACTCGAAAGGCTTCGAGGCGTGCCAGACCTCCCAGTAATGCACGTCGCCGATGCGCTGCGAGTCGGCGTCGTCTTCGAGGTTCGAGCTGGGGGAACTCGGCCAGTAAGGGCGCGCGGGGTCGTGCTCGGCGACCACGCGGGGCAGCACGTCATGGAAAATCTTGAGGTAGTCGTCCCAGAGCTTCGCCGGGAGGTTCTGCTTCCAGCCCCAGTGATGCCAGGCCGTCTCGACCTCGTTGTTGCCGCACCAGAGGACGACGCTCGGATACTTCCTGAGCCGCCGGACGTTATCCACCGCCTCTCGCCGGACGTTCTCCAAGAACTCTTTATCGCCGGGGTACATGCTGCACGCGAACATGAAGTCCTGCCAGACCAGCAGGCCCAGCTCGTCGCACAGCTCGTAGAAGTCGTCCTGCTCGTAGATGCCGCCGCCCCAGACGCGCACCATGTTCATGTTCGCGGCGCGGACGGATTCGAGCAGGTGGCGATACTTCTCCCGCGTCACCCGCGTCGGAAAGATGTCGGCGGGAATCCAGTTGCCGCCTTTGGCGAAGACCGGCACGCCGTTGACG
>DASTQX010000575.1:0-10278 GCA_035761505.1 Pyrinomonadaceae bacterium
GCGAAACAGGACGGCGCGCGTTTTCCGCCGGCTCAAGGTCTGCGGTCGGACTCGACGCGCTCAGTGGCCTTTGACCGACGAGAACAGACCGTCGCGAGTTTTTTGCGAGAGGACGAGACTCATGTAAAGCTCGTGCTCCTCGAACACGAGCCCCTTCTCTTTGAGGCTTTGCACCTCGTTCTTCAGTTCCGTCTCCCCGACGTGGCCGAGGCCGGACGCCAGTTCCGAGATTGATTTGCGCCGCGAGAGGGCGTCGAGTATCTGCCACGCCGTCTCGCCCGGCTCGTGAATCTCCTCGGCCCCGGCGCGCGTGTCGCGGATGATTCTTCCGCCCCCGGCGCGTGCTTCCGAGTAGAGCATCGGCGGGGGCGTGCCGTTCCATTTCTGCTTCCATGCTTCGACGGCCTGTTGCAGTTGCGTGATGTGCTCGACGACGGTGCGGAAATATTCGGAGTCGTAGTTCTGGTCTCCGAAGTAGTAAGCGAGATTGCCGAGCGACGAGCCCTCGAACGGGTACGTCAACTCGTAGAAGGGGAGGGGCCGCAAGTTCAGCCCGTACTCTTTCGCCTGATTGAAGTAGGGGCTGTAGCGGTCGAACCGAACCGGATAGACGCCCGTCGGCGGGGGCAGGTGAACGAGTTTCGGGATGTCGCGCAGGTAAGCACGATAAACCTCCGCGCCTTCGCCGGGGAAACCGACGAGCAGGTTCCAGACCGGGTAGATGTCATAGATCAGGCAGTTGATGAGGAACTTGATGTTGTTGAAGCTCGTCGTCCCCTTCTTCATCAACTTGAGGGTCGAGGTCGCCAGCGCCTCGATGCCCGGCTGCACGACCTTCACGCGCGCGTTGGAGAGGACTTCCATGTCCTGCTCGGTGAGGTCGGCCTTCACCTCGTAAAAGATGTACATGGACTCCGGCGTTTTGAGGCGCGGGAAGACGGCCTCCATGTAACTCTTCGGCAGGATGTTATCTACGCTCTCAAGGCGGACGGCCTGCGACGAGTAGCGAAAGAGGGAGCTGATGAGGTTGACCGCGCCGTCGGGGTTCATCGCGCGATAGTTCATCGTCAGGCCGTTCAGGCCGCAGAAGGTGCAGTGCGCGCGCTCGCCCCACCAGCAGCCCCTCGACGTTTCAAACGGCAGCGTGACCTGCATCCGGCGGTCGCGGTATCGCTCCTCGACGAGCCGCATGAAGGGGTCGTAATCGAGCGTCACCAGCTCGTCAATCGCCAACTCCTCGCCGATGGTCGCGCGCCCCTGCACGGCGAGGGCGTTCTCCTTGCCGAAGATGCCCGCGATCTCAAGACACTTCTCCGGCTCGCCGTTCAAGCGATGCCGCACGAAAAGGGGAAAGCTCTTGAGCGCCGGGCCGGAGAAGACGTAGTCGAGCGCCGCGACGTTCTTCACCAACTCCTGACCCATCGGCGACTCGCAGTTGGCCCCGCCCATGACGACGAGCACGTCGGGGTTCTTCTTCTTGACGTGTCTCGCCATCGCGAAGCTGGCGAGGTTCTGCATGAACATCGAAGTGAAGCCGACGAGGTCGTAGCCGTCGAGCCCGTACTTGCTCACCAAGCCCTCGATGAAAGGGTCAACTTCGCGCTGAACTTTCGTGATGAGCTGTTTGAGTCGCTCGCCCTCTTCCGTGCGCCGTGGGAAGTAGCGATGGAAGTAAGCCTCGGAGTTGTCGGGCAGTTCGGGGAAGGCCGAGGGGCGAAATATCCACTCGCCGATGCCGGAGTTGAGGGAGTTGATCGAGCCCGCGATTTCGCGGTAGCCGTCGAGCCCCAGCAAGTCCACGAAGTCGTGATTGAGATAAAAGATGTCCGTCGAGACTTTCCCCGCGTGCTCTTTTTCCAGCACCGCCTTCAACTGGGTGAGAGCGATGGAGGGGAAATTGAGGTTCGCGAAGGGCATGTTTATCAAAGCTATTTTGTACATGGTGCTGGCCTTCGTTTGGGTTAAGTCGCCGCGCGCGTTTACGGCTCGCGTTTGGGGTCGGTTTGACGGAGCGTGGCCCTCCGGCGCGCGGCGTCGCGGCGCTGCGAGGCGCGGCGCTGGACTTCCGGCTCGCCGCCGTCCGAGGGCTTCACCACGTCGCCGTCGAGTTGCGCGGCGAGCGCCGCGACCGTCGGGTACTGGAACAGCATGACGACCGGGATGTCGCGCTTCAACAACTTCTGAAGCTCGTTGCGCGCCTGTATGACGAGGACGGAATGCGCGCCGTGCTCGAACACGTTGTCGTCGGGGCCGAGCAGCCCGTGCCCCAGAGCCTTGCGCCAGACTTCGAGCGCCGCGCCTTCGAGCGGCGTGCGCGGTGCGCGCCCGCCGCCGTTGCCGTGGCCGTGACCGTTCCCCGCCGCCACCGCCGCCTCTTCCGGTTCGGGCAGCGCGCGCTGGTCGAGCTTGCCGTTGACGGTCAACGGCAGGCGCGGCAGCGGGATGAAGAAGTTCGGAATCATGTACGCGGGCAGGCTCTCTTGCAGGTGTCGCCGCAGGTCGGCGCTCTCGACGCCGCCGTTCGACGCGACGTAGTAGGCGACGAGGCAAGGGTCTCCGTCGCGCTGTCTGAGGCTGATGGCGGCCTCGCGCACCGAAGGGTGCTTGCCGAGCGCGGACGTAATCTCGCCGACCTCGATGCGGAAGCCCCGGATTTTGATTTGAGTGTCCAGACGACCGAGGTACTCAAGCTCGCCCTCGTGCGTTCGGCGCACGCGGTCGCCCGTGCGGTAGAGGCGCTGGCCGGGGCGGAAGGGGTCTGGGATGAAGCGCAACGCGGTCAACTCTTCGCGGAACAGATAGCCGCGCGCGAGGCCCGCGCCGCCGACGTAAAGCTCGCCGGGCACGCCCGCCGGAACCGGCTCAAGCCACTCGTCGAGGACGTACAGATAGAGGTCGGGAATCGGCTCTCCGATGAGGCTCGCCGATTGTTCCGCGTCGCGGCGCGTGAGCGCGCGGTAAGTGACGTGGACGGTGGTTTCCGTTATCCCGTACATGTTGACGAGCTGCGGTTGTTGGTCGCCGTGACGCTCGAACCACGTCCGCAGGCGTGACGGGTCGAGCGCCTCGCCGCCGAAAATCACGTAGCGCAGAGCGAGCGGTAGAGGCTCGGTGCGCGCTGCCTCCGCCTGCATCAACTGACGGAAGGCCGAGGGCGTCTGGTTGAGGACGGTGACGGCCTCGCGGCTGAGCAGTTCGTGGAACTGTTCGGGCGCGCGGCTGACCAGATAAGGCACGACGACGAGACGGCCACCATGCAGAAGCGCCCCCCAAATCTCCCAGACCGAGAAGTCGAAGGCGAAGGAATGGAAGAGCGTCCACACGTCCGCAGGGCCGAAGTCGAACCAGCCGCGCGTCGAGGTGAAGAGGCGCAGCACGTTGCCGTGCGTGATGACCGCGCCCTTCGGCTCGCCGGTGCTTCCTGAAGTGTAGATGACGTAGGCCGCCGCCTCCGGGCAGAGCGGGAGTTCGAGGTTGCGTGCTTCATCCTCTCCGACCTCCGCGCCCGCGTCGAGCCGGTACTGGCCGGGCAACTCCTCGTCCGGCAAATTCAGCACGCCTTCTTGCGTGACGAGCAGCGGCACGCGCGCATCTCGCAGGATGAAGCGAAGGCGGGCCGCCGGAGCGTCGGGGTCGAGAGGCAGATAAGCCGCGCCCGCCTTGAGAATACCGAGCAAGCCGACGACGAGTTCCGCCGACCTGTGCACGCACAGACCGACCAGCGCTTCGCCGACCGCGCCCACGTCTTCGAGGCGGCGGCGCACGCCGCGCGCGACGCGGTTGGCGCGGGCGTTGAGTTCCGCGTAAGTCAGTCGGCGTTCCTCGTCCGTGACGGCGACGGCTTGCGGCGTCGCGGCGGCCTGAGCCTCGAACCACTCGACGAGGCTTGAGTAAGCCGCCTGTGATTCCGGTTGCTCCGGTCGAACGTCGAGCACGGCGGCGCGCTCGGCGGGCTTGAGCAGCGGCAAACGTCCGAGCGGCGTTTCGGGTTCGGCAACCGCGCCCGCGATGACGGCCTGCCAGCTTTCGAGCATCCGCTCGACCGACTCGCGGCGGAAGAGGTCGGAGTTGTATTTGAGTTCGAGGTGCAGCCCGTCTGCCGCTTCGGCGAAGTTCCAGAGCAGGTCGAATTGCGTCTGGCCGTAGTCGAGGCGAAGAGGCTCAATCTCTATCTCCGGCAGGCGCACGGCGACGTTGGCCGTGTTCTGCAAGACCAGCATCACGTCGAACAGAGGGTTGCGGCCCGCGTCGCGCGGCGGGTTGAGTTCTTTGACCAACTGGTCGAACGGGTAGTCCTGCCGCGCGTAGGCTGCGAGGGCCGTTTCGCGCACTTCGCGGAGGAAAGCGGTGAAGGCTTGCGTGCCCTCGATGCGGTCGCGCAGTACGAGGGTGTTGATGAAGAAGCCGACCTGATTTTCCAAGTCGGGGTGCTCGCGCCCCGCGACCGGGCAGCCGAGGCTGATCTCCGTCTCGCCACTGTAACGATAGAGCAGCACCTTGACGAGCGCCGCGAGAAGCATGAAGAGCGTGACGTTCTGCTTGCGGGCCAGCGCGTTAATCTCGTCGAGCACTTCGGCGTGCAGGAGCAGGCGGACGCTTCCGCCGTTGTAGGTCTTGAGCGGCGGGCGCGGGAAATCCGTCGGCAGTTCGAGCGGCGGCGTGTCGCGGAGTTGCCGGAGCCAGTAGTCGCGCTGCGCCTCCGAATAGAGCGCCGCGCGCTTGTGCTGCCAAGCGACGTAATCGCGGTGTTGAATCCTGAGCGGCGGGAGCGGGTTCGGCCCCTCCGCGACGGCGGCCTCGTAGAGCAGCATGAATTCGCGGACGAGAATGTCCATGCTCCAACCGTCGGAGACGATGTGATGGACGTTGAAGAGCAGGACGTGTTCGTCCGCGCCGAGCTTCAGCAGACTCACGCGCAGCAAAGGCGCGCGGCTCAAGTCGAACCCGGCGCGCGCGTGCTCAAGGGCGAGCCCGCGCGCCGCCGCGAGCGGGTCGGCGTGCTCGCTCAGGTCGAAGACTTGCAGCGAGTGCTCGACAGCATCGGCGACGCGCTGACGGAGTTCGCCGTCCACCTCGGCGAAGGAAGTGCGGAGCGTTTCGTGACGCTCAATCAGAGCGTCGAAGGCTGCGCCGAGCGCGCCCGGTGCGAGCGGCCCTCGGAGGCGGAGGCCGTCGGCCATGTGGTAAGCCGCGCCGCCTCCGACCTGCGCGAGCACCCAGAGACGCTGCTGCGCGTGCGAGGTCGGGTAGTCTTCGGCGCGCGGCACGGTCGGGATGGCTTCTAAGGTTTCGCCCGCCTCCTGCCGGTCGAGGAACGCCGAAAGCTCCGCGATGGTCGGGTAGTTGAAGATGTCGCGCAGAGAGAGTTCCGCGCGCGTCTGTTGGAGGCGGCTGACGACCTGCGTCGCCTTGAGGCTGTGGCCGCCGAGCGCGAAGAAGTTGTCCTCGACGCCGGGTTCGTCCACGCCGAGCACGGCGGCCCACACGGCTTGGACGGCGCGCTCCGTCTCGGTTCGCGGCGCGACGCGCTCGCCGCCGCGCGTCGCCTTAAAGGTCGGCTTGGGCAGCGCCCCACGGTCAATCTTGCCGTTGGGCGTTAGCGGGAAGCGGTCGAGCACGACGAACGTCGAGGGAATCATGTGACCGGGCAGGGACGACTTCACGAAGTCGCGCAACTGCGGGATGAGCAGCGCGCCGAACTTCTCCTGGAGCGGGTTGTTGGCGTACTCGGCCCACGGGCGCGGCGCGGCGGCGGACGTGTTCGAGTCGAGTTCAATCCGCAGCGCCGGGCCGTCTCGACGCGTGAAGAGGACGGCGAACTCGCCGCTCGTGCTTTCGGGCTCGACGACGATCTCCACTCGATAAGGTAAAGCGTCGGCCAACTCCCACAGCGCTTCGGGGTCAACGGCGGGCACGGACGAGCGCGCGAGCCATTCGCGCAACTCGCCCACGGTCGCCGTCGCCGCCGACTCGTTCAGCCATTGTTGCGTGAGCAACTCACTGCTGAGCCGTGCGTTGGCGACGCGCCGCAGGCCCCAGCACGCGGGCCGCGCGGTCGAGAGGTGTGCGCGTATCGCCACGGCGTCGAGACGGCTCAAGCGCCAATCCTCGAAGGCGTCGGCGGGACACGCCGGAATATCTTCCAGCGGCTCGATGCTCAGGGTCACGTCGTAGCGGAAGCGCGTCATCTCGTTGTGCGCGCGCCCGCGCTTCGGTCGCAGCAGCGCGCCGCCGACGCGCGGCAGGTGTCGGCAGACGGCCTCGAAGAAGTCGGGCGCGACGGCCAGCTCCTGCTCGCGCGCCAACTGCGCCTCGATGCGTCCGAGCAGTTCGTCGCGCGTGAGCGTGTCTTCGGCTTTGAAGCACTGGACGGAGGTGTGATAGCTGCGCAGAAGCGGCAGGCTGCGCACGTCGCCGACGAAGACGGAGCCGCCGGGGGCCGAGCGCCGCGCGGCCTTGCGCAGGACTTCGAGCAGGTAGTCCACGCCGGGGAAATACTGGATGACGGAGTTGAGCGCCAGCGTGTCGAAGCTCCCTTCGTCGAAGCCCTTGAAATCGTCCGCGCGCTGCTCGCGCAGTTCGGCGCGCGCGAGGCCGGGGAGAGAGAGTTGGCCCTTTCGCTCTTCCAGTTGGTTGATGGCGACGGCGGACAAGTCCGTGCCGAAGTACTGTTCGCAATGAGGGACGAGACGGTACATCAGAAGCCCCGTCCCGCAGCCGATTTCGAGGAGCCTTCGCGGCTTCAGCTCAAGGATGCGCGCGACGGCGTTATCCACGCACTCCCTCATCTCCGCCGCCGAGAGCGGCTCGCCCGTGTAGGTGCTGTCCCAGCCGATGGTGTTGAAGGTCGGGTCGGCTTCGGCGGCGCTCGTGTCCTTGTAGCTGTCTTCGTGGAGGTCTTTCCACAGCGTCACCTGCTGGCGCACTAATTCCTCGCTGCCGTCGGCGCTGATTTGCACCTGCAAGTAGGCCGCCAACTGCCGCTCGCCCTGCGGGTCTTGCTGGTCGAGCACGAGCGCCTCTCTGACCTGCGGGTGCTTGCGGAGCGCCGCCTCGATCTCGCCCGGCTCGACGCGGAAGCCGCGTATCTTGACTTGATGGTCGAGACGGCCCATGAACTCAAGCGTGCCATCGGCCCGCCAGCGGCCCAAGTCGCCGGTGCGGTAGAGCACGTCGCCGAAGGTCTTGCCGGGGAGCGGGTTCGTCTGAAAGCTCGCCGCCGTCCGCTCCGGCTGACGCCAGTAACCGGCCCCGACGCCGATGCCGCTCACGCATATCTCGCCCGGCACGCCCAGCGGCACGAGTTGCCCTTCGGCGTCGAGCACCGAGATGGTCAGGTTGTCGAGCGGCTTGCCGATGGGCACGGTCGGCGGGCTTTCGGGCAGCGGCCCGCGCATGACGTGCTGGCAGACATCGTCGGCGGCCTCCGTCGGGCCGTAGGCGTTGACCAGAGGGATGCTCGGCCAAGTGGCAAACCAGCGATTGACCAGAGCGACCGAGACGGCCTCGCCCGTCACCATGCACCATTCGAGACGGGGCAGAGCGCGCTCGGCCTCTGTCAACTCCGAGGCGTGGCTGAGCAGACCTTCGAGGACGACGGGGACGAGTTCGATGAGCGTGACGCCTTCGCCTTTAATCAGCCCGAAGAGCGACGCGGGGCTGCACATCGTCTCGAAGTCGGCGAAGACGACGCGGCCACCGGCGAGCAGGGGCGCGAGGCACTGCCAGACGGAGATGTCCGAGGAGGCGGGCGCGCTCTGAAGGAAGGCCGTGCCTTCGTGAAATTCGAGCAGCCCGAACTCGGCGAAGATGTGATTGAGAGCGCCGTCGTGACGGACGAGCGTGCCTTTCGGGAGTCCGGTCGAGCCGGACGTATAGAGCATGTAAAGAATGTCGCGCGGGCTGTTCACGACCGCCGGGTTGGTGATTGGCTGTCGCGCCAACTCCGCCTCCCTGCTCAACCGCACGCCCGGCGGGAGTTGAGTGTTCTCCGGGCCGTGAGCGGACATTAAGACCACTTCGCGGAGTTCGGCGGAGAGTCCTTCAGCGCCGAGGCGCGACAAGCCCTCGGCGGTCGCGAGGAGCACCGGACAGCCGCTATCTTCGACCATGTAGCGCAAGCGCTCGGACGGGTAAGCCGTGTCGAGCGGCAGGAACGCGCCGCCCGCTTTGACCACGCCGAGCACCGCCGCGAGATAGTCGAGCCCGCGCGGGACGATGACGCCGACGGGCGCGTTCGGCTCGACGCCGAGTTCGCGCAAGAGGTGCGCGACGCGGTTGGCCCGCTCGTTCAAGCCGGCGTAATCAACCGGCTCGCCGTCCGCCGTGGCCGCGACGCGAAGCGGAGTAAGTTCGACCTGCTTCTCGAACACCTCGGCCAAAGATTGATTGAACGGGTGCTCGACGACGGGGCCGTTGCTGAAGCCGAGCAGTTGCGTGACTTCACCTTCGTCGAGGAGCGGCACCGTTGAGACGCTCGCTTCGGGCCGGGCCGAGAGGGCTTTGAGCAGCGTCGTCAGGTGATGGACGAGTCGTTCGGCCCGCGTCTGCTCGAACAGGTCGCAGTTGTATTCGAGGACGCCGTGCAAGCCGTCGGACGTGTCCCAGAAGTCCAGAACGAGATCGAAGAGCGCCGCGCTGCGCTGGATGCGCAAGGGGCTGAGCTTGAGCCCGCTCACATCCACCTCTTCGAGCGGCATGTTCTGGAGCGCGAACATGACTTGGAAGAGAGGGCTCCGGCTGAGGTCGCGTTCGGGGTGAATCTCGTCCACCAGCTTCTCGAACGGCAAGTCCTGATGCGCGTATGCGCCGAGCGAAACCTCCCGGACTCGCTCAAGCAGGTCGGCGAAGCTCGGCTGCCCTTCGAGGTCAATGCGCAGGGCGAGCGTGTTGACGAAGAAGCCGAGGAGGTCTTCCAACTCGCGCCGCTGCCGGTTGGCGATGGGCGTCCCGATCATGATGTCGGCCTGCCCGCTGTAGCGATACAGGAGCACGGCGAAGCCGCCGAGGAGCGTCATGAAGAGCGTCGCGTCGTGCGCGCGCCCCAGCCGGTGGAGGGCGTCGCGCGTCTCGCGGTCGAGGCCGAAGCGGATGACCGCGCCGCGGAACTGCTGAACGGCGGGACGCGGGTAGTCGGTCGGAAGCGCGAGCATCGGCGGCGCGCCCGTCAACTTCTCGCGCCAGTAGTCGAGCTGGCGTTCAAGGATGTCGCCCGTCAACCAGCGCCGCTGCCACGCCGCGAAGTCGGCGTACTGAATCGGTAGCGGAGGCAACTCCGGCGAGCCGCCCGCCGCGCGCGCGTTGTAGGAGTGCGTGAACTCGCGGAGCAGGATATTGAGCGACCAGCCGTCGGTGACGATGTGATGGAGCGTGAGCAGGAGCGCGTGCTCGTCCTCGCGGAGCTTCAAAAGGACGGCGCGCACGAGCGGCGGCGAGGCGAGGTCGCGGAACGGCTCGCGCGCCTCGTCGCGCGCCCGCGCCAGCAGAGACGCCTCGCGCTCCTCGGCGGGCAACTCGCTCAAATCAACTTTCACTACTGGCACGAGCAGTTCTTCAATCACTTCCTGATGCGGGCTGCCGCCGTCGTTGCGGAAGGCCGTCCGCAAGACTTCGTGGCGCGCGACGAGGTCTTGGAGCGCGGCGCGCAACGCCGTCTCGTTCAACTCGCCGCTCAGGCGCAGCGCAAACGGCGTGTTGTAGAAAGGGTTCTCCGGCTCAAGCTGACTGAGGAACCAGAGCCGCTCCTGCGCGAAGGAGAGAGGCAGAGGCCGCGCCCGGTCGGCGCGCTCGAAGGGGATTTCGATCAGCTCGCCGTGGAGCCCGGCGTCAATCTGCGCGGCCATCTCGCGCAGCGTCGGGGCGGAGAAGACGGCGTCGAGCGGAAGCCGCGAGTGGAAGACCGTCTGGATGCGCGAGACTAACTGTGTGGCGAGCAGAGAGTGGCCGCCCAGCTCGAAGAAGTTGTCGTCGCGCCCGACCGCCTCGATCTTGAGCGAGTCGCACCAGAGGCCCGCCAGCAACTCTTCCGTGGGCGACAGGGCGACTTGCGGCGCTTCGCCTTCCGTGCTCTCCGTGGGCGGCGCGGGCAGCCGCGCGCGGTCAACTTTGCCGTTGGCGTTCAAGGGCAACTCTTCGAGCACCATGAAACGGCCCGGCACCATGTAGTCCGGCAACTGGCGTTTGAGGCTCTGCCGAATCGCCTCCACGTCCGCCGCTTGCGCGCTCGCCTGCAAGTGCGCGATTAGTTGCCTGTGCTCGCCCTCGCCGTGGACGACGACC
>DASTQX010000576.1:0-6899 GCA_035761505.1 Pyrinomonadaceae bacterium
GTCGCGATGACCCGCCGGTTCTCATCCGCCGACATCGTCACGCTCTCGCCCGTCGTCCCGCACGGCACGAGCACGCGCACGCCGCCCTCGACCTGCCTCTCGGCCAGCGCCCTCAGCCGCCCCACGTCAACCGCCCCACCCGCACCGAAAGGCGTCACCAAAGCCGTCGCGCAACCCCTCAGCCATTCAACGTTCATAAAACCTCCAAAAGCCGTCAACCGTGAACCGTGAACCGTGACAGGAGAAAAGCCGTGAGCCGTAAACCGTAAACGGCGACCGGGAAGAACAGTCTTTCTCCCGTCACCGTCTGCCCGTCACGGCTCACGGCTTTTCAGTATTTCATCAATCGTCTCCGAAAACTCGTACACGCCGCGCCGCCCCTGAATCCAGCGGGCGGCGACGAGCGCCCCGGCGGCGAAGCCTTCGCGGGAGCGCGCCGTGTGCGTGAGGACGATCTGGTCGGCGAGCCCGTCGAAGCCGACGCGGTGCGTGCCGGGGATGTGCCCGGCGCGCGTCGAGGCGACCGGCACTTCGCGCTCCGCTGGCGCGGCGACCAACTCGCGCAGACGCAGCGCCGTCCCCGAAGGCGCGTCACGCTTGCGCGAGTGGTGCGCCTCTTCGATGAAGGGCTCGTAATCGAAAGCCGCGAACAACTCGGCGGCGCGCGCGACGACGCGGTAGAAGAGGTTGACGCCGACCGAGAAGTTCGCGCCGTAGATGAGCGCGCCGCCCCCCCGCTCGACCGCCGCGCGGACGCCCTCTTCGTGTGCCTTCCAACCCGTCGTCCCTTCGACCATCGGCACGCCCGCGCGCACGCACGCCTCGACGTTCGTCGGAACCGCCTCCGCCAAAGTGAAGTCAATCGCCGCGTCGTGCCCGCGCAGAGCCTCGGCCAGCCCTTCGACGCCGAGCGAAGACTCGCGCGAGGTGATGACCGCCGAGACCTCGTGCCCCTCGTCCTTCGCCAGCGACTCGACGAGTCGCCCCATCGCCCCGTAACCGATCAACGCCAGCTTCATCAACTTCACCTTCCGACTCTCTTCAAACGCCCGCCAGCAGCGAGCGGACGAGTCGTTCGTAGAGCCCGACCGCCTCTTCGAGTTCGCGCTTCGAGACGCGCTCGTGCGCCGTGTGCGCGTCGAGGATCGAGCCGGGGCCGAGCAGCAGAGGCTTCCCCCAGTTCTGCAAGTACGGGATGTCGGTCGTGAAGCGCACGACCTCCTGCTCGAACCCTTCGACCGGGAGCATGCGGACGGGCTCCGCGACCGACAGATATTCTACCCGCCCGCGCCCGGCCACCGCGCGTTCGAGAATCTCTCTGACGACGCCCGATTCCGTCACGAGCCGGATTTGCAGTTCCGCGCGCGCCTCGGCGGGGATGATGTTGGGGCGCGTGCCGCCCTCCACCGTGCCGATGTTGCACGTCGTCTCGCCGAAGAACTCGTCGCGCGGCCACACGCACGCGCGCACGTCCGCGAGCACGTCCAAAAGTTTCTCAATCGCCGACTCGCCCCGCTCCGGGTAAGCCGAATGTGCCGCGCGGCCCTCCACCTCAAGACGCACGCGCAGAGAACCCTTCGACCCGACAGCGAGCCTGTTCTCCGTCGGCTCGCCGTTGATTAAAAACTCGCACGAAGCGGCGAGCGCGTGCCCGTTCGCCGCCCGCGCGCCGAGGCTCCCCAACTCCTCGTCCACCGTGAAGAGCAGCCCCACTTCCTTCAACCCTTCCGCCCGCAGGCGCTCGCACGCCTCGACCTGCGCGGCGATGATGCCCTTCGCGTCGCACGCCCCGCGCCCCGTAATGTGCGTCTCATCCTCGCCCGAACCGATGAAAGGCGGCACCGTGTCCATGTGCGTCGAGAGCACGACCCGTGGCCGCGCGCCCGTCGTCGCCAACACGTTCGCGCGCCCCTCCGCCGCCTCCTGCAACTCGACCCCGTAGCCGAGCCCTTCCAGATAAGACGCCAGAAAACGCCCGACCTCGCCCTCCTCGCCCGAAAGCGAAGGGATGTCAATCAGCCGCCTCGTCAACTCGAAAAGATTCATAGATGGTAAATAGTGAATGGTAAATGGTGAATGGTGAATAGTGAAAGATGGTTTCAATCCATTCACCATTCACCATTCACCATTTACCGCTTTTCAGTGCCCCCCGCCGATGTGCGCGAGCAGTTCCGAAGTGGCGCACTCGAAGAAGGCGGCGTGGAGGAGGCGGACGGCCTCGGCGACGTGCCGCTCTTCGATGACGAAGGTCAGGTTGATGCTCGACGCCCCTTGCGAGATGAGCAGGATGTTGATGTCCTTGATGGTGCTGAAGACCCGGCCCGCGATGCCGGGCGTGCTGCGCAAGCCCTCGCCGACAATGCAGACGATGGCGCGGCCCGACTCGACCCTCACCGCGCCGACCGCCTTGAGGTCTTCGACAATCGCTTCGAGCGCCGTCGTGTCTTCGAGCGAGAGCGAGACGCTGACCTCCGAAGTCGTCACGATGTCGACGGCGGTGCGGTGTCGCTCGAAGACCTCGAAGATGGCACGCAAAAACCCGTGCTCGCCGAGCATCCGCGCCGAGGTGATGTGGACGATGTGGATGCCGCCCTTGCACGCGATGGCCTTGACCGTGCGCGGCGTCATCTCGGCGTCGAAAAAGACGATGGTGTCCGGCGCTTCGTCGCGCCGCGAGTCGCAGATGCGGACGGGGACGTTCCGCACCACCGCCGGAAGAATCGTCTTCGGGTGCAAGACCTTCGCGCCGAAGTAGGCCAACTCCGCTGCCTCCGCGTAAGAGAGACGCGGGATGGTGCGCGCCACGGGGACGAGTCGCGGGTCGGCGGTGAGCACGCCCGGCACGTCCGTCCAAATCTGTATCTCCCGCGCGCGCAACGCCGCCCCCACGAGCCCCGCCGTGTAGTCCGAGCCGCCGCGCCCAAGAGTCGTCGTCTCTCCACTGATCGAAGAAGCGATGAAGCCGCCGAGCACCGGAACCTCGCCCGCCTCGATTAAAGATTCGAGCTGTCCGCGCGTCGCGCGCTCGGTTTCGTCCTTCAGAGGCGTCGCGCGCCCGTGCTGCTCGTCCGTGATGATGCACAGCCGCGCATCTACGTAGCGGGCCTGTATTCCCGACTCGCGCAGCACGGCGGCGAGCAGCGTGGCCGACAGGCGCTCGCCTTGCGAGACGACGAGGTCTTGCAGCAGGGCGCACGGCCTCACGCCCTCGGCGACCTCGCGCAGAGCAGTTTCGATCTCCCGCCGCGCGTCCTCGATTGTCGCCTCGATGAAGCCCCGGAACTCTTCGCCGAGGAGCGCGCGCGCGACCTCCGTGTGGCGCGCGAAATGCTCTTCGAGCGCGAGCGCGCCTTCAGCCGCCCGGCCCTCGCCCGCCGCCCGCACGCTCTCAAGCAGCGCGTCCGTCACCCGGCTCATCGCCGAGACGACCACGACGGGCCGCGCGCCCTCCTGACGCCGCACCAGCGCCGCGACGCGCCCGAAAGCGGCGGCGTCGGCGACCGACGTGCCGCCGAATTTCATCACTGTGGGGTTCAAAGACATCGCCCGCGAGACCCGCCGGCCCGGAGGCAGCCCCGGCCCGTAAATCACTCTCAGTTATGGGGTGTATAAGCTCAACCGAGAGAATACACGACCCGAAGTTTTAACGAAAGTCCGGGCGTCGGCGGGCTGGGCGGGGAGATTTTGGTTGACAAACGGCGGGGCGACTATAAAATACGGACGTTCGTTTTTGGTGAGGCGGATGCCGAAGCTCAGTCAAGAAGTGATGGAAGGGAACCGAGGCCGCATCGAGGACGCGGCTAAGGAGCTTTTCATCAAAAGGGGTTTCCACGCCACTTCGATGCGCGACATCGCGAGGGGCGCGGGCTCTTCGCTCGGCAACCTCTACAACTACTACCGGACGAAGGAAGACATCCTCGAATCCATCATCGGCAAGTACCAGAAGGTGATTGACGCGCGGCTGCGCGCCATCTTCGGCGAGGTGGAAGAGCCCTTCCACCCGGAAAGTCTGGTGCGCTTCGGGCGGCTGGTCAAAGAGATGGTGGGCGCGCACTCGGACTTCTGGCTCTTGATGTACATTGACGTGCTGGAGTTCGAGAACCGGCACTTCCGGAAGATGTTCGAGGGTCTGGCCGCGAACCTCCGGCGGCGCTTCGCGCCTTACTTCGCGGAGTTGAAGCGGGAGGGCGCGCTCTACGAAGGCGTTGACCCGGCGGTCGGCTTCACGGCGGCCTACATGCAGTTCTTCAACTACTTTCTGGTGGAAAAACTCTTCGGCGGCAAGCGCCACCTCGGTCTGAGCGACGACCGCGTGATCGAGCACCTGACGGAAATCTTCTGCCGCGGTGTGCTCCGGCCCGAAAAGTTGCGGGAGATGGGAGTCCCGACGGGAGGCGCGAAGTC
Source organism: Pyrinomonadaceae bacterium (assembly GCA_035761505.1). Lineage (GTDB taxonomy): Bacteria > Acidobacteriota > Blastocatellia > Pyrinomonadales > Pyrinomonadaceae > JAIVJM01. Next base: position 4,405 of record DASTQX010000576.1, read on the forward strand.
CGCGAGAGCGCGCGGCGCGCGGCGCGGGAAATAGATTTCAACCCACAGCGGCGGCGGAACAACTCACGAGCCTCCGCCTTCGTTCCGCTAGTGAAAAACGTACGTTCGTTTTTATTGAGGGGCCGCGGCCTCTCCGAGTCCAGAGTTCAAAGTTTTTGCAGGAGGCCAAAGATGCTTCGTTTGAAACGGCTGTTCCCCCTGACGCTCATCCTCGCCGCGCTCCTGACGGGCGCGACGGCCCGCGCGCAGAGCGCGACCGGACAGATTACGGGCTCGGTCGAGGACGCGGCGGGCGCGCGCGTCCCCGGCGCTTCCGTCACCGTCACCAACCTCGACACCTCTCTTCAGAGGCAGGCCGTGACGAACGAGTCGGGCGACTTCGCCGTACTCTTACTGTCGCCCGGCAAGTACAGGGTCGAAGTCACGGCGCAGGGGTTCAAGACCGTGCTCGTCGAGAGCCTCGACGTGAACATCACGCAGACGGCGACCTTGAATCTCAGGCTCGAACCTTCCTTGCAGGGCGAGACAGTGACCGTGACCGCCGAGGGGACGCTCGTGCAGCAGGAAAGCTCGCAGGTCGGGCGCGTCATTGACGAGCGGGCCATCAGCCAGTTGCCTCTGCCGACGCGCAACTTCCAGCAACTCCTGACCCTTTCGCCCGGCGCTTCGGCGAGCGTCTCGAACAACACGGAGCTGGGGCGCGGCGACACGGTGATTAGCGTCAACGGGCAGCGGACGACCTCGAACAACGTCCGCATCAACGGCGTGGACGCGAACTCGGTCGGGACGAACTCGACGCCGAACATCTCCGTGCCTGCGACCGACAGCCTACAGGAGTTCATCGTCCAGACCTCGCTCTACGACGCCTCGCAGGGGCGCAACGCGGGCGGGAACGTCGAGGCCGTGACGAAGTCGGGCGGCGGCGAGTATCACGGGAACCTCTACGAGTTCCTGCGGAACAGCTCTCTGAACGCGAACGACTTCTTCCTGAACGCGGCGGGACGGCCTCGGCCCGTGCTGACGCGCAACCAGTTCGGCGGCACAATCGGCGGCCCCGTCGTCAAAGAGAAGCTCTTCTTCTTCGCCTCGTATCAGGGGACGCGCGAGCGCAACGGCGCTTCGCTCGCCAACAGTCTGACGTTCCCGGTCATCCCCGTGCAGTTGCGCGACGACAACCGCACGGCGGCGGGGCTCGCGGCGGCCTTCGGACTTCCGGCGGCGGCGATTAGCCCGATCACGGTTTCGATTCTCAACGCGCGTCTTGCGAACGGCGAGTTCGCCATCCCTTCGGCGACGACCTCGACGGGCCTGACGCCCATCTCCGGCATCTCGCGCTTCCGCGAAGACCAGTTCAACGCGAATTTCGATTGGACGCTCAACCAGAAGCACAGCATCTCGGCCAAGCAGTTCTACGCGAGCAACCCGACGACGCAATCGAACTACAACTTCGCGGGGCTCGGCAACGGCCCGCAGCAGTTGCCCGGCACGGGCGGCGAACTCGACATCATCCAGACGCTGACTTCGCTCACCGACACTTACGTCTTCGGCCCGAACGTGATTAATCAGGCGCGGTTCGGCTTCAGCCGCCTGCGCGTCACTTCGCTGCCGGAGGAGCCTTTCACGGCGCAGCAGTTCGGCATCGTGAACCCTCTGGGGAACCTCTTTCCGGGGATGCCGACTCTGACCGTGACGGGGCTCTTCACGCTCGGCTCGTCGCCTCTGGCCGACCAGTCTTCGCGCATCAACGCCTTCAGCTTTCAGGACACGGTCTCAATCGTCGCGGGCCGGCACCGCCTCCGCTTGGGCGGCGAGTACCGGCGCTCGCAGGTCAACTTCTACTTCAACGCCTTCTCACGCGGCCAACTCATCTTCCCGACGTTCGCTAATTTCCTGCTCGGCCAGTCGGTCTCGATTATCGGCTCCGGCGTTTACGACCGCGCCTTCCGCGTCAACGACCTCGCGGGCTTCGTGCAGGACGACTGGAAGCTCTCGGATCGTCTGACTCTGAACTTGGGCCTGCGCTACGACTTCTACGGGCTGCCGAAGGAGAAGTACGGTCGCGTCGTCAACTTCATCCCCGAACAGTTCCGCGCCGGGTCGCTCGCGTCTCCCGCCGGGCCGCCGAACGGGTTCGTGCAGGCCGAGAACGCGGTTAACCCTCTGCCGGGCGTGCCGTTCGTCGAAGACACGCTCGTCCCGCAGGACAGGAACAACTTCGCGCCGCGCGTCGGTGCGGCGTACCGCCTGAACGAGTCGGGGACGCTGGCGCTGCGCGGCGGCTACGGCATCTACTACGACCGCATCTCGACGCGCTACGCGAACACGCAGCTCTTCAACTTCCCGTACCTCGCGGTCGGCGTCGGCGTCTTCCGCCCGCTCGCCACGCCGTTCGCGGCCGTGCCGCAGCCCGGCGCGTTCCCCGTGGGCGCGACGGTGCCGAGCCCGCTCGCGCCGCTCGGCATCCTCATCAGCGGCGTCTACCCCGACCCCGAGCT
>DASTQX010000577.1:0-50827 GCA_035761505.1 Pyrinomonadaceae bacterium
CGAGAGGAAGTCCCACTCGGCGATGGTCGAGTCTTTGAACTCAAGATAGGTCGAAGGATTCTCCAAGACCAACGGGCGCTGCAAGAAATCCTGCACCTGCCGGACGCGTTCGACGACGTGGCGCAGGCTCTCTTCGTTGAGCGGCATGGGCAGGAGGTCGTGCGTGTTCGCGTGCGCGACGCCCGTCCAGCACAGGTGATCCGAAATCCACGCGGGCCGCACGAAGTCCGCGAGCGCCTTCAGGCCGTTCAGGTATTGCCGGTCAAGAGGGTCTGTGCTCCCGATGGAGAGCGAAACCCCATGCATCACGACGGGGCGGGCGGCGGCCACGCGCTCAAGGACGTGGCGCGCGTAGCCGAAATTATCCATGAAGTTCTCGCTGATAATTTCAAACCAGTCCACCGGCGGGTCGTGACGCATGAGGTAAGAGAAGTGCTGGTTGCGCAGGCCGACGCCCAGACCGAGATTCGGGAGGTCTGGGCGTCGGCGTCGGAGGTGCTGCGCGTTGGAAGGCTCAGGCTGAATCATGTGGAGGGCGGGAACGCGAGGCGCAAGTCGCTGTCCGCAGGCTTCTCCGGCGGCGTGACGCCGCGATGTTGGAGCACCCGGATGAAGGCTTCCCAAGCCACGTCGAAGACCTTGTCGCCCACTTTGTATTGCAGGTTGCCGATCTTCTCCGGCGTCGAGGTCTGGCCGACGAAGTCAATGACCTCCATCCCGCCGGAAGTCTGGTCGGGCTGCGGCGGCGGGTAAAGCTGCGAGGCCGAGATCGGGATGGCACAGCCGCCGAACGACGCGCACTTGTTGTCCGAAGGCGCGCTGTAAATTTTGGGGCCGCCCCTCAGCGGCGGCGTGGGGCTCAGGTGTTCGAGCAAGACCTTGTGGCCGCACAGGACGCTCTGGCCCACGACCTGCACGAAGCCGCAGCCGCCCTCGGCCTTGCAACCGTTCGAGCCGCGACACGAGTGGAAGACTTCCACCTGCGCGCAGTTCTGGTCTTGGCCCGGAGTGGTGAGGTCTAAGCCCTGACAGGCGTGATAGAGCACGCCCGGCGTCTTCTCCGCGATGCCCTGCGTAAGGTCGGGGAACTGCCCGAAGACGGCCCAGCAGATGGAGACGCGGTCGCCGGAGCCGTACATCGAAGGGCTGGGGAAAGCGGTCGTCTCGCTCGTCCAGAAGCCGGAAAGGACGCGCGTGATGCCGGCGATGGAACCGGCGGCGACCTGACTGAAGGTCTCGTAAGTGCCGGAGACGCCCTTGAGGTTGTTGAGCGCGGCGGCGATGTCCTCGGCGGGCGGGAGCGGCCACTTGTTCTGGTCGTAGCCGGTCGTCTTCAGCATCTCCGCCGTCCACTTGTTCCCGGCGGCGTGCCACTGATCCCAAGTGACGACCTTGCCCGTCTCCAGCAGTTCGCCGATGGCGAGGAAGCGGTCGTGGTGGTCGAGCGCGCCGTTCGTGCTCCGCGAGACGGTCTGGCCCGAAGGGTTATCGAGCGTGCCCGTGTCGGTGTAGTTGGGATAGTCGAAATTCAGCGCGTCCTCGTCGGGCTGGAACTCGCCCTGCACGGGCGCGTACTTGAGCTGGCCGCGCATGAGCCTGATCCACTTCGCCACGTCCTGACCTTCGCCCTGATCGGTGATGGCGTTAATCATGTTCAGGATGTTCTCCATCGCGTTCTGGACGCTGATCTCGCCCGACGCCATGGTGGGCATCTTGGGGTATTCGGGCTGGTGGTAGCTGCTGCTGGCGTTGAAGAGGTCTCTTTCCAGCGTGCCCCGGTTGAAGACGTACTCGAAGAGGCTCGTGCCGTCGGTATAGACGATCTCCATGTACTGCCAGAGGCACTTGTACATCCAGCCGATAGTGCCGAACATCGGGAGGTCGGCTTCGGTGTTGGTGGCCTGCCAGTCGGCGAACGGGACGGCGGGGAAATACTTGCCCTCGTTCTCCGGGGCGATGATGCCGCGCGCGTCGTCCTCGTTCTCTTCGATGGCGAGGAAGAGCTGATTCTGCTCCGGCGTCAGCGCGTCGAGCTTGACCCTGATGGCGTTGTAGGGGGCAATACAGTCCTGAAAGTCGAGGATGTGGGGGATGCTCGTCGTGTCGGCGTAACAAGTCCAGCCGTAGTTCTTGTCCTGCAACATGACGCTGTTGTAGGTCGGCATGACGCCGAGAGCTTTGGCGATGTTGGAGGCCAGTTGGAGGTGCAGCATCTCGTCAATGAAGACGCTGAAGAAGTGGTTAAAGGCTTGCGCGTTGGCCGGATTCTGGGGGTCGTTCGCGGGGTCGCGCGAGGGGGCCGCGCCGGGCCACAGGCGGCCCTGATAGAAATCGTTCCCGGCGCTGGTGATCTGATGCATCCCCTGTATGGAGTAGAGCGAGACCATGTAAAGCGGGATGGTAAACAGTTCCACGTTGATGGCGGCTTGGGCCAGAGCTTGCAAGGCGGCCTTGTCGGCGTCTTTGTTGTCGGGCGAGCGCTCTTTCAGTTCCGGCCTTTGAAAAGTTTCCATGTCGTCGTTAGCCTCCGGCTATTTGTAAGAGTGGGAACTAAGGTGAGGGCGTTTGTCGTGGGGCTCGATGTGCAGCCCGACCCCGGCTCGGAGATGAGTAGTGCTTGGAGCGGATGATACTGCCCGGTCTTTTGAAAAAGCAAGAACTTTGTCTTTGAGGCTGCTGCGGGTTCGAGAAGCGGTGAGCGGGATGAGGATGAAGGTTACAGTCCGCGCGCGAGGTAACGTGTGTGGCCTCGCGTAAATATCTCTTTGTCCGGACGGCGCGCTTCGTCGAGGGGCGATAATCTCTGACGGCCTCGGCGGGTCGTTTAAGGCTTCTTCGTTTCGGGAGGCGCGGCGAGTATGTCTCGGTGATGCGCCTGCCCTCGTTCGTAGCCGCGCCGGAAGGCTTCCTCTCGGTAGTCTTCGCCGTAACTCTCGCGCAGGGACTCGGCGGCCTCGGCGAGCGTCTGGCCGCGCCGGTGCGGGTGGAGCGCCGCCTCGAAGCCGCGCCGGAAGAGCGCCTCGTCGGTCGTGAAATCGCGGCCCCCTCTGGCGTACTCCGCGCCCTCCGCCGCGCGCAGCCCGCCCCACCAGAGTTCGCGCGCCTCGCCGAGACTCACAGCGCCCGCGCCCGACAACTCCGCGCGCGCCGCGACGGCCTCTCCCTCGTCCTTCGCCAGAGCGACGACGACCGTCCGGCCCGCCCTCAGAGCTTCTTCAAAGATGTGCAGCTCGTCGTGCAGGCGCGCGCGGACGACCGCTTCGTCCAGCGCGTGGCCCGCCGCCTTGCCGACGGCCTTACCGCCGAGGCCGAGCAGCGCCGCGCCGAGCGCGCCCGCCGCCAAGACCGCCCCCGCGCCGGGGACGATAAAGCTGCCGACCGCGCCGCCGATCATGATTCCCCCGGCGATGCCGAGCCCGCGCCCCACCGCGCCGCCGACCTTCTCGCCCGCGTGCGGCTCCTCCGTCTCGACGGCCAGTAGTTTCTCTTCCACCTCGCGCTCCGGCGTGCCGGGCGAGAGCAGCGCGAGGTGATCTTCGGCGACGCCGACCGAGCGCAGGCGCTCTGCCGCGCGCTCCGCGCCGGAGCGCGAGTCGAATATCCCGGCGACGGTAATCATCGCAAGCCCCCTTACGTCAACAGTCCCGTGCCCTTCGTCCCGGCGACGCGCCGCACTTTTTAGGAAGCGCGATGTCGGCGGGGCGCGCGCGGTCGCGCCCGCCGCGTCGCGTGCGGCGCGCGCGGCTGGTCGTGTGATTAGTGTCTGACGTTCAGCCCGCGGCGGACGCCGAGCTGGTCGGCTCCGACACCTCTTTGACGACCGCGCCGGTCTCGCGTTTCTCGGCGTGCTTGGCGATGTCGGCGAGCGAGACGATGCCGCAGCACTCGCCGCTCGCGTCCACGACCGGCACGCGCCTGATCTGTTTCCCCTCCATCACCTTGCAGCACTCGTCGAGCGAAGTCTCCGGCGTCACGGTGACGCACGGCGTCGTCATGCACTCCGAGACGGTCATCGAAAGCGGGTTGAGCCCCTTCGCCACCGTGCGGCAGGTGATGTCGCGGTCGGTGATGACGCCGACCGGCTTCTTGCTCGAAGCGCTCTCGACGACGGGGATTTCCCCACAGTCATTCTCGACCATCAGTTCGGCGGCGCGTTGGAGCGTCGAGTCAGGCGTGCAGCACGCCGGGTCGGGCGTCATGATGTCTTTCACTTGCATTGCTTCTTCTTATCCTCCGAAGGGCGCGCGGCTGGCGCGCCTCTTCCGTTAAAGGCTCGGCTCGCCGCCGCGCGGGCGGCGAGTCGAGGGCTCCTTCGTCCCGCGAGGGTTCACTGGTGACGCGCCCGGCTCGCCGAGCCGTCGCGGAGGTTGACCAGCTCGTTAATTCTCTGGCGGACGGCGCGCGCCAGCATCCGCACTTCGTCGGCGTTGTAGTTGGCCGCGCGGAACGCGTCCTCAAGCTGCCGGTCGCTGAGGCGCGAGAGGAGCGTGCCGATCCACTCGGCGTCCGAGACGCTGACGTGGCGCATCATCTCGGAGTTCTTGCCGCTGTAGTGGAGGCGGACGGTGCCGTCCTCGACGCGCTCGATGAACTCGTCGGAGACGTAGTCGTCCGGCTCGTTGCGGCTCCCCTTGATGCTGCGGAAGAAGGCTATCGGCGACTTCCGCCCGCCGGTCTTGCCGAAGGTCGTGCCGAGGTCGCTGACGATGTAGCGCAACTCGTTCCCGCCGGGGCCGCGCGCGAGCAGGATGCGGTTGTTCGAGTCCTTCAAGTCCCAGTTCTCCATCAGGGCCATCAAAACTTTGAGACCTTGCAGCTCGCGCCTGCCGGTGAAGGCGTTGCTCTCCCAGCTCCATTCGTCAAGGCGCTCAATCTCTTCCGGCCTCGCCTCCAGGCGGACGTTCTCGAACGTGCCCTTGCCCTCGATGGTGAGTCGCGGCACGAGGTAGTTGATCTCGGTCACGTAGCCGACGGCCCAGACCAGACGCACGGCGGCGGTCTCGCTCTGCGCCTCCTTGCCGAGCTTCGCCACCCAGACGCGCCCGCGCCCGTCGCGCACGCGGTACTTCTTCGAGTAGCCGCCCTTCTCCTCCTCGATGAAGGTGACGCGGCTCAAGTCGGGCTTCCAAGCCTCGCCGCCGGGGCCGAGGAAGAGGTCGCGCGCGGCGATGTCCGCAGGCTCGCGCCACAGGACGGGCGTGCCGGAGGGCATCTGCTTCTTCTTTTTCTTCTCCTTCTGGTCGGCGAGGGCGGGCGTCGAAAGACTGAGGATGAAGATGGTCGCGCAGGCGAGTAACGTGCGGGCGACTCTCCGCCGCCGCGTGGAATCACTCAACATCGAATCGTTTCCCCCTTTCAGTTAAGTCCGGCTCTCGGTCGGCGAACGACCGGCTGATCTTGGGGGATGAAAAGATTCTCGGCGGGGCTCGTCGCGGATGGCGGGCCTCTCTTCTGTCTCTTAAAAGTCGCGGCCCGCCGCCTTCGTTTTTGCCGGAAGAATATTCGTCGAGGATTATACGTGCGGGCGGAGGGAAATTTCCACCGGCCACGGAGGGGAGGGCCGCCGGGCGAGCTACATTCGCGCGGAACTTTCGATCATCCCGCGCAGGCTGACCTGACCCGTGTAGTTGCCGAAGAGGACGCGGCCCGGCGCGGCGCACCAACTCTCTTCGGCCTTGCGCCAGACGCCCGGCAGGGCGACGGAGTATTGCGGGATGGCGCGCGGCCAGCGGCTGATGACGAGTTGGAGGGGCTCGCCCCGCACGCCGAGCAGCGTTTCGAGTTCGCCGCGCACCGCCGCTTCAATCTCCGCGTCCGGGGCGTCAACCCAGCCGGGCTGCGAAGAGCCGCCGAGCAGGACGGCGAAGGAGGCTTGGCGCGACTCTTCGCGGACGCGCCCCTCGAACGAACTGGAAGTGAAGAGGACGCCCAGAGACTTGCGCCCCTCCTTCGCGGGCACGAGCGCGCCGACGCCCTTCAAGGGCCGCGCGAGCGCGCCCGTGGGGAAGAAGGCCGTGACCGAAACAATCGGCGTGTAGATTACTTCGCGGAGCGCGCGGCTCAACTCCGGCGCGTCCCTTTCGAGCAGCCGCGCCGCCGCGTAAGCGGGCGTGGCGAGCAGGACGTTGGGCGCGTCCGGCACTGCTTCGACGCGGACGCCGCGACGGAAACGCCCGCCCAATCTCTCTTCCAGCCGCCGCTCCAAACGCGCCGTCACGTCGCCCATCCCGTGGCGCGGCGCGACCATCCGCCGACGCTCTTTCTTCTTCTTCGGGCCTTGATGGTTCGCGGCGACTTCGCCCGCGCCGTGGCCGTTCTGCGACTGACGGCGGAAAGCCTTGCCGAGCATCGAGCCGAGGAGCGTCCGTCCCGGCGCGACCGAGAGCGCGGGGAAGGCGGCTTCGACGCCGAGTTCGGCGGGCTGGCTGCCGTAGATGCCTCGGACGAAGGGCGTCAGCAGGTATTCGACCGCCGCGTCGCCGAGGTGCGTGCGGCCCCACGCGTCGAAGTCGAGCGCGCCCGTGCCCTCGCCCGCGCGCGCGAACGCCGCGCGACCGAGCGCGCTCAAGCTCTCGCCGAAGCCGAGCGGAAATTTTCTGAGGCGGCCTGCGCGCACGATGTAGCGGGCGCGCGAGTCGGGGCGGATTTCGGCCAGCTCGACTCCGAGTTCGCGGCAGAACTCGACGACCGAAGGGGACGCGAGCAGAGAGTGCGCGGCCCGCTCCGCCATGCCGTACTCGGTCTGCACGGTCTGAATCAGCCCGCCCGCCCGCGCGCGCTCTTCGAGCAGAGTGACTTCATAACCCTTCTTGTCCAACGCGTAGGCCGCGAGCATCCCCGCGATCCCCGCGCCGACGATTGTCACCTCGCGCCGCGCCTCGTCGAATCTGCCGATCATACTTTCGCCCCTTCGAGTAAGTGCGGGGTGCGGCGTCTTGAGTCTTGAGCCAGCACGGAAAGGTTTTGGTCTTTGACTTCTGACTCCTGACTTCCGACTCCTGACCGCTCCACGATTGAACGCAGGACTTCCGCGAACTCCGGGTCGCCGTTGAAGGCGCGGGCGCGGTAGTAGTGTGTGATACCGTGCGCGCGCGCCTGTTCGCGGTAGAGTTGGTCGAGTTCGTAGAGCGTCTCGATGTGGTCGCTCACGAAGCTCAGAGGGACAACGACGATTCTCCGCACCCCTTCTCTGCCCAGACGCCGGAGTTCGTCCTCCGTGTAAGGTTCGAGCCACGGCAGCTTGCCGTTGCGCGACTGGTAGCAGAGCGACCACGGGTGACGCAGGCCCACGGCCACGGCCTCGACCGTGCGCCACACGTCGCGCGGGTAATGGTCGCCGCGCTCGACGATCTTCAAGGGCAGCGAGTGCGCCGAGAAGAGGACGTGAATCGTGTCGTCACTTTTCCCGCGCTCGCGCTCGGCTTCGGCGAGCGCTTCTTCCACGGTGCGGCGCAGGAGCGCGGCGTAGCCGGGATGGTCGGGCCAGTTCTTCACCTCCCGCACGTCGGGCGACCAGCGCAGGCGGCGGAGCGAATCCTTCACCTCCTGAAGGCAAGTGCCGGTCGTCGTCGTCGAAAACTGCGGGAAGAGCGGCAGCACGATTAACTTCTCCGCGCCCCACTCTTTCAGCCGCCGGAGCGCGCCCTCAATCGAAGGCTCGGCGCTGCGCATGCCGATTTCAACCCGCAACTCGCGTCCCCCGTCGCCGCCGTTCAACAGACGGCGAAGACCTTCGGCTTGCGCTTCAGTCCACCTCAGTTGCGGCGAGCCGCCGCCGATGAGCCGGTAGCACTCGACGGAGGAAGGCCCCTTGACCTGCGCGATGGCGAAGGCGACGAGCTGGCGCAAAGGCGCGGGCACGCCGACCAGAACGGAAGGGTTGACGAAGAGCCGGTAGAGGAACGGCTTGACCTCGCCGAGCGTCCACGGGCCGCCGAAGTTGAGAAGCGCGATGCCTGTTTTCATAAAATGATGAATGCGGAATGACGAGTGATAAATGAAAGCCCGGTCGCTTCTTCTTCATCGTTCATCATTCATCGTTCCGCATCTCCTTTAGACCGTCCTGCTGAACTGCCGCGCGGCGTCCGACTTGAGGGCGAGGCGCGCGTCGAAGGCCATGCAGATGTTACGGAGAAAGGGACGGCCCGCTTCCGCGACGCGGCAGCGCGCGCCCTCTATCCGGACGAGGCCGTCCGCGAGCGGCTCGCCGAGTCTTTCGACGACCGTTTGGAGGAACGGCGTGTCGGCTTCGGGCGTTGACCAGTCGGTCTCGAAGCGGGTCATCAGGTTCAGGATGTGCTGGCGCAGTACGAGGTCTTCGCGCGTGAGCTTGTGCCCGCGGACGGTCGGCAACTCGCCACGCCCGACGCGCTCCTGATAAGCCTCGACCGTCTTCTCGTTCTGCGAGAAGGCGTCCCACGAGTCGCCGATGGCCGAGACGCCGAGGCCGAGGAGCGGCGCGACGCGGCGCTCGGTGTAGCCCATGAAATTCCGGTGCATCGTGCCCGCGACCGAAGCGCGCCACAGAGAGTCCGTCTCCAAAGCGAAGTGATCCATGCCGATCTCGCGGTAGCCCGCCTCTTCGAGCATCGCGCGTCCGAGTTCGTAGAGCGCGCGCTTCTCGTCGCCGCGCGGGAGGTCTGCTTCGGTAAAGTGGCGTTGCCCCGGCTTGAACCAAGGGACGTGCGCGTAGGCGTAGAAGGCGACGCGTTCGGGGCGCAAGCGGCGGACGGCTTCGACCGTCAACTCGACGCTGCGGAGCGTCTGGAACGGGAGCCCGTAGATGAGGTCGTAGTTGACGCTCTCGAATCCGGCGGCGCGCGCGCCTTCGGTGACGGCGTGCACCTGCTCTTCGGTCTGCAAGCGGTTGACGGCCTGCTGGACGCGCGGGTCGAAGTCCTGCACGCCGAGGCTCAGGCGCGTGAAGCCGAGGCGCGCGAGCGTGTCGAGGTGTTCGCGGGTCGTGACGCGCGGGTCGGACTCGACGGAGAACTCCGAGTCGCCGGTGCGCCGCACGTCCTTGAGGATGCCGCCGAGCATGCGTTCGAGTTCCGAGGGCTTGAGGAAGGTCGGCGTGCCGCCGCCGAGGTGCAGTTCGGCGAGCGGCATCGGTTGCGCGCGCCCCAGCAGCCGACGGTAAAGCTCCCACTCTTTGAGCACGGCATCCACGTAAGGGTCGCCGACCTTCTCGCTCCGCGTGATGCGCGAGTTGCAGCCGCAGTAGGTGCAGAGCGAGCGACAGAAGGGAATGTGGATGTAGATGGCGGCCCCGAAGCCTTCGCGCTCCGTCTCGTCCAGCCGCCGCGCGACGCTCCCGACCCACTCGTCCGCCGAAGGGCTCTCGTCCCAGTGGAGAATCGTCGGATAGCTCGTGTAGCGCGGGCCGGGCACGTCGTATTTTTTGAGCAGGTCGTCTGCGTTGGCGATCATAAAATTTTTCTTCGCTCTGCGTTCCTCTGCAATCGAGTCCCGGCCTTGCGGATTTTTTCTTCTCAAGCCTGTGGAATAATCCCCACTCCGACTTACGCTTTCGGCCTCTCGCTTCGCCCGCGTCCCGGCCACTTCACATTCCGCCTGAAAATCCCCGCCGAAGCCTCTCGCGCCCGTCGTCTCGGTTCGCCGCCGGGCCTTGCGCGGCATGGAAGGTGCAACCTCCGTGCCTCCGGCGGGGAGAGGCCGGTTCGCTCCTCTTCCTGCGCCTCACGCTCCGGGCTCCGGAGTAAAATTTTTTTCATTCGTGACTTATGTCACTGCGCGCCGCGCCCGGCGGCCACACAATGCGGGACGAGAAGGAGGAATCTTTAAATGACTTTCTGTGCCGAGAAGACCGTCCGCGAATACGCGGTCAAGACGCCGAACGCTACGCGCGTTTTCGAGAAGCTGAAGATTGATTACTGCTGCGGCGGCGGTCGCTCGCTGAGCGACGCCTGCGCCGTGGCCGGAGTTTCCGTGGACGAGGTCGAGCGCCTGCTCGAACAGGCCGCGAACGTCTCCGCCGAGCTGCCGCCGGGCGTCCAGACGGGCACGCTCGCCGGGCTCATTGACTACATCGTCGAGAAGCATCACGCCTTCACGCGCGAAGAGATGGAGCGCATCACGGCGCTCGCCGAGAAGGTCGCGTCGAAGCACGGCGAGAACCACCCGGAACTGCTCGCCGTCCGCTCGCTCTTCCAGCAACTCGGCGAAGACCTCCGCCCGCACATGTTCAAGGAGGAGATGATTCTCTTCCCTTACGTCAAACAGTCGGAGCAGGCCGCCGCCGCCGGACGCCCCGCGCCTGACGCGCCCTTCGGCACGGTCGGCAACCCCGTCCGCATGATGATGTTCGAGCACGACGCGGCGGGCGACATCCTCCGCGAGTTGCGCGCGGCCACCTCGGACTACACTGTCCCCCCGGACGGCTGCATCAGCTACCGCACGCTCTACGAAGCGCTCGAAGGCTTCGAGAAGGACTTGCACCAACACATCCATCTCGAAAACAACGTCCTCTTCCCCCGCGCCGTCGAGTTGGAAGTGAGCAGTAAGCGGTGAGCAGTGAGCAGTGAGCAGTAAGCAGTAAGCGGTGAGCGGTGAGCGGTGAGCAGTAAGAATTTCAGTTTTCAGATTTGAGATTTCCAATACTGAAAACTGCTTACTGCTCACCGCTCACTGCTCACTGCTTACTGCTTACTTTCCTCCCCCGCGAAGGAGGCGAGGGCTTGTTCGTCGGGGATGGTGAGGCGGCGGCCTTCGACGCGGATGAGGCCGTCGTGTTGGAGGCGCGCGAAGGCGCGGGAGATGACTTCGCGGACGGAGCCGACGCGCGCGGCAATCTGCTGGTTGGTGTGCGTGAGTTCGACGCGGAGGCCGCCCGCGTCCGCGCGCGCGCCGCTCCGCCTCGCCTCCGCGAGCAGGAAGCGCGCGAGCCTCTGGCCGACCTCGCGCAGCGAGAGCGCTTCGACCAACTCGGCGCAGCGGCGCAGGCGACCGGCGAGCAGCTTGAGCGCGGCCAGAGGGATGGCGGGGTGTTCGAGCGAGAGGCGGCGCACGTCTCGCTTGTCGAGGAAGAGCACAGTGGTCGGCTCTTCGGCGGCGACGGTCGAAGGGTACGGGCCGTCGTCGAAGACCGGGAGTTCCGCCACGGTCGCCCCGGCGCGCTCGACGTGGATGACCTGCTCGCGCCCGTCGGGACTTTCGCGGAAGGCGCGCACCGCGCCCTCGACGATGACGTAGAGCCCGCGCGCCTCCTCGCCCGCCAGAAAGAGCACCTCGTCGCGCCCGAAGCGGCGCTCCACGGCCCGGCCCGCCAAAGCGTCGAGCGTCCGCTCGTCCAACTCGCCGAAGAGCGGAGTCTTTCTCAGCGCCGCGATCTTATCAATCTGCATCGAGCCTATCTTCGACCCGCGCGCGCGCGTTTTCAAGCCCGCGCGAACTCCCAAGACAAGCGACTTCAAATCGTCCCGGTTGAGAAAATTTCCCAAACGGCGCGCGGGGAAATCCCCAACCGCCGCCGGAGCCGGAAGCGCTTCTCGCGGCTTCGGGCCGCGAAGCCTTTGAAACTCGGCGTTCCGGCGCGCGGGCGCGGGTCGGCACGTTGATTGCGATGCTTCGGCTTTAAGCGGGGCGTCCGCCCGGCGGGCCGCTCACTTTCGGAAGGAGGCACGCATGATGCTCACGACGACCGACCAGCGTTTTTATCTCAGGACTCTCGCCGAACTCATCCTGCTCGCCCTCGCCGTCTTCGCCCTCGGCTCGCTGCTCGTCCACGCGTAGAACGAATGGAGGATTCCGTCATGGCACACAGAGACCCTAATCAGAAAGAAGTGTTGCACGGCGACGTGCCCGGCGACGAGGAGAAGGTGCGGGCCATCCTCGCGCGTTGGGGAGTCGAAGAGACTTCCATCCGCCGCCTGATGCACGAGCACCGCAGAGACACGGCGGGCGCGCGCCAGTCGAAGGACGACGCCCGCGCGCCCCGGCCTCGAAAGCACGCCGACGCCTGAGAGAGTGAGAGCGCGCACTCTTCCCTTCCTCCCTCCCCGGCCCGCCGTTTGCACTCCGAAGACGGCGCGGCACGAACGGCACTGTTTTCCGGGGCATGCGCCGCACGGTTGGGTAACTATCCGCGGACGACCGCGAAGCTTCCGGGTGAGATTACACATGACAGAGCGCAAGCAGACGATGATGGACGGCAACGAGGCCGCCTCTTACGTCGCCTACCGGACAAACGAGGTCATTGCCATCTACCCGATTACGCCCTCGTCGAACATGGGCGAGAACGCCGACGCGTGGGCCGCCGAGGGGCGCAAGAACATCTGGGGCTTGACGCCCTCGGTGCGCGAGATGCAATCGGAAGGCGGCGCGGCGGGGGCCGTCCACGGCACGCTCCAGACCGGCTCCTTGACGACGACGTTCACGGCCAGTCAGGGCTTGCTCCTGATGATCCCGAACATGTTCAAGATCGCGGGCGAGCAGACCTCGACGGTCTTTCACATCGCCGCCCGCGCCGTCGCCACGCACGCGCTCTCGATCTTCGGCGACCACTCGGACGTGATGGCGACGCGCTCCTGCGGCTGGGGGATGCTCTTCGCCAACAGCGTGCAGGAGGTGATGGACTTCGCGCTCGTCTCGCAGGCCGTCACGCTCCGCGCGCGCGTCCCCTTCCTCCACGTCTTCGACGGCTTCCGCACCTCGCACGAAGTCCAGAAGGTCGAGCCGCTGGCGGACGAAACCCTGCGCGCGCTGATTGAACCGGAACTCGTCCGCGCGCACCGCGAGCGGGCGCTCACGCCCGACCGCCCCGTGATGCGCGGCACGGCGCAGAACCCCGACGTGTTCTTTCAGGCGCGCGAAGCCGGGAACCCTTTCTACCTCGCCACGCCCGGCATCGTGCAGGAGACCTTCGACCGGCTCGCCGCCCTCACGGGCCGACAGTATCGCCTCTTCGATTACGTCGGCCACCCGGAGGCCGAGCGCGTCGTCGTGTTGATGGGCTCCGGTTGCGAGGCGGCGGAAGAGGCGGTCGCGGCGCTCGTCGCGCGCGGCGAGCGCGTCGGACTCTTGAAAGTGCGGCTCTACCGCCCCTTCTCCGCCGAACACCTGCTCGCGGCGATTCCGAGGACGGCGCGTTCCGTCGCCGTGCTCGACCGCACGAAGGAGCCGGGCGCGGCGGGCGAGCCGCTCTATCAGGACGTGCTCACCGCCGTCGGCGAGAACCTGCTCGAAGAGGTTCCCCGCTTCGCCGCGCCGCCGCGCGTCGTGGGCGGTCGCTACGGGCTGGCGTCCAAAGAGTTCACGCCCGCGATGGCGAAGGCCGTCTTCGACGAGTTGAAGAAGGCGACGCCGAAGAACCACTTCACCGTCGGCATCAACGACGACGTGACGCACACTTCGCTCGACTTCGACCCCACGTTCTCAACCGAAAGCGCCGAAGGCGTGCGCGCGCTCTTCTGGGGGCTCGGCGCGGACGGCACGGTCGGCGCGAACAAAAACACCATCAAGATCATCGGCGAAGAGACCGCGAATTACGCGCAAGGCTACTTCGTCTATGACTCGAAGAAGTCGGGCGCGATGACCGTCTCGCACCTCCGCTTCGGCCCGCACCCGATTAAGAGCACGTACCTCGTGACGAGCGCCAACTTCGTCGCCGTCCACCAGTTCAACTTCGTCGAGCGCTACGACGTGCTCCGGGCGGCGGAAGAGGGCGCGACGTTTCTGCTCAACAGCCCGTACCCGCGCGAAGAGGTCTGGGACAGGCTGCCGCGCGTCGTCCAGCAACAGATTATTGACAAGCGCCTCCGCTTCTACTCCATCAACGCCTACGACGTGGCGAAGCAGGCCGGAATGGGGACGCGCATCAACACCATCATGCAGACCTGCTTCTTCGCCATCTCCGGCGTGCTGCCGCGCGACGAGGCGATTGAGAAGATCAAAGAGTCCATCCGCAAGACCTACGGGAAGCGCGGCGAGCCGGTCGTGCGGCAGAACTACGCCGCCGTGGACGCGGCGCTCGCGCACCTGTCCGAGGTTCAGGTTCCCGCGCGGGCCACGAGCACGCTCGACCGGCTGGCCGCCGTCTCCGCGGACGCGCCCGACTTCGTGCGGCACGTGACCGCCGAGATCCTCTCCGGGCGCGGCGACGAGCTGCCGGTCAGCGCGCTCCCCGCCGACGGCACCTTCCCCACGGCCACGGCGCGTTGGGAGAAGCGCAACATCGCGCTCGAAGTGCCCGCGTGGGAGCCTGACCTGTGCATCGAGTGCGGCAAGTGCGTCATGGTCTGCCCGCACTCCTGCATCCGCGCCAAAATCTACGACGAGGCGGAACTCGCCGGAGCGCCCGAAGCCTTCAAGCACAGCCCCTCGAAGTTCCGCGAGTTGCCCGACAAGCGCTACACGATTCAGGTCGGCGTTGAGGACTGTACGGGCTGCCGCCTCTGCGTCGAAGTCTGCCCGGCCAAAGACAAGTCACAGTCGGCGCGCAAGGCGCTCAACATGACCGAGCAACTTCCCTTGCGCGAGCAGGAGCGCGCCAACTGGGACTTCTTCCTCGGCCTCCCCGACATCCGGAAGAACGGCGCGATGAAGTTCGACAGCGTGAAGAACGTGCAACTCTTGCAACCGCTCTTCGAGTTTTCGGGCGCGTGCGCCGGGTGCGGCGAGACGCCTTACGTCCGCCTCCTCACGCAACTCTTCGGCGACCGCGCGCTTATCGCCAACGCGACCGGGTGCTCGTCCATCTACGGCGGCAACCTGCCGACCACGCCCTACACCGTCAACCGCGAAGGGCGCGGCCCCGCGTGGTCGAACTCGCTCTTCGAGGATAACGCCGAGTTCGGTCTGGGGATGCGGATGGCCTTAGACCAGCAGAACCTCTACGCGCGCGAGTTGGTCGGGAGGCTCCGCGCCGAGATCGGCGAGGCGCTGGCCGAAGGGCTGCTCAACGCGGATCAGTCGGACGACTGTGGCTTGAGCGCGCAGCGCGAGCTGGTCTCGGCGCTCAAGGCCAAGCTCAAGGACAACTTCGACCGCGAGGCGCGCGACCTCCTCTCAGTCGCCGACGCGCTGGTTAAAAAGAGCGTCTGGATTGTCGGCGGCGACGGCTGGGCTTACGACATCGGCTTCGGCGGCCTCGATCACGTTATCGCCTCCGGCGCGAACGTCAACATCCTCGTCCTCGACACCGAAGTCTATTCAAACACGGGCGGGCAGGCGTCGAAGGCGACGCCCCTGGGCGCGGTGGCGAAGTTCGCCGCCGGGGGGAAGACGACGGCGAAGAAAGACCTCGGCCTGATGGCGACCAAATACGGAGGCGTCTATGTCGCGCAAGTGGCGATGGGCGCGAGCGACACCCAGACCGTCAAGGCGCTCCTCGAAGCCGAGGCGCACGAAGGCCCTTCGCTCGTCATCGCCTACAGCCAGTGCATCGCCCACGGCATAGACATCGCCAAGGGGATGCACCACCAGAAGCTCGCCGTCGAGTCCGGCTACTGGCCGCTCTACCGCTTCAACCCCGCGCGCGCCGGCGAAGGCCAGAACCCGTTCCAGCTCGATTCCGGCGACCCACGGATTCCCTTGCAGGACTACATCTACACCGAGGCGCGCTACCGCATGCTCCAACAGAGCGACCCCGCGGTCGCCAAGTTCCTCCTCGGACGAGCACAGGAAGCCGTCAATACGAAGTGGCGGCAGTACAAGCGAATGGCCGAGGCGGAAAAAGAGATGGGGGCAGAGGGGAAGAGTGCAAAAGGGTAAAGGGGAGGAGCACTCCCTACTCGTTCGGCCCGCTCTTCCCTTTGACCCCTTTAACCTTTTTCACTTTTCCCCGTCTGTGAAGGACACGTTATGGACTTAAAGACCTCTTATCTCGGCCTCAAGCTGAAGAACCCGGTCGTGGCGTCGGCGTCGCCTTTGTCGAACACGCTCGACGGCATCCGGCGGCTGGAAGACGCGGGCGCAGCAGGCGTCGTCATGTACTCGCTCTTCGAGGAGCAGATTTATCTTGAGAGCCTCGCCCTGAGCGACTATCTCGACCGTGGCGCTTACAGCACCGCCGAGACGTTCGGCTACTTCCCCGAAATGCGCGGCTACAACAACGTCGGCCCCGAAGGCTACCTCAAGCTCATCCACGACGCGAAGATGGCCGTTCAGGTTCCCATCATCGGGAGCCTCAACGGGACGACGCCGGGCGGCTGGATCGAGTATGCGCGGCTCATCGAAGAGGCGGGCGCGGACGCTCTTGAACTGAACGTCTATTTCATCCCGGCCAACCCGTATGTCACGGGCGCGGCAGTCGAGCGCCGTTATCTCGAAATCCTGCGCGACGTGAAAGGCTCGGTTTCGATTCCGGTGGCGATGAAGCTGAGCCCGTACTTCAGCTCCATCGGCGACGTGTCGCGGCGGCTCGCCGACGAGGGCGCGGACGCGCTCGTCTTCTTCAACCGCTTCTACCAACCCGACTTCGACTTGGAGAAGCTCGAAGTCGAGCCGCGCCTCGTCCTCTCGCGCTCGCACGAGTTGCGCCTGCCGCTCTGCTGGGTCGCCATCCTCTACGGCGAACTCCTCACCGACTTCGCCGTGACGAGCGGCGTCCACACTTACGAGGACGTTTTGAAGTCGCTGATGGCGGGCGCGAAGGTGGCGATGATGGCCTCGGAGCTTCTGCAAAAAGGCGTCGGGCGCGTCGCGGAGATTCTCCGCGAGATCGAGGAGTGGATGGAGCGCAACGAGTACGAGTCGGTGATGCAGATGATCGGCAGCATGAGCCGCTCGAACGTCGCCGACCCGGCGGCCTTCGAGCGCGCCAACTACATGAAGATGCTGGCCTCGTACCAGAAGAGCGGAGGCTAGAGCTGAGAGGCTTGAGGCTTGAGGCGAGTCAGAAACTTTGTCTTCAACCGGCCCCAAGTCTCAAGCCTCAAGCCCCTAGCCAGTGGAGGTGAAAGCCATGTCAACCAAAGACGAACGCGACATTCTTGAAGTGCTCAGGGCGGAGTTGGACTACATCGAGCAGGGCGGCTACGGTCGCCCGGTCGGGACGCCGTGGCAGCCGACCTCGGTCTTTCAGGACTCTCTGACCTGCATCAACTTCGGCTACCCGTACCGCGCGCACCCGTGCGAGGAGTGCTTCCTCAACGACCTCGTGCCGCCGGAGCGCCGCGCCGAAGTAGTTCCCTGCCACCACATCCCGCTCGACGCCGACGGCGCGACCGTCGAGGCCGCCGAGGCGGAAGACAATCAGGCGCGGCTCGAAGAGAAGGTCAAGACGTGGCTGCGCGCGAAGATCGCCGAGGTCGAGCAGGCGCGCGCCCTCGCCGCCCGGAGTTGAGCAAGTCATCCAGCCGAGGGCTCGGCGCACGGGCCGTCCTCTCGAAGAGAATCAGGAGGAGAAAGATGAGAACCGTTAAACTTTTGGCCGTCGTTCTGGTGCTTGCGCTGACCGGCATCGTCTATGCCGCGAGCGCGAGTCAGGACGCCGCGAAAACGGCGGAGACCGGGAAGGCTTCGCAAAGCTGTTGCCGGAAACACGCGACCCCGCAAGCGGCGGCGACCGAAGCCGGGAAGAAACACGACGGCGAAGGCTGCTGCGCGGGCGGCTCGTGCGCCATGAAGCACGAAGGCGCTCAGGCGGGTACGCCGAAGGCCGCCGCCGGTGGCGAGAAGTCGGGTTGCTGCGCGGCGGCGGGCGGCTCGTCCTGCTGCGCGTCCGGCAGTTGCGCCGACGGCCACGACAAGGCCGCCGGGACGCAGGACGCCGCGCGCGGCGTCGAAGGCTGCTGCAAGGCTCACAAGTCCGACGCCAAGCAGGCCGCGTCGTTGCGGTCTTCCGGCGCGCAGCCCGAAGCCGCCGCCTCGACGTGCGGCGGCTCCTGCTGCGGCGGCAAAGCCGTCCGCAAGACACAAGCCGCCGGGCGGTAGTTGATACTCGTCGGCAGACCGAGGGGCGTGAGTTTCGGCAGACCGAGGGGCGTGAGTTTCGGCTCGCGCCCCTTTTTCTTTGAGCCGGAAGAAGATTTAAGACGGAGATTGTTAAGGCGGTCGCCCTCACGCGCCGCATGAAGCATGAAACCCGCGTCGAAGCGGGCGAGGATGAAAGGGCTGCTGACGAGGCTACTTGTCCTTCACCTGCGCCGCGCCGTGTTCGTCGAGGGCGGCGTGCGCGGCGGCGAGGCGGGCGACCGGGACGCGGAAGGGCGAGCAGGAAACGTAGTCGAGCCCCGTCTCGTGGCAGAAGGCGATGGAGTGCGGCTCGCCGCCGTGCTCGCCGCAGATGCCGACCTTGAGGTCGGGCTTGACGGAGCGGCCACGCTCGGTGCCGAGGCGGACGAGTTGGCCGACGCCGTCGCGGTCTAAGACCTGAAACGGGTCTTCGGGCAGAACCTTCGTCTCGACATAGACGGAGAGGAAGCGGCCCGAATCGTCGCGCGAGAGGCCGAAGGTCGTCTGCGTGAGGTCGTTCGTGCCGAAGGAGAAGAAGTCCGCGTGCTCCGCAATCTGGTCGGCGGTCAGGGCCGCGCGCGGCAGCTCGATCATCGTGCCGACGGTGTATTCGACCTCCATCCCGTGCTCGCCTGAGACGCGGCGCGCGACCTCTTCAATCACCTCGCGCTGGCGGCGCAACTCCTCGGCGGTCGAGACGAGAGGCACCATGATTTCGGGCGCGACCGGCTGGCCCTCGCCCGCCAGTTCGCAGGCGGCCTCGAAGACGGCGCGCACCTGCGTCCGCGTGACTTCCGGGAAGATCATTCCGAGGCGGCAGCCGCGATGGCCGAGCATCGGGTTGGACTCGTGCAGGCGCTCGACCTGTTGGAGAAGTTGTCGCTTCTCGGCGATCTCGTCGAGGAGCTTGTCCATCTCCTTGATCGTGGCGGCGCGTCCGAGAGCCATCTTCAACTCGGACAACTCGCCGAGCAGTTCTTCCATCCTCGGCAGGAACTCGTGGAGCGGCGGGTCGAGGAGGCGGATGGTGACGGGCAGCCCCGCCATCGCGCGGAAGATGCCGAGGAAGTCGGCCTTCTGAAGCGGCAGGAGTTTATCGAGCGCCTTGCGGCGCGCGCCCTCGCCGTCGGCGAGAATCATCTCGCGCATCGCGGCCAACCGCTCGTCGCCGAAGAACATGTGCTCGGTGCGGCACAGGCCGACGCCCTCCGCGCCGAAGTCGCGCGCCACCCGCGCGTCGTGCGGCGTGTCGGCGTTGGCGCGCACGCGCAGCCGCCGGAACTCGTCGGCCCAGGACATCAACTCGCGGAAGTCGTCTCCGAGCGCGGGCCGCACGGTCGGGACTTGTCCGAGGAAGACCCTTCCGGTCGAGCCGTCCACCGTCACCCACTCGCCCTTCGTCACGACCGTCCCGTTGACGCCGAACTGCTGCTGCCCGTAATCAATATTCAACTCGCTCGCCCCGCACACGCAGGACTTCCCCATGCCCCGCGCGACGACCGCCGCGTGACTCGTCATCCCGCCGCGCGCGGTGACGATGGCCTGGGCGGCGACCATGCCGTGGAAGTCGTCGGGGCTCGTCTCCTGCCGGACTAAGACGACTTGCTCGCCGCCGCGTGCCAGCTCTTCGGCCTCGTCGGGGTCGAAGACGACGCGCCCCTGCGCCGCGCCGGGGCTCGCGGGCAGGCCGCGCGCGACGACCACGGCGTCGGCCTCCGGGTCAACGGTCGGGTGTAGAAGCTGGTCGAGCTGTTCGGGCGTGACGCGGCTGACAGCCGTCGCCTTGTCAATCAACTCCTCGTGCACCATGTCCACGGCGACGCGCACCGCCGCCGCGCCCGTCCGCTTGCCCGTCCGCGTCTGAAGCATCCAGAGGCGACCGCGCTCGATGGTGAACTCCACGTCCTGCATGTCGCGGTAGTGGCCCTCAAGCAGTTCGGCGATGGACTTGAACTGCTCGTAGGCTTCGGGCAGTTCCTCCCGAAGCTGCGCAATGGGCTGCGGCGTGCGCAGGCCCGCCACCACGTCCTCGCCCTGCGCGTTGAGGAGGTATTCGCCGTAGAGTTTCTTCTCGCCGGTCGAGGGGTTGCGCGTGAACGCGACGCCCGTTGCGCTCCCCTGACCCATGTTGCCGAAGACCATCGCCTGAATGTTAACGGCGGTGCCGAGGTCGTCGGCGATGCGGTTGAGGCGTCGGTAATCTGCGGCGCGGCGGCCCGTCCAAGAGTTGAAGACGGCGGCGATGGCGACGCGCAGTTGTTCCAAAGGGTCTTCGGGGATGGCGTGGCCGCCCTGCTCGGCGAGGATGATGGCCTTCTGCGCGGCGATGACTTCGCGGAGTTGTTCGGGGCTCAAGTCGGTGTCGCGCCCGCCCGTGGTCTGCGCCTTGAAGCGCTCCATGACGCGCTCGAACTTCTCGTGCGCGACGCCCATCACGATCTCGCCGAAGAGGGTCGCGAAGCGGCGGTGCGCGTCGAGGGCGAAGCGTTGATCTTCGGTCTGCGCGGCCAAGCCCTGCACGGTCTGCTCGTTCAAGCCGAGGTTGAGCACGGTGTCCATCATGCCGGGCATCGAGAAGGCCGCGCCGGAGCGGACGGAGACGAGCAGAGGGTTCGAGGGGTCGCCGAACTTCTTGCCGGTCTGCTGCTCGACCGCGCGCAAGCCTTCGACGACCTGCTCCCACATCCCTTCGGGGAAGTTCTTGCCGTTGGCGTAGAAGGCGTTGCACGCCTCGGTCGTGATGGTGAAGCCGGGCGGGACGGGGAGCCCCGCGCGCGTCATGTCGGCGAGGCCCGCGCCCTTGCCGCCGAGCAGAGACTTGTTTGCACCGTCGCCCTCCTCGAACAGATAGACCCACTTCTGTTGATTCTCCGGCATGGCGTTTCGCTCTCCCGTTCAGCTCTCGTCGAATTAAATCCTGCTCGGTGAAATTCGTGCTGGGCCTTATCTTAGTCATAATCGCCTCGGTTTGCGAGGCGCTCTACTCGCCGCCCGCTTCGACGGCGGCTGAAGGCGCGGACGCGGCCCGGCCCGGCGCGGCCAACTTTTCGAGGTCGGCGCGCAGGCGTGCCAGCGCCGGATTCTGCGGGCTCGCCGCTTCGAGCCGCGAGAGAATCGCGCGGGCTTCCGTGGCGTCGCCTTTGGCGATGAGCGCGACGGTCAAGTTTTGCAGCGTCTGGACGTGACGGGGCTCGCGTTCGAGCGAGGCGCGGAACTCTCGGACGGCGCGCTCGATGTCGCGCGGCTCGCGGAAGAAGAAGGTCAGGCCGAGGTCTGTGCGGACGTTGACGTTGTCGGGCTGCTGCTTGAGCGCGGCGACGTACCACCTCTCGGCCACCTCGAACTTCTCGGCGTCGAAGTTGGTGTTGCCGAGCCCGACGAGCACGTCGAAGTCTTCGGGGCGAAGCTGGTTGGCGCGCGCGAAAGTTTTGCTCGCCTCTTCGTAGCGGTGCGCCGCGTAGAGTTGCTCGGCGGCCCGCACCTGCGCTTCAAAGTCTTCGGGCCGCTCGGCGGCGAGTCTGGCGGCGGCCTCGACCTCGGCGGCGCTCGGCCCCGAAGCGCCTTCAATCGGCGGGTGGTTCGGCGGCAGGCCCGGCTGTGGCTGCGGCTGTCCGGCGGCTGCGCCACTCTGCCGCGCCGCGTAGCCGCGCTCGTTCGTCGCGTTGGCGAACATGAACCCGACGATGAAGCCGAGCAGCACGCCGATGATGCTGTAGAGGATGTTCTCTTTCTTCATTTTTAACCTCGCTGTCAGGCGGTCGCCGCTCGCGGGCCGAACGCGTCTTCGAGGACTCGTCTCACCGCCGCCTTCATCTTCGACTCGTCCTCAAGGCCGAAGCTCGTGCGCCACGCGCGGACGTTCTCGCCGTCGCCGGTCTCGAAGGAGCGGCGGAGGCGCTGGATGAGCGGGTGCGAAATCTTGTTGACAGCGGAGGCGAGCAACTGCTCGACGGCGCGCTCCTGTTCGGGCGTCAACTCGCCGAGCCGCGCGCGCCGCCGTCTTAACTCCTCTGCGGCGACCGCGTGCATCTTCACCTTGAGCGCGGCGATGATCGGCCCGATGCGCAGGTCGCGCAAAGCCTTCTCGAACTCGGCGACCTCCTTTTCGACAATCGCGGCGGCCCGCACGGCCTCGCGCTCGCGCTCGCGCAGGTTCGAGGCGACGACCGATTCCAAGTCGTCCACGTCGAAGACAAAGAGGTTCGTGACCTCCGAGACTTTCGGGTCAACGTTGCGCGGGACGCTGATGTCTATGAAGAACGAGGGGCGGTTGCGTCGCAGCTCAAGCGCCGCGCGCGCCATCCGCGCCGTGATGATGTAGCTGCGCGCCGCCGTCGAGCAGATGCAGATGTCGGCCTCGGCGAGGAACGCGGGGAAGCGCTCATAGGGGACGGCTTCTCCGCCGAACTCGGCGGCGAGCCGTCGGGCCGTCTCGTGCGTGCGGTTGGCGACGAGGAGGCGCGACGCGCCGCACTTGACGAGGTGACGCGCGGCGAGTTCGGCCATCTCGCCCGCGCCGACGAGCAGCACCGTGCGCCCTTCGAGCGTGCCGAGGATTTTCCGTCCCAACTCGACCGCCGCGTAAGAGACCGAGACGGCGCACGCCGCGACGTTCGTCTCCGAGCGCACGCGCTTGGCCGCGTGGAAGGCTTTGTGAGTCAGACGATGCAGCGTCCTTCCGGCGGTTCCCGCGTCGCAGGCGTCGGCGTAAGCCTGCCGCACCTGACCGAGAATCTGCGGCTCTCCCAAGACCATCGAGTCGAGCGACGCGGCGACGCGGAAGAGGTGGCGCACGGCCTCGCCTTCCGCGTGCTCGTAGATGTGCCCGCCGAGGTCTTGGCCGGAAGAGCCCGCGCCCCTCGCCGCGAGGAAGTCAAAGACCTTCGCCTTCCCTTCCTCGAAGCGCGCCGGGTCAACGTCGGCCAGCACTTCGACGCGGTTGCACGTCGAGAGAATCATCCCCTCTCGCACCAACTCTCCGTCCACCAGCGCCCGCAAAGATTCCGGCAGCGACTCCCGCGCGAACGACAGCCGCTCCCGCACCTCGACCCCCGCCGTCTTGTGGCTCACGCCTGTGAGAAAGAGTGCCATTACTGAAACCAGCGATGAGTGATGAGTGACGAGCGGTGAGAAGACATTTGTTTTTCTTCTCACCCATCACTCATCACTTATCACGCATAAGAGTGCATTCCCGGCAGCAGGTAGCTGACGCCGAGGTAGGTGAAGATGATGAGCAGGAAGGCGACGAGCGCGAAGTAGGCTGCCGGTCGTCCCGTCCAGCCGCGCGTGATGCGGACGTGGAGGAAGCCGCCATAGGTGAGCCACGCGACGAGCGCGCCGACCTCCTTCGGGTCCCATCCCCAGTAACGCCCCCAAGACTCGTTGGCCCACACCGCGCCCGTGATGAGCAGCAGCGCGAGCCCCGCGAAGGTGATGCCCGCCGTCTTGTACATGAGCGAGTCTATCTTCTCTAAGGAAGGCAGCGCCGCGCGCAGGCGCTCGGTGCGGAAGCTGAAGACGATGACGAAGAGCGTGACGACCGCCGCCGTGATGAGCGCCGAAAGCTCGACCGGGTTCGCGCGAAGGCTCAGGAACAACTCGTCGCCGCGCGTGCTGACGAATTCAGCCGCCACGCTTTCGAGTTGCGACGGCGCGAGCGTCGAGATTTGAGCCGCGCTCATGCCTTGCTGCTCCAAAAGGTACGCGCCGAAGCGCGCGTACTGGCGCGGGTCGAGGCGCTCGACGACGCTCGTGATGCCCTTCAACTGCGAGACGAGGACGGCGATTGTGCCGACCTGCGCGACGAAAGAGAGCTTCAAGAGTCTGTGGCCCCAGCGCCGCGCGCCCTCGTCAGCTTTCGAGAGGTAGCGCCCGAACGCGACGCCGACGCCGAGCGTGAGCAGCCCGCTCAAAGCGATGAGCCAACCGGCGTAAGGGATGTCGGCGCGTAGCGGCAGGGAGACGCGCGAACTACCGAACATCGTCGAGGCGCTGTACGTCCCGAAGGTCGCGGGCGCGAAGACCGAGAAGCGGCTCACGGCGGCGAAGACGGCGAGCGCGAAGAGCCCCGTCCAGAGCGCCATCGCTTCGGTCTTCACTCCGTCTTTCAAAAGATAGACGACCGCGACGGCGAAGCAGACGAGCGCCACGCCGTAGGAGAGCGACGCCGTGCCGACGTGGATGGGCCGCCAGTAAGAGTCGAGCACCGCCGGGAGGTTCGCAATCTCGTCGCCGATGAAGCGCGCGAGGACGAGGATGAGCGCCGCCAGAGGGAGCGAGAGCGCGCCGAGGAAGCGGAAGGACTTGCGATGCGAGATTAAAAGCGTCGTCAGTCCCGCGCCGAAGGCGAAGGCGAGACTCATGTCGTAGAGGTTCGTGAAGGGGATGTAGCGGAACGCCCAAGGCATCTCGCCGCCCTGCCGCGCGATGACCGCCAACTCGCGGTCGTAGGCCGCGACCCAGCGCACGCCCCAGCTCGCGAGGTTGAAGAAGACGCCGCCGGTCGTCGTCCACAGGCCGATGCGCCGGAAGAGCGTCGAAGGCGCGTAGAGGTCTGTGAGGTGGAAGATGGCCGCCGTCAGGTAACAGGCGAGCGCGAGCAGCATCAGCCCGCCGTCCGAGATGAAGTGCTCGCCCCCGGCGCGCAAGCGCCAGAGCGTCAGCAGGAGCGCGCCGCCGACGGCAAGCGCGGTCGGCGCGGAGGCCGCCAAAGGCAACTTGAAATCGAGTCGCGGCGCGACCGCGAGCGGCGTCTGTTTCAGAACTCTACTCATGATTTGAATTGTCTCCGTCCTGACTCAAGGCTCCGACGAGCGCGCGGAAGCGGTCGTCGAAGCCGAGCCGGTTGCGGTTGGTGTTGCCGCCGAGAGTGAGGCGGAAGCGCCCGCCTTCTCCGCGCTCGACGAGCGCCCAGACTCTCTGGTGCGAGAACATGAAGACGGCGGCGAGCGTCGCCGTGAGCAGGAAGAATCCGGCATAGACGACGCCCGCGCCGGGGTCTTTCTGCACCGAAAGGACGTGACCCGCGCCGACCTTCTCGAAATCAATCAGCTCGAACCTGTACCCGCCGAACGCGCGTCCCATCATTGGCCCGGCCTCCGCCGCCGAGGGCGGGAAGGCGAAGCCGCGCGCGGCCTCGCCCGAAGCCTTGACGACTTGCAGAGAGGCCGCCGGGTTGTTGTATTCGGGCGACTGGGAATCGCCGCGCGAGCCCTTGAGCACGAAGTCCGAGAAGAAGCCGTCGAACTTGACGAGCGTGCCGTCTTTGAGTCGCGCCGTGGAGTCGCGCATGAGGCTCAGCTCTTCGGCGCTCGCGCCCGCCTGTTCGGGCGTGACGCGCAAAGTTATCGAGCGCGCCTTGCCTTCGGGGATGAAGCTCGACTGGAAGAAGCGGTAGCCACGGTAATCGTAAGGCGCGTTCATGTGGACGAGCGCCTCGCTTGCGCCGCGCTCCGGGTCTTTAATCCTGATGCGCGTCAGCCAGTCGAGCGTGTTGACGGGCGAGGTCGGCCCGGCCTTATCAATGAGCTGCTGCTGGATGTCGGTGCACTCGACCTCGAAGGGGAGCGCGACCGTCAACTGACGCGGGCCGTCCAGCCCGAAGGTCGTCTCGGTCATCTCCGAGGCCGACTCGCCGGGGGCGAGCGCGACCTGCCCGGTGTGTCCGAACTGCGAAGTCAGGAAGCCGCCCGCGAAGATGACGAGCAGCGCGACGTGGACGGCGTAAGCGCCGAGCCGGTTCCAAGCGCCGCGCTCGGCGAAGACGAAGGTCTGGCCGTCTTTCTCCGTCACGGTCGCCGCGTACTTCAAAGCGCGGCACGCGGAGCCGACGCGAGCGGCGACGGATGCCGTGTCGTCGCCCTCGACGCTCAGCTCCGCGTGTCGCTCCTGCCCTTCGAGCCAGTGGCGTGAGGCGACGAGCTTGGGGCGGGAGATGAACGTCCACGCTTTGGGGAGGTTGTCTATCGAAGAGAGGACGATGTTGAGGGAGAGGACGAGCAGGAGCGCGTTGAAGTACCACGCGTGATAGATGTCGAAGAAGCCGAGCTTGCCGTAGAGGAGTTGCTGCGAGGGGGTGAGTTCGGCGTAATACTTGTCGAAGCCTTCGACGTTGACCTGCATGACGAGCATCCCGACCATGCAGGCCGCGCCCGCGAGCACGAGCAGCACGACGCCGAAGCGGACGGAGCTGAGCAGGATCATCAGCCGGTCAATCGGGGAGTGGTGCGGTTTCGTCTCGACTGTGGTTTCGCCCAGTGTCGCGCCGTGCGCGTCTCTCATCGCTGACATCGGTTATGGCCTTCTTTGTGATTCCGCCGGGTTGCCGTCTTGACGTTTGAGCCTCGTCGCGCGCGGGCCGCGCGGCTTTGGTAACGACGGTGCGAAGGGCAACTGATGTGCCAGCAGGCGATGCCGCGCAGAGGTCGCGCGGGCGGACGCCTCAAGGACGCTGCGCCGCTTTCGTCGCGGGGAATTTCTCGCAAGCTCTGGGAAATTCCGCCCAGCCCCGACGCGCCCAAAGAGGCGGCGAAGAGTCCGACGGGCGTCGGGATAAAAATTTCCCTCGCGGCTCCGATCAACTCACGGCTTCAATAAATTTGTTATAACTTGTCGTTAAGCTGTCTTCGCTGCACGCGCATTACCCCCCGTTGAAGTCAGGTTATATAGAGAGGGCCGGTCGGGCGCGGAACGAGCATTGCTCTCCGCGCCTCCGAGGGTCGCACGGGACGGGCTTCTCGGACGGACGCCACGGGCGCACGCTCCGAGAACTCGCCGGACTCTCAAAACCGCCGGGCCATCGGGCCGTCGCGTCCCCGCGAAGAGGGCGGCGCAAGCCCCGCTTGGACGGCACGCAAAGACTTCCCTGACGCAGTTCATCGCGCCCGGAGGGAGCGATGTTGAGCGAACACCAACGACCGACCTTTCATCCCGCGACGGCGGACACCCCGGAGTGTCCGCGCCCGCGGGCTTCTGTTTTTTGAGCACTCATCCGCTCAGAGTCCGCGGGCTTGGGCCCCTCGCTCACTGGCCCCCGCCGGACGGATGTTGGAGGCAAAAAAATGAAACGGCTGAAGACCATCAAGCTGGCGCTGATCGGGGCGTGGGTCTTCGGGACGGCGCTGCTTTTGTGCGGCGCGTCCCTCTATCCCTCGACCGCGGCCACGCAGAAGCCGCCGCCGAAAGAGCAGGGCCAGACCGCGCAGGCCGGTAATTACGTCGGCGAAGACACCTGTCTCGACTGTCACTCGGATCAGTCGGCGCACTACCTAAAGACCGCGCACGCAAAGCTCAAGAAGGAGTCGAGTTGGAAGGGCAAGGTCGTGGGTTGTGAGTCGTGCCACGGCCCCGGCGGCGCGCACGTCGAGACGATGGCCGAGGCGCTCGGCGGCGGGCTTGAGCCCGCGCAGGTCAAGGACAAGAAGATCGTCAACCTCGCGGCGCTCTCCCCGAAGGACTCCTCCGACACGTGCCTCAAGTGCCACGCCGGGCGCGAGGAGCACAACAACTACATGCGCGGCGAGCACTTCCGCAACGACGTGGGCTGCATCAGTTGCCACTCGTCGCACTCGCCGCCCCCGGCGGGCGCGAACCTTGCGGGCTCGAACGTCTTCGTCTCGCAGGCGAACGCCGAGAAGCCCGGCTTCGCCGCCGAGAAGATGCTCCGGGCGAGCGAGCCGCAACTCTGCATGCAGTGTCACACCGAGACCAAGCACCAGTTCAACATGCCCTTTAAGCATAAGGTGCTCGAAGGCGCGATGAAGTGCTCGGATTGTCACAACGCGCACGGCGGCTTCGAGCAGAAGCAGGCGCGGCTCGCCACGGGCGCGGACGCCGCCTGCGTCAAGTGCCACACGGACAAGCAGGGGCCGTTCACCTACGAACACGCACCCGTCAAGACCGAGGGCTGCGCCTCGTGCCACACGCCGCACGGCTCGGCCAACCCGCGCCTTCTGCGGACGAGCAGCGTCGCGCAGCTCTGCCTCGAATGTCACACGCAGGATCACGGCGTCGGCGCGTTGGAGCCGGTCGGCCCCGCGCACCGTCTCGACCTGCAATATCGGGATTGCACGGCCTGCCACGTCAAAGTCCACGGGTCGCACACCAGTCCGGTCTTCATGCGTTGAGGACGGACGCCGAGAGGAACAGCACGCAGGCCCGTGCGTTCTGCCGGGCCGGAGGATGGACGACATGAAAAGCAAAGCTACGAGAATGCTGCGCGGACTCGCAGGGCTGGCGCTCTGTCTGGCCCTCCCGGCGGCGCTCGCACGGGCGCAGCAGCCGACGCCGAGTCCACAGTCCGCCGGTGCTCAGACTCAAAGCGCCGCCTCTTCGCAGAAGAAGGAGGAGACCGGAAACTACACCGTCACTTCCAGTGTAGAGATCGGCTACCGCGGCCTGAGCGTGGACGGAGACATCAACAAGTACCAGAGCGACCTCAACTACAAGGCCGGGCCGCGCCTCTTCGATTCGAGCCTGCTCGTGCAGGCGAAGGACGGCGCGGGCGGCCCCTTCGACACTCTGCTCGTCACCACGACCGGCTGGGGCTCCGACCCCAACGGCCACTTCCGCATCAGCATGGAGAAGTCGAAGTGGTATCGCCTCGACGGAAATTATCGCCGCTTCAAATACTTCAGGTTCCTGAACAACATCGCCAACCCCTTCTACACGACCCGCCCGACCGACCCGGCGACGGGCCAGCACGGCTACGACACGCGGCAGCAGGTCGGCGACTTCGACTTAACGCTCCTGCCGAAGAACAAGCGCGTCCGCTTCAACGTCGGCTACTCGCCGACGCGTTACAACGGCCCGGTCTTCACCACTTGGCACTACGGCGGCGACGACTTCATGCTGCTCTCTAACGCCAAGTACCGCTCGAACGACCTCCGCCTCGGTGCCGATTTGAACCTCGGCCCCGTTGACCTCTCGTTCCAGCAGGGCTTCCGCCGCTACAAAGACGAGAGCTTCATTGACGACGACAACATCAACCTCGGCGTCAACCCCGCGCTCTCGAACGCCTTCCTCCGCAGCATCGAGCGCGCGCAGCCCATCAAGGGGCGCGTCAACTACAGCCGCTTCAGCGCGCACACGCTGCTCGCCAAGAAGTTGGACATCACGGGGCGCATCATCCACAGCAGCGCCAAAAGCGACTTCAACTGGGTCGAGAGCGTCGTCGCCGACAACTTCAACACGCGCATCACCAACATCCCCGGCGTCATCAACCCGCCGAACGTCTTGACGCTCGGCCAGTTCAACTTCGTCGGCGACGCCGAGCGCCCCAACACGCTCGGCGCCCTCGGCCTCACCTATCGCGTCACCGACCGCTTCCGGCTCTCGAACACCTTCCGCGTCGAGACCTTCGAGATCAACGGCAACACCTTCTACCGTGGCGTCTTCAACCTCACGCGCGCCAACGGCACGGGCGCGGTCTCGATCCAGCCCACCGGCTCGGCTTTGGAGACGACCAAGTACCGCAAGGTGCAGAACACCTTCGAGGGCGACTACGAGTTCGACGAGCGCTATTCGGTGCGCCTCGGCTACCGCCACGGCAGGCGGCACATCGAGACTTTCTTCAGCGGCGCGAACCTCGCCAGCAACGGAGCGCCCCCGCTCCCGGACGACGCGCACGAAGAGGACAACCAGACGAACACCGTCATGTTCGGCTTCAAGGCCCGCCCCGTGCGCGGCTGGTCGCTCTCGCTCGACGCCGACCACGGCACGTCCGACAACGTCTTCACGCGCACCGGCAACTACAACTTCACGAACATCCGCGCCCGCAGCCGTTATTCCGTGACGCGGAGGCTTCGTTTTAACCTCGCCTTCTTCGCGCGCGAGAACGCCAATCCCTCCGAGATTGACGTGAACGGAAGTTCCGTCTCTCTCGCCGACTTCGGCGTGGAGATCAAGTCGAGGGTCTTCACCACGTCCCTTGACTGGACGGCCAACGACCGGCTCTCGTTCGGCGCGGGCTACAACTACAACCGGCAGAACAGCGATGCCGTCATCGAGTACGCCTTCGGCCCCGGCGTCCCGAACGCCGGGATTCGCGGCCACAGCCTCTACTTCATGCGCAACCACTTCTTCAACTTCGACGTGGTGGCGCAGCCCTTCCGGCGCGTCTCGCTCTACGCGGCCTACCGCGTCAACAAAGACACGGGTCAGGGCAGCCGGATATCCAATCAGGCGGCGGGCATCTTCATCAGCTCTTACCCGATGCACTACCAGTCGCCGGAGGCCCGCGTCGCCCTCCGCGTCAACCGCCGTGTGGACTGGAACCTCGGCTACCAGTATTACAACTATAACGAGAGCCGCCTTGCCGCCTTCAATCAAGGGACTTTCATCGTGAGCCCAAGGCCGCAGAACTACCACGCGCACATGCCCTACACTTCGCTCCGCTTCTACTTCGGCGGCGGCGAGCGGTAATCAACGTGTGAGTCGAGCAGGCTGATGAGAACTCGCGTCTTCGCCCTCTGCGCCTTCCTCGCGGTCACTCTCCTGTGGCTCGCCGTCTCGCGCACCGCCCCTTTCACGGCGGTCGCGGGCGGCGAGCCGCAGCGTCGTCGCGCGCCAGCGTCGCGCGTTCGCACGCCGCCCGCGTCGCGGCCCCGCGTGGACTACGCGAACTTCGACCACGCCACCGCGCAGCACCGCAAGGCTTGCGACGCGTGCCACAAATTCCCCTCGGCGAACTGGAAGGAGGTGCGCAAGCCGGACGCCGCCTTCGCCGACATCACCGAATACCCGGAGCACGCCTCCTGCATCGGCTGCCACCGCGCGCAGTTCTTCGCGCGCGAGCGGCCACAACCGAAAATCTGCTCGGTCTGCCACGTCAGCGCGACGCCGCGCCACACCACGCGCTGGCCCTTCCCTTCGCTCGCCGAACTCTTCGACGCCTCGCCGAAGGGGCGCACCGCCTCCTCCGACTTCGGCGTCTCCTTCCCCCACGACAAGCACGAGGGCTTGTTCAGCGAGTTGGACGACGACGCGCGCGCCGCCTCGCTCTTCGTGCGCGCCTCGTTCGCTCACACGAAGCCCGCGCGCGCGCGGCAGGACGACCCCGCGCAGGCCAACGCCTCTTGCGCCAACTGCCACCAGACCTTCCAGCCGCAGGGAGACTCCGACGACGAGCACGCGACCCCGCGCCCGAAGGCGTTGGCCGAGGAAGCCTTCTGGCTCAAGAAGGGCACTTTCAAGACCGCGCCGCGCGATCACTCGGCCTGCTTCACCTGTCATTCGGCGGACGGCGGCATGGAGCCTCTGCCGTCCAACTGCGCCGCGTGCCACAAGCTGCTTCCGCTCGCCGAGCGCCTCAGCCTGACGAGCGCGCACGACGACTTTGACCCGAAGCTCGCCGCCTCGATGGGCGTCACGGATCGCGCGACGCTGCGACGCTGGGCCGGGCGCGACGTGGGCCGTTTCCGCCACGAATGGCCGCCGCACGATCTGGCCTGCACGACCTGTCACCAGACGGCGCGGATGAACGCGGCAGAGCCGCAGGCGCGGCGCGTGCCCGTCCTCAGTTGCGGCGGCGGCGGTTCGGGCTGTCACATCGAGCCGACGCCGGACGGGCTTCTCAACACCGTGGTCGCGCAGAAGAGAGCCGACCCGGCCTTCGTGTGTACGAAGTGCCACATCACGAACGGGCGGCTCCCTCTGCCGGAGTCGCACGCGGCGGCGCTCCCGGCGGCGACGAAGAAGTGAGAGACGATGAGTGAACGGCGATGAATGTCACGCACGAACCGTTTGAGCAACAGACGCCGGACAGCCCGGCGCGCGTGCGGCGGCGGCTCTCGCTCGTCGTCGCGGCGGCGGCGTGCCTCTTCTTCGCGCTCACGCTCCTTCTGGGCGCAAGCGCCTCGACGGCAGAGCACGCATCCGCAGCGGCGAGCACTCCGGCGGTCGAGCCCGCCACGTTTGAGCCGCAGGTCAACTATTCGAGATTCACGCACGCGAACCCGCAGCACGCGCGGCTGCCGTGCCTGCTCTGTCACCAGCGCAACGACAACTCGCCGCGCCCCGTCCGCTCCGCCGGGCACAGCCCTTGCGCCGGTTGCCACACGCAACAGTTCTCCGACTCGTCGAGCCCCATCTGCACCATCTGTCACGCGAACCCGCAACAGTCGGCTGCCGTCAAGCCCTTCCCCCGCTTGCGCAGCTTTAACGTGAAGTTCGATCACGCGACGCACGCGCGCGGCGGCGCGCGGCCCGCGAACACTTGCGCGGCCTGCCACCGGCCCGAAGGGCGCGGCGTCGCGCTCTCGATTCCGGCGGGGCTCTCGGCGCACGCGACCTGCTTCCGCTGCCACGCGCCGAACACGCGGGCGGGCGGGCAAGACATCGCCTCTTGCAACACCTGCCACCGCCTCGGCGGCTACCGTCGGACGCCGGAGAGCGCGCCCGCCTTCCGCGTCAACTTCAGCCACGCCGAGCACACGCGCAAAGGCTTGAGCTGCGCCGAGTGTCACGCCGTCCGCGCGGGCGCAGCGCAGGGGCGGCAGGTCACTTCGCCGCAGCCGCTCATGCACCACGCCGCGCCGCGCGCGCAGAGCTGCATGACGTGCCACAACGACCGCCGCGCCTTCGGCGGCGACGACTTCTCCGATTGCAAGAAGTGCCACGAGGGGAACACATGGCACTTCTGAAGCAATGATGAATGAAGGAAGACAAGCTTTCGGTTTTCAGTATTTGAAATCTCGAATTTTCAGAAATAGTGAATGGTAAATCAAATCGCTTGCCCTCCTCCGAGTTGCTGTTGACCACTCAGGACGTACCGGCACTCAACCGCGATTTACCGTTCACCATTCACCATTCACCACTTTCAGCTTTGCGAAATCTTCCCCAGCCCCGCGCGCAAAATCCCGCCATGAAGGCGCGGGCGTATCTGCGTGCCCTCTTTTTCCCCGGAAAATCGGCCCTTTTGCGTCTCCGCCGACCGGCACGGCCATTGCTGAGTGGAGGGTGGAAGGCGGCGGAGTCGGAGCGCCACAGCGTTTCGGACGCCGACAGATTCGAGGAAGGAAGACGCACTGATGAAAAGAATAAAGATGCTCGCGGTCGCCCTCATCACCCTCCCGCTCGTGGCCCTCGCCCTCTTCAGCCCCGCGCCCGTCTCGTCGAGCGCCGTGGCGTCGGCGCAGGACTTCGACGCGGCTGCCGTTTACAAGGTCAAGTGCGCGATGTGCCACGGCCAGAAGGCCGAGAAGAAGTTCGACGCGACGAAGGACGACGAGGCGCACGTCGGCGTCGTGCTCAAGGGCAAGGACGACGTGACGCCCAAGATGCCCGGCTACGAGGCCAAAGGCGTGACGCCCGATCAGGCCAAGTCGCTCGTCACCCACATGAAATCCATGAAGTAGCTGCCCGTGCGCGGCGCGGGCCGACCACGTCGAACGCCGCCCCGCGCGCGCGACGACGCCCAACCACGAACGAGACCCCCGGCGTCGTCAACGCCCGCGCCCTGACGACGCCGGGGGCCTCTCTTTTTACCGCGCAGCCGCCGGTACGCCGCGGAGGACGACGATGAGCGAAGAGAGACAGGAGCCAGCCGAAGGTCAACGGCCCGCCGAGCAAGAAGACCAAGCGAAGCAGCCCGAAGGCCAGCCGCCAAAGCCGCCGAAGGGGCCGAGCCTGCTGCGTAACTACCTGAGCTTCGCCGGGCTCGCCGTCGTCGCCGCGAGCCTCACGAGCATCGTGATGCTCTTTCTCATCGAGCTGACTTCGGCCTCGGACAACCCGTACCTCGGCATCCTCACTTACATCATCCTCCCCGGCTTCATGGCCTTCGGCCTCCTCGTCGCCCTCCTCGGCGCTTGGCGCGAGCGGCGCAGGCGGCGACACTCCGCCGCCTCGCTGACGGCCTACCCCATTCTGGATTTGAACGACCCCCGGCGGCGGCGCAACTTCCTCGGTTTCGTCGGCCTCGTCTTCGTCTTCATCTTTATGAGCGCCTTCGGCAGCTACCGCGCCTACGAGCACACGGAGTCGGTGCAGTTCTGCGGGCAGACCTGCCACACGGTAATGAAACCGGAGCTGAATGCCTTCCGCGTCGCGCCGCACGCCAACATCCGGTGCGTGGATTGCCACGTCGGGCCGGGGCCGGAGTGGTACGTGCGCTCGAAGCTCGCCGGGGCGCGGCAGCTCTATCACGTCGCCTTCGGAACCTACTCGCGGCCCGTCAAAAGCCCCGTCCACAACATGCGCGCCGCAAGCGAGACGTGCGCCCATTGCCACTGGCCGAACCGCTTCCACGGCGACGAGTTGAAGGAGTTCAAGCACTTCGCCTACGACGAGGCGAACACGCCGCGCGCAAATCGGATGCTCATCCACGTCGGCGGCGGGAGCCCGGAGGCTGGCCCCGTCTCCGGCATCCACTGGCACATGAACCTCGCCAACGAGATTACCTTCGTCGCCTCGGACGAGCAGCGGCAGGAGATCGCGTGGGTCAGTTGGAAGGACGCGCGGGGCAACGTCGTCGAATACGTCGCGCGGGACTCAAGACTCACGCCGGAGCAGATTGCGAGCGCGCCGAAGCGGCGGATGGACTGTATTGACTGTCACAACCGACCGACGCACGAGTTCAAGCCGCCCGACCGCTCGGTTGACGACTCGCTCGCTTCGGGCCAGCTCGACTCGTCGCTCCCCTACCTCAAGCGCGAGGCCGTCGCGCTGCTGTCGAAACCTTACGCGACGACGGACGAGGCTCTCCGTTCGATCTCCGAAGGGCTCGAAGGGTTCTATCGCGCGAACTACCCCGAAGTGTACGCGGCGAAGGGCGACGCCGTGAGGGGCGCGGTCGCCGAGTTGCGGCGCATCTTTCAGACCTACACCTTCCCGGAGATGAAGACCGACTGGCAGACGCACCCGAACAACGTCGGCCACTTCTACGCGCAAGGCTGCTTCCGCTGCCACGACGGCGAACACGTGAGCCCGGCGACGGGCCGCATCATCAGCAAGGATTGCCGCATCTGCCACACGACCCTCGACCAGACCGAGGGCGGGGTCAGGACTCAGGCGGCGGACGGACTCTTCCGCCACCCGGTCGCGCTCGGCACGCAGGGCGAGTTCCAGTGCGCCGCCTGCCACAAGGGCAACCGGGGCTTCCAGCACCCGGTCAACCTCGGCGACCTCTCGCAATTCCAATGCACCGACTGTCACGCGGGGAAGGTCTGGACGAAGAGTCGCTGACGCGGAAAGGAAAAAGCCGTGACAGGTAAACCGCGAACCGCGACAGGTGAGAACGGTCTTTCACCTGTCGCCTGTCACGATCTACCTCTCACGGCTTTTAGAGGTCGGCAATGAAATTATTACTGGTCGCCACACTCGTCTTTCTGATTAACCTGCCGTTCGGCTACTGGCGCGCGAGCGTGCCCGTGCGCTCGCGCCAGTGGTTTCTGGCTATCCACCTGCCCGTGCCGCTCGTCGTCGCGCTGCGCGTCGGAAGCGGCCTCGGCTGGCAACTCACTTCGTTCCCCGTCCTCGTCGGCGCGTTCTTCCTCGGCCAGTTCGTCGGCGCGAAGCTGCCGCGCCTCTTCAAAAGACGCCCCGCCGCCCGCTAAAGTCTCAGGCTCTGCTTCAAGGCTTGATGGCGACCTTCATCACGCCGTCTCGCCGCTCGCCGAAGAGGGCGTAAGCTTCTACGATGTCATCCAGAGAGAAGGTGTGCGTCAGAAGCGGAGTCAAATCAACGCGCCCGCTCTTGACCATCTCCATCAGGCGGCGCATCCGCTCCTTGCCGCCGGGGCAGAGCGTCGTCACCAAGCGGTAATCGCCGAGCCCGGCGGCGAAAGCGTCGTAGGGGATTTGCAGCTTGCCGGAATAGACGCCGAGGCTAGAGAGCGTGCCGCCGGGACGCAGAGAGCGCATCGCGCTCTCGAACGTCTCCTGCGTGCCGAGCGCCTCAATCGCCACGTCCGCGCCGCCGCCCGTGAGCCTCTTCACTTCCGCGACGACATCCGTCTCTCTGTAGTCGAGCACGACATCCGCGCCCATCGCGCGCGCCATCCGCAAGCGGTTCGAGTCGCCGTCAACGCCGACGACGAGCGCCGCGCCCATGAGCTTCGCGCCGACACTCGCGCACAAGCCAATCGGGCCTTGCGCGAAGACGACGACCGCGTCGCCGATGCGGACGCCGCCCGACTCCGCGCCGCTAAAGCCGGTCGAGGCGATGTCGGCGAGCAAGACCACCTGCTCGTCGGTCAACTCGTCGGGAATCTTCGCCAGATTCGCCTGCGCGTGCGGGACGCGCAAGTATTCGGCCTGCGCGCCGTCAAGGGTGTTGCCGAAGCGCCAGCCGCCCAGCGCCTCGAAGCCTTCGCCGTGACCGCACTGCGAGAGGTTCCCCGACAGGCACGCGCGGCACTGCCCGCAGGGCGTAATCGCGCCGACCAAGACGCGCTCGCCGACCTCGTAGCCCACGACGCCGGGGCCGAGTTCGGCGATGACTCCGACCGGCTCATGCCCGATGACGAGCCCTTCGCGGACTGGATACTCGCCGCGCAGGATGTGCAGGTCTGTGCCGCAGATGGTCGTCAGGGTCACGCGGATGACGGCCTCGCCCGCGCCCGCGCGCGGCCTGCCGACCTCTTCGACGCGAATATCATTTGTGCCGTGAAACACGGTCGCACGCATCGTCTCCATCTCAAGACTCCTCTCTTCTCGGACGCCCGGCGGCTTCGACTTTCGTCTCACAGTTATTACGCCAAGCCGGGGCTGAACTCTTATTCCGGCTTCCGCTCGCGGACGACTTCGACGGAGCAGTGGGCGCGCGCGGCCACCGCCGACGAGACGCTGCCCAGGAGGAAGCGTTCGATGCGGTTGCTGAAGCCGGTCGAGCCGACGAAGAGGCAATCCGCGCCCCAGCGCGCGGCCTCTTCGACGAGCAGGCGCTTCGGGTCGCCCTCCACGACGGCGGAAGAGACGACGAGCCCGGCGTCGCTCAATTTTTGGGTCGCACTCTCGGCGGTCTGCCGCAGCCACTCCGTCTCGGCCTCGTTGACCTGCTTCGTCCACTTCGCCACCGGCGGAATGATGCGCCCGACGAGACTGGGGACGAGCGGGTCGTGGACGATGAGGACGCGCGCCTCGCTCTGCGCGGGCCAGTCGCGCGCGGCCACGGCGCGCACCGCCGCGTCCGAGCCCTCCGAGCCGTCCACGCCGACGACGACGCGCGCCGGAGCCTCCGGCTCGACCTCGACGCGGCCCCGCGCGACGCGCACCGAGCAGCGCGCCTCGGTCAGAGCCCTCTGCGAGACGCTGCCCAAGACGAAGCGACCGAGCGCCGAGCGCCCGTGCGAGCCGACGACGATGAGGTCGGGCTTCCAAGTGTCGGCCCTCACGATCAACTCCCACGCGGGCGAGCCGCTGACCGCTTCGGTCTTCACCTCCCACTCCGGGAAGTTCTCCCGCAGGCGTTCGCCCGCGCGCCGCGCGAAGCCTTGCGCCTCTTCAAAGGCGCGGACGTTCCCGGCGTACTTCAGCCGGTCGGCCTCGCGCGCGTCTTCAGCCGTCGCCGCCTCGACTATCTCGTAACTCGAAGGCGGAGGCGGCAGCATATAAACTTCGGCCACCGAGAGCGCCAGCGCCTCGACGCCGCGCGCGGGCAACCCCGCCCGCCGCAAGTCGTCGAGCGCCGCCTCGGCGCAGGCCGAACCGTCGTAGCCGATCAGAATCTTTAACATCTCACCTCCTTTAACCTTCACGGATGCCCGTGAGGCGTTCGACGCGGATGCGATAGACGATGGGCGCGGGGGCGTTGGCGTCTTCGGCGATGAGTGATTCGACGGGCGTGAGGCGCGGGAAGAGCGAGAGCAGGAGGTTCAGAGCCCGCGCGTGCTCGTCCGGGTCGGTCAACTCCTCGAACGTCCCGAAGGCCAGCACGCTCTTCCAACGGAACTGGTCGCGCACCTCGTCCACCTGTAGGCAGACGCGCGGGTTGGCACGCATCGCTTCGATCTTGCGGCCCGGTAGCGAGTGGCTGAAGGCGTTCTCGCCGTCGAAGACGTAGTTGACGGGGACGACGTAGGGGTCGCCTTCGGAGACGCAGCCGAGGCGCGCGAGGCGCTGCGAGCGGAGCAGGGCGCGGGCCTCGTCCG
Organism: Pyrinomonadaceae bacterium; assembly: GCA_035761505.1. GTDB lineage: Bacteria > Acidobacteriota > Blastocatellia > Pyrinomonadales > Pyrinomonadaceae > JAIVJM01. The sequence goes on from DASTQX010000577.1 coordinate 38,001, forward strand.
CGCTCATCCTCTTAATCATGGCCGGACACCTCCTCTCTCTCTCTGCGCCGCGCCGCGCCGACTTCAGGCGGTCTTGCGCCCGTGAATCGAGTGCGGGCGGACGCGATAGACGACGATGTTACTGAGCCGCGTCCAAGCGCCGATCTTCGTCCGGTTGAGGGCAGGCGTGAGCGTCGGGTTGCGCTCGGCGATGAGCCGCATGGCGCGCTCCAAGTCGTCCGCATGGGCGACGCGCTCGGCGCGACCGAAGACCATCACGCTCTCCCAGCGCGCGGGGTCGGCGATCTCCTCGACCTGAAAACAGACCTCGTGATTAGCGCCGATGTACTCGGTCTTCGTCCCCTCGGTGGTGAAGAAGTAGAGGCACTCGGAGTCGTAGGCGTAGTTCATCGGGACGACATACGGGTGGCCGTCGCGCGAGCAGCCCAAGTGGCCGAACGTCCCCCGCAACAGCAGCGCCGTCATCTCGCCCCTCGACATCTCTTTGACTTCAAGCATCTTAAAAGCCGTGATAAGTGATGAGTGATGAGTGATGAGAAGGAAGAAGGCGTTGTCTCATCACTTATCACTCATCACTTATCACCTCCTATGAGTGTTGTGCGCGGAAATAACGTTCGTGCGCGCGTTTGGCCCAGCCCCAGAAGCGACCGTGGCCGACCCGCTTGTCGCCCTCCTCCCAAAGCTTCTTGTGGAGGAAGGTGGTGTCGCCGCCGCCCTCGTCCACGACGAGCGTGAGTTCGTGGTTGTAGTGGGCGGACGGGGTGCGGCCTTCGATTTCGGCGACGAGGTTTTCGGCGGCGACCTCGGCCTGCCGGACGGCCATGTGGCCGAGCTTCGGGCCGGAGAAATAGACGGCATCGCCGACGGCGTACAATCCTTCGACCCCAAGCGCGCGCATCGTGTCGTCCACGCGGACGTAGCCCTCGTCGTTCGTGAGCCCGGTCGAGGCGAGCGCGCTCATCCCCTCGAACGGCGGGACGAGCATCAGGAGGTCGTACTCGACCTCGCGCCCGTCGCGCGCGACGACCGCTTCGGCTGTCACCTCGGCGATGGGGAAGTCCGGGAGAGTCTCGATGTGGTGCGCTTCGAGCGCGGGGCGGAGCGCGCGCGCGAGGTCTGCGCCGCCCGGCTGCGCGCTCGGCTGTTCGGGACTGATGATGGTGATGCGTGCCCGGTCGCCGCGCTCCGCGAGTTGACGCGCGAGGGCGAAGGCCGTCTCGTAAACCGGCACGTCGAGGCGCGCGCCGGGGCACGAGCCGATGACGGCGTGACCGCTACGGAAACTGCGCGCGGCCTCGCCGAACTTCCCCGCCGCGCCGACGCCGAGCAGGTGGTGCGCATGCTCGAAGAAGCCCTTCACGCGCTCGGTGGCGAGCCGCCGTCCGAGCGCGTAGATGAGATAGTCGTATTTGATGTCGCCGACGATGTCTCCGCCGTGGAGCGTCGCCTTGCGGGCGCGGGGGTCAACGCGCGAGACTTCGGCCTCGACGAAGCGGACGCGGCGCGCGAGCATCGCGTCGAGCAGGTCGTAGGAGATGTCGTCGGCGTCGCACTTGCCGAAGGCGAGGCGGACGAGCGCCGGATAAAACGTGAAGCGGCGGCTCCGCGAGACGAGCGTAATCTGGTGCTCCGGGCCGAGCGACTTCGCCAGCCGCTCCGCCGCCACCACGCCGCCGAACCCGCCGCCGAGGATGAGAACATTTGCCATAAGAAACCCCGGTGACGGGTGACGAGTTAAAAGCCGTCTTGCTCGTCACCCGTCACTCGTCACTTTTAGTTTTGCAGCGCACGATCAAGACCGAGCAGCGAGCGTGGGCGGCGACGGCCTGCGAGACCGAGCCGAGGAGCATCCGCTCCCAAGACTTGTAGCCGTGCGAGCCGACGACGATTAAGTCCGCGCCCCACTCTTCGGCGACCTCGACGATGGTGCGCTTGGCCGAGCCGGTGAGCACGCCGGTCGAGACTTGGAGCGGCGCGCGCGGCTCGACGCGAAGCCTCTCGGCGGCTCGCTCGACCGCCGCGCGGGCCTGCTCGCGGAGCGCCTTCTCGGCCTCCTCGAAATAGCCGACGGCCTCCATGTAAGGCTCGGCGATGAGCGGCGCGGGCGGCTCGACGACCGACAGGACGCGTACCTGCGTGTCCGGCGGCCACGGCCTGCGGGCGACCTCGCTCAGCGCCGTCTCGCTGCACGGCGAACCGTCCATCGCTAGAAGAACTTTCATCTTACACCTCCGCGAAAACTCTCCCCAAAAAATCGGCGAGGAGCGCCCGCGCCGTGCGGCGTCAACACCTGTCCGATGCTCATTGGCCCCGCGGCTGCGAGCGCCCTCTTCAGACCACGCCCACGATAACTGCACGGGCCGTGCCAACCTCTATCGCCGCAATTTCCGGCGTGATTTGCGAAACGACGGGGCAGCGCGCGTGGGTGCTTTTCCGCTGCCGCGCGCACAATTCCCCAGAGGCGACGGACTTGGAAGCGGCGCGGAAATTCCCCGTCAGAGGGCTGCGGGATGATTTTCCTAACGGCTTCTTACTTCGCTTCGGGGCCGTGGAGGAGTTCGGCGAGCGTCTTGAGGAGTTTTTCGGCGGTGAAGGGTTTGGGCAGAAAGATTTGCGCGCCCGCGCTCGCGGCCTCGGCGGCCTTGTCGCCCGCGCCGAGGCCGCTGGCGGCGATGACGCGGACGCGCGGGTTCATCTTCACCAGCGCGCGGATGGTGGCGGGGCCGTCCATGAAGGGCATCATCATGTCGGTGAGCACGGCGGCGACCTCCTCGCGGTGCTGCGCGTAGAGCGCGACGGCCTCCGTCCCGTCGGCGGCCACGAGCACGCGGTAGTTGAAGGCTTCGAGCGTGCCTTTCGTGATCTGCCGGATGGCCTCCTCGTCGTCCACGACGAGGACGAGTTCGCCGCGCCCGGCGGGCAGGTCGAGCCGCTTGCGCTCCGACGCCGTGGCTGGCCCCTCGATGGCCGGGAGATAGATCGTAAAGCGCGTGCCCTTGTGCGGCTCGCTATAGACGTTGATGAAGCCGCCGTGGCTGCGGACGATGGTGAGCGCCGTCGAGAGGCCGAGCCCCGTCCCCTTCCCGACATCCTTCGTCGTGAAGAAGGGCTCGAAGACGCGCGAGAGGACATCGGGCGACATCCCCTCGCCGGTATCGGCGACCGAGACGGCGACGAAGCGGCCCGGCTCGGCATCAATGTGCATCCGCGCGAAGTTCTCGTCGAGCGTCGTGTTCTCGGCGCGGAGCGTCAGTTCGCCGCCGCGCGGCATGGCGTCGCGCGCGTTGACGCAGAGGTTCATCAAGACTTGATGAACCTGCGTCGCGTCCGCCGAGACCGTCCAGAGGTCTGGGGCCACGTCGAAGACGATCTCGATGGACTTCGGCAGAGTGTCTTTGAGAATCTTGACGACCTCTTTGACGAGGTGCTTCGGCTGCAAGGCGACGCGCTCGCCTTCGACGCCGCGCGCGAACGACAAGACCTGCTTGACCATGTCCGCGCCGCGCTCGGCGTTCGCCTGAAGCATCTCCAACCACTGAAGGACGCCGGGGTCGTCCGACTTCATCTGAAGCATCTGGACGGCCATCAGAATCGGCGAGAGGATGTTGTTGAGGTCGTGCGCGATGCCTCCGGCGAGCGTGCCGATGGACTCCATGCGCTGCGCGCGGAGGAGTTGCGCCTCGACCTTCTTGCGCTCGGTCACGTCGGTGTTGATGACGAGGATGGAGCGGGGCTCGCCACGGTCGTCGCGCAGGAGCGTCCAGCGGCTCTCGGCCCTGATCTCCGCGCCGTCTTTGGTGCGCTGGCGCAACTCGCCCGTCCACTCGTCGCGCTCCATCACGGCCCGGAGCCCCGCCGCGAACTGCTCGGCGTTCAGCTCGTTCAAGAGTTGCAGCTCGCGCGCCGTGCGGCCCACGGCCTCTTCCGTCGTCCAGCCGTACAGACGCTCGGCCCCTTTGTTCCAGTAGAGGATTTTGTTGTCGCGCGCGTCGCGGACGATGATGGCGTCCTGCGCCTTATCCAAGAGCGCGGCCTGCTCGCCGATGCGCTCTTCGGCGCGCTTGCGCTCGGTGATGTCGTAGCGGATGGCGACGTACTGGTAGGGCTTCCCTTCGGCGTTGAGGAACGGGACGATGGTCGTGTCCACCCAGTAGATCGAGCCGTCTTTGGCGCGGTTGCGTATCTCGCCGCGCCAGACTTCGCCCGAAGCGATGGTCGTCCAGAGGTTGCGGATGAACTCCTTCGGGTGATAGGCCGAGTTGATGAGGCGGTGATCCTGACCTAAGAGTTCCTCGCGCGAGTACTTCGAGATTTGGCAGAACTTGTCGTTAACGTAGTTGATGACGCCGCGCTGGTCGGTGATGGCGACGATGGCCGACTCGTCGAGCGCGAATTTCAAGTCGGCCAGCTCCTTGAGCGAGCGCTTCAAAGCCTCCTCGGCGTCGAAGTGGCGCTCGCCCGCGTGCGGCGTCTCGTGCAGGGTGCTTTCGCTCATCGGGGGTTCAAGACTTTCAAGGGGCTGCCTCGGTCGCGGCGCGTTCGCCGGTCGCCGCCGCCGCGCTGTCGAGCTTCTTGAGACGGTAGCGCAACTGGTCGCGCGAGATGCGCAGGAGTTCGGCGGCGCGCGTCTGGTTGCCGCCGCTACGTTCGACCGCCTGACGGACGAGCGAGTCCTCGACCTCTTCGAGCGAGACGCCTTCGGGCGGGAGGCCGAAGCGGTGGCCCGTCGCGGTGGTCGAGCCCACGGGCGCGGCATGCTCAGTCCGGCCCGTCAGGTCGCGCGGCAGGTATTCGACGGTCACGAGGTCTTCGTCTTCGAGGATGAGCGCGCGCTCGATGACGTTGCGTAGCTCGCGGACGTTGCCCGGCCACGCGTAGTGCAAAAATATCTCGCGCACCTCCGGCGAGAGGCCGCGAATCTTCCGCTTGAGCCGGAGGCGCTCGCCGAAGGTGTTGACGTAGTGCTCGGCCAGAAGCAGCGCGTCGTCGCCGCGCTCGCGCAAAGGCGGGATGTCAATCTGGATGACCGAGAGACGGTAATAAAGATCAACGCGGAAGCGGCCCGCCTCGCCCTCCGACTTGAGGTCGCGGTTCGACGCGGCGACGACGCGCACGTCCAGGGGGATGTCCTTCAACCCGCCGACCCGACGGAACGTGCCCTCTTCGAGCACGCGCAGAAGCTTCGCCTGCAAGCCCAACTCAAGCTCGCCGATCTCGTCGAGAAAGAGCGTCCCGCCCTCGGCCTGCTCGAAGAGTCCTTCCTTGCGCGCCTTCGCGTCGGTGAAGGCTCCCTTCTCGTAGCCGAAGAGTTCCGACTCGATCAAGGTCGAGGGGATGGCCGCGCAGTTGATGGCGACGAACGGCGCTTCGGCGCGGCGCGAGCCGTAGTGGATGGCCTTCGCCACGAGGTCTTTGCCCGTCCCCGACTCGCCCTGCAACAAAACGCTTGAGGCTTCCGACTCGGCCACCTTGCGCGCGAGCGAGAGCATCCTTTTGACCGCCGGGCTCTCGCCGATAATCTGTTCAAAACTGAACTGCCGCGCGCGCTCGCGCCTGACTTGCGTGACCTCGCGGCGGAGGCGGCTCGCCTCGATGCCGTTGCGGATAGTGACGCGCAGTTCTTCGAGATTCAAGGGCTTGCCGATGAAGTCGTAAGCGCCGCCGCGCAGCGCCGCAATCGTGTTCTGGATGTGGACGTTGCCGGTAATCATGATGACGACCGCTTCGGGCTGGCGGCTCTTAATCTCGCGCAGCACGTCGAGGCCGGAGCCGTCGGGCAGGTCTATGTCGAGCAGCGCGGCCTGCGGCTCCTCGGCCTCGAAGGTCGAGACACCGGCGGCGACCGTCCCCGCTTCGACCGGCTCGTAGCCCCAACTGCGCAGCGCCTCGCAGAGCGCCCAGCGGATCGCGTGGTCGTCGTCAACGATCAGAATCTTCTCTTTGCTCGCTTTCAGTGTGGCCTCCTGAAGAGCTAAAAGGGCTGGACGGATTGCGGGACGATTATAGTTGACGCGGAGGCGTAGGCGAAAGACTGACGCCGACGCGCGGGACAAAAGGAAGCGGGCAGGGACTAGCCCCGCCCGCTTCCTCAATCGTCTTCAAACTCCCTCAAGCTCCGGCCTTAATCGCTTTCCTCTTAACCTATCTTCCGAACGCGGTTCGGAGGAACGAAGCCCTCGGCGTCTGGTGCGCGGGCGCGGCTTGGATGCCGCCGCGCAGGGCCACTTGTCCCATGCGCGAGAAGTTGATTGACTCGCCGAGGATGCGGACGGCCTCCTGCCCGGCGTGGAAGCCGGTCGAGTTCTCGGCCTCGACGAAGTCAAGATAGAACTGCGCCTTGCGCTGGAAGTCTCGCGCGGGTTGCAGCTCCGCGTCGGTGCGTCCCGCGTCGCGCGCCGCCTTGATGTCCGCAATCAACTGGACGAGCGCGTCCATCGCAAGGTTACGCATCTGGAAGGTGCGCCCCTGAATCGTCTCGACGCGGAGGCGCAGCTCTCCTTCGGGCCACTTGTGACAGGTCTGGCACGCGTTGTTGACGTTCAAGAGCGGCGAGCGGACGTGATGGTCGCTGATCTTCAGAGCGCCCTGCCGGACGTAGGGCATGTGACAGTCGGCGCACGCGACGCCGGAGCGCGCGTGGATGCCCTGCGACCACATCTCGAACTCCGGGTGCTGCGCCTTCAAGACGGGCGCGCCCGACTCCTTGTGCTCCCAGTCCTTGTGCCCCACCTCGTCGTAGTAGGCCGTAATCTGCTCGACCTTCAAGCCCTTGAACCAAGGATAAGTGAGACGCTTCTCCGGCCCCTTGAAGTAGTACTCGACGTGACACTGGCCGCAGACGAAGGCCCGCATCTCCTGCCGGGTCGCCTGCGCGTTCACGTCGTAGAGCCCCTCACGCCCCGACGCGCGCCAGCGCTCGACGCTCGGCAGGTGCGGGACGGGTTCTTCGGAGGAGGCGAGCGCGCGGATGCCCTCGATGAAGCCGGGGCGCGTGACGCGCAACTGCATCGTCTGCGAGTCGTGACAGTCAATGCAGGTGACGGGGTGCGAGACGTTCTTGCGCGCCTCCATGAAGGGCATCTTGTTGAAGACCTCGAAGCCCTTGATGAGGTCGCCGCCGCCCGCCTTCTTGTAGGGGACATAGACCGAGGCGTGGCAGTGGATGCAGGTGCCGGGCTGCGGCGTGGCCTGCTGGCGCTCGGTATAGACCTGATCGGTGAGCATGTAGGCGTGGCCGCGCTCCTCTCGGAAGTCGCGCGAGAAGGCGTAGCCCGCCCACATGACTTTGAGGCGCGGGTCTTCTTCGAGGCGCGACTGGGCGACAATCGAGCGCGGGTCGGCCTCGGTCGGCGTGCGCGGCTCGGCCTCGCTCCCGCCGTAGCGCGTCCGCACCTGATCCACCGTCCGCTTGTAGCCGTCGTACTGCTGCGGGAAATTCTTGCCCCAGATTTCCGGGTCTTCCGTCTCGTCCGTCAATTCGACGACGCGGTAGAAGGGGTTTCGGGCCTCCTGCTTGCGCTCCATGATGTTGACCAGCAGCGCCACGCCCCCGACCGCCGCGAGCGCCGCGAGCACCGCCGCGAGCGCGATGAACTTGAACATCCCGCGCCGCCGCTTCGACGGCGACTGAGTTTCGGCCCCTTCGTTTTCCTTCTCAGCCATCTCTCTATCAGCCCTTCAAAGTCTCGCCGGGCTCTCGTCGGCCCGGCTCAGGTTCAGTGCATGTGCCCGACGTTGCGGTGGCAGCGAATGCAGGAGAGAGCGCCTTCGCCGCCCGGCGCGTCGCCGCCCGCGTGCGCGTCAATGGCGCTCGTCACCGGCTGGTGGCACTTGCGGCAAGCCTCTTCGGCAACGCGCCGGTTGCGCTCGGTGATGCGAATCGGCTCGTGGAAGGTGTCGGTCGTGAAGTAGTAGGAGTGCCAGAAGCCGTTCGACGCCTTCGTGTAGTACTTGCCGACGAAGCCGGGCGGCGTGTGACAGTCGTTGCACACCGCGACCGAGCGGTGCGAGGACTTGAGCCAGCCCGAATACTGCTCCTCCATGACGTGGCAGTTGGCGCACGCGCCGGGGTCGTTCGTGAGGTAGGAATAACCCTTCGCGTAGATGAAGGTGTAGCCGCCGATGCCGATGGCCGCGCCGAGCGCGACGCCGAGCGCGATGCCCTGCAACGTCGGCACGCTCAGAAGTTTTCGCCGCCAACCGCCGCGCTCCGCAGGCAAGGCTCCGCCCGCACCCGACGTTTCGTCTCTCCCGCTCGACGATTGTTCCTTCACGTTCCGGCCACTATATCACGCTGCGCCTCTACTTAAATTTAACGTTTTATTCAATTCATCTTGCGACGGCGTTGCGACGCTCTCTTCGCCGCCGCGCGTCGTCGTGCCCGAAGTAAGCCGCTCCTCGAAGAGCTTGGCCGAGGCGTCGAGAAAGTCTTTCGCCGTGACGATGCCGACCAGCGTCCCGCCTTCGACGACCGGGAGACAGCCGACGCCGCGCTCGCGCATCAGCCGCACGGCGGCGAGCGTCTCGGTCGAAGGCTCGACCGACACGGGGTCGGCCTTCATGATCTCGCGGACGGCGACCGCCGCCGCGCCAACCCGGCCCGCCATCCCGCGCGCGAGCAGGCGCAGCACGTCGCGGTGCGTCACGAGCCCGACCAGACGCCCGCCTTCGTCCTCGACGGGGACGTGCCGGATGTGCCGCCAGTCCATGACGCTCGCCGCGAGGTCAACCAAGTCGTCGGGGCGGACGGTGAAGAGGTCTGTGGACATGAACTGCCCGACGGTGCGGTAGCCTTCGGCCCAGTCGCCGGAGGCCGCGTGCCCTTCGACGAGCGGCCAGCGATGGACGGGCTCACAGGTCTGCTGCCGCGCCTGCATCTCGGCGGCCACCGTCCGCAAGCGCCCCTCGCGCGTCCCCTCCTCGCCGAGCGCGGCCAAAGAACGCAGAGTCCACTGCGCGCCCGTCTGCCCGCTCCGCACGCGCTCCTCGATGGTTCCGAGATAGAGGTCAACGTCCGCGCCGTCTATGTTCGACGCCTTGAGCCCTTCGCGCGCGAGCGGCAGGAGATGTTCGAGGATGAGGCCGCTCGCGGTGTGGCTCTCGCCGCCGACCCAGGTCAGTTGCGCGCCGAGGCCGTGGCGCGCGGCGGCGAGGAAGTTCGACTTCGCGTCGTCGAAAGACATCAACTTGTCTATCTCGCCGTAGGTGCGTGGGAGCGCCTGCATCAACCCGACGAAGAAGGCGGCGTTCGCCACCTCGTCGAGCACGGTCGGCCCCGAAGGGATGACTCGATTTTCAATCCGCAGGTGCGCGCGTCCCTCTGAGATGCCATAGCACGGGCGGTTCCACCACCAGACCGTCCCGTTATGCAGCCCCAGCGCCTTGAGGCGCGGCACGCCGCCCGCCGCCAGAACTTCGAGCGCGTCTTCTTCCGACTCGTTCGTGAGGATGACGCGAAAGCGCGCGATGTCTTCGCGGAAGAGTTCGACGACCGAGCGGCGCAGCCAGCCGCCGCCGAAGCCGACGCGCGTCGGGAAGCCGCGCTCCCTCTGCGCGACCGAGCGGGCGTCCGCCGAGTGCTGAAAGAGCGCGAGCCGCGTCTCCTGCCACAGGCGGTTGCCGAGCCACAGAGGCGAGTTTACCGCCGCCGCAAGCACGGGCGCGGTCACGGCCTGCGCCATGTTGTAGAGCGAGACGAACTCCTCTGGCCCTGCTTGCAGGTGAACCTGAAAACTCGTGTTCGACGAAAGGGGCATGATGTTATCGGAAAAGACGTTCACCTCGTCGAGCCCTTTGACGTGGACGCGGATCGAGCCGCCGCGCATCCGCATGATCGCGTCGTTCAACTGCCGGTAACGCGGGCTCGGCGTGATGCCGTCCATGCGGAGGTCGCTCTTGCGTAGCGTCGGCAGAATTCCCGCCAGCAGCACGTCCGCGCCGAAGCCGCGCGCGCCCTCGCGCACGAGCCCGACGACCTCTCTCACTTCCGCCTCCAACCGCCGCAGACAGTCGCCCCCCAGCAGGCGCGGCGTGAGGTTGGCTTCGAGGTTGAAGCGCGCGATCTCGGTCGTCAGCCGCGCGTCGCCCACACTCTCCAAAACCTCCGGCGCGACGGGCGCGGGGCGCGTGTTTCGATCAACGAGAAACATCTCCTGCTCGGCCCCGATGCGGCGCACTCCCGTCTCGATGCGCCTCTCTTCGAGCATCCTTTCGAGCGCGGCCAGATCGTTCAGCAGCGCGCGCATGAAGGCCCGCACCCGGCCATCGTCGGCGGTTGATTCGACTTGATGTTCGCCCATATTTTTTTCGCGGCTGGCTGACCGCTTCGGGCGCGGCCCTCGGTTCGGAGTTGACCCTTGTCTAACGGTACGGCGGCCTCGGACGCCACTCTGGAAAGCAAATTGTATTCCTGTCATCCGTGAGTCGTCCGCGCCGAGACCGCCGACTACACGCCGCCCCTCGACGCCCGCGCGAACCAACGGACGCTCTTTCAAGCCCTGAGAGATTTGGAGCTTGACCTCTGGCAACTTGCAACCCGTCCGCCTCGAAGAGAACTTTCTCTTCCCCCGCGCGCTCGTCCTCGAACGCTCCGCGCGCGGGTGAAAATTCCCCAACGCCGACGCCCGCGCTGCGGGAGATTCCTCAACCCGGACGGCCAGACCTTTCGCGCCTTCCGCCTTTTCCGCAAGGGCCGTCGCCGCACGCCGGATTGGCCCCGCACTTGCACAGTCCGGAAGCGGGAGACGGATTTTTCTCCGCCCCACAGATGCAAGCGACTCAAAGGACTTGAGGGAATTTATCTCGATGAGCAGTAACGTCACGGGCCGGATGCGGCCACGCGCGCGCGGCGGGAGCAAAAGTCTGGGGACGCTCTTCGACCTGAGCGCCGACCTCAGCGTCACGCCGACGACCTCGCTCATCTTCTACGGCGCGGGCGTGCGCGGCGGCGGCGTCCAGTCTTTCATCTACCCTTCGGGCGCGAGCAACCCTTCGGCGAGGTATCTCTACGCCGAATTGACGAAGCGTTTTTAGAGGCTCACGAAAAACTCTGCGCGCCTTTGCGTAAGACCTCCCGGCGCGTCAAAATGGAGTCACGCGAAGACGCGAAGGTTCTATCTCTCAGGACGACGAATGGACAGGATGATTTCATACGAAGGGCGACTTCCTGAGGCCGACCGGGCGAAACGTGATTCGGCGCGAGGGCGCGTCCGCCTGCGCACGGTCGCGCTGCCCACGGAGCACGGCGGTTGGAGTTTCACGCTCGAACCCGTGTTGCTGGGTCTTCTGGTCGCGCCTTCACTCGCCGGGCTCTTCATCGGGCTCGCGGCGACGGGCGCTTTCCTCGCCCGCCATCCCTTCAAGATCGTCGCGGGCGACCGGCGGCGCGGTCGTCGCTTCCCGCGCACCCCTTACGCCGAAGCGTTCTTTCTGCTCTACGGCGCGCTCGCGCTCGCGTTCGCTTTGGCCACCGCCGCGACCGCCATCAGCTACGCGTTCCTCCTGCCGCTGCTCGTCGCCGCGCCCTTCGTCGTGGTGCAGTTGTTTTTCGACGCCACGGGACGCAGCCGCGCGCTCGCGCCGGAGTTGGCCGGGTCTGCCGGACTGGCCGCCGTCTCCGCGAGCATCGCGCTGGCCGACGGCTGGCCCATTGTCCCCGCGCTGGCCCTGTGGGCTTTACTCGCCGGACGGGCCGTCCCTTCGATTCTGTACGTGCGCGCGCGCCTCCGGCGTCTGCACGGGGAGACCCCGCCGACGCTTCACGTCTTCGTCACACACGCGGCGGCCCTCGCGCTCGTCTGCCTGCTCGCGTGGCTCAAACTCGCTCCACCGCTCGCCGCGCTCGCCTTCCTCGTCCTGCTGCTTCGCGCCTTCACCGGCCTCTCCGCCCCGCGCGACAAGGGGAGCGCCAAACAGGTCGGCATCACCGAGATTGTCTACGGGGCTTTGACCGTCTTCGCCGTCGCCTTCGGACACCTGCCCGGATAATTCATCGCGTGAACTTCAGGAGGATTAACCCTTCGTTCGCGAGCGCATCATTTAACCCGAAAAGCCTTTGAAAACCGCATCCCCGTCAAGGCAAATAATCCTCTTGACAATGGTCGTTATAACGAGTATATTACTTCCCGTGAGTCCGAACGGTCAAAACAAGTCGAGTCAATCCAAGTCCTCCGCCTGCCGCGAAGAGGATGTCTTCCTGAGCCTGCTCCGCACGGTCGAGCGGCTTTCTCGCGGGGTCACGCAGACGCTCAGCCGCGCCGAACTGACGCCGACGCAGTACAACGCGCTCAGAATCCTGCGCGGCGCGGGCGACGAAGGCGCTTCCTGTAACGAGGTCAGCGAGCGGATGGTGACTAAAGACTCGGACATCACGCGGCTGCTCGACCGCCTCGAAGCGCGCGGGCTGATCTCCAGAGGGCGCGAGGCGAAAGACCGCCGCCGCGTCGTGACGCGCATCACCGACGAGGGCTTGCGCGTGCTCGCCGAACTCGACGCGCCCATCGCCGCGACACATCGCACACAGTTGGGCCACCTCCCGGCCAAGCAGCTCGACACGCTGGACAAGCTGCTCAAGGCGGCGCGCGGCGGGTCGGACTAAAATTTTTTGCCCGAATCGTCGTTATAACGACTACCTTGATAACGGCTTGGGCTCGCGGAAAACATGAGACGACGAAAGCTATAAGGAGAGACCGATGAGAAGAATGAGAAACGCAGTGCTGTTCTTGATACTGGCGGCTGTCTTGGCGACGCCGTTCGTCGGCGGGAGCGCGGGCTCTTGGGTGGCGGGCGCGCAGGAGAGGGCCGCGAAGGTCTCTTACGCGCCCATCCCG
>DASTQX010000578.1:0-7025 GCA_035761505.1 Pyrinomonadaceae bacterium
GAACCTGATCGAGATTTACCTGATGCGCCGCCGCCACGCCGCCGCCGCCGCGACTCCCCCGGCCTCGGCGCACGCTGCTTGAAGAAACCGAAGGCCGTCACGTTTCAAGGTGGAACAACTGCCAATGCGTAAGCCCCTGACCGTTCTCTCTTTCCTTCTGCTTTCGACTCTCCTCTCAGGTTGCAAGGAAGACCCGACGACGAAGGCGACTCTGCCGCCGCAGGAGCAAGCCGTCACGGCGTCGGCCTCGCCCGGCCTGACGCCGACGCCGACGCCTTCGAGCGCGCCGAGACCTTCCGGCCCCGTCGAGTTCGCGGACGTGACCGAGGCGGCGGGCCTCCGCTTTCGCCACACGAGCGGCGCGGCGGGCAAGAAGTACCTGCCGGAGACGATGGGCGCGGGCGCGGCCTTCCTCGACTACGACAGCGACGGCTGGCAGGACATCTTCCTCGTCAACTCGACGAGCTGGCCGGAGTCGAAAGGCGCGCGCGGCTTCTCGGCGCTCTACCGCAACAATCAGGATGGCACGTTCCGCGACGTGACGCGCGAGGCGGGGCTCGCCGTCGAACTTTACGGCATCGGCTGCGCCGTCGCCGACTACGACAACGACGGCCTCGCAGACATCTTCGTCACGGCGGTCGGCCCCGACAAGCTCTTCCGCAACGTCGGGGGCGGGAAGTTTCAGGACGTGACGCCGCGCGCCGGAGTCGGCGACCCCGGCTTCGGGACGAGCGCCGCGTGGCTCGACTACGACCGCGACGGGCGGCTCGACCTCTTCGTCGCCAACTACGTCGAGTGGTCGCCCGCCACCGATGTTCATTGCACGCTCGACGGCACGAACAAGTCTTACTGCACGCCGCAGAAGTACAAGGGCCAGAGCCCGACGCTCTATCGGAACAAAGGCGACGGCACGTTCGAGAACGCGACGCAGCGCGCCGGACTCTTTGACCCCGCGAACAAGGCGCTCGGCGTCGCGCTCATAGATTTCAACGACGACGGACACCTCGACCTCTTCGTCGCCAACGACACGGAGCCGAACCGGCTTTATAAGAACAACGGCAACGGGACTTTCACCGACGAGGCTTTGACGGCGGGCGTCGCCTTCGGCGAGACGGGCGCGGCGCGCGCCGGGATGGGCGTGGACGCCGCCGACTACGACCATTCGGGCCGCCAGAGTCTCATCATCGGCAACTTCACCTCCGAGCGGATGGCGCTCTACCGCAACGAAGGTGGCGGCCTTTTCACCGACGAGGCGCAGGCTTCGGGCATCGGGAAGATGTCGGAACAATCTCTGACCTTCGCCACCTTCTTCTTCGACTACGACTTGGACGGCCTCCTCGACATCTTCGCCGTCAACGGCCACGTCTCCGACGATATTCAGAAGGTGCAGCCGCGCGTCCGCTACGCGCAGCCGCCGCACCTGTTCCGCAATTTGGGGCGGCGCAAGTTTGAAGAGGTGACGGGCAGGGCCGGTCGCGCGCTCGGTCGCCCGCTCGTCGGTCGCGGCGCGGCCTACGGCGACATAGACAACGACGGCGACCTGGACTTGCTCGTCACCTCGAACAACGGCCCGGCCCGTCTCTATCGCAACGACAACGCGAACCAGAACGACCTCTTGCGCGTGCGGCTCGTCGGCAGCCGCTCGAACCGCGACGCCGTGGGCGCGCGCGTCTCGGTCAACGGCGCGGCGAACCCTCGGAACATGGTGCGGACGGGTTCGAGCTACGCTTCGCAGAGCGAGTTGCCTTTGACTCTCGGTCTGGGAAAACCCGAAGGCGCGGAGAAGATGGTCGCGCTCGACATCCTCTGGCCGAGCGGCGAGCGGATGACGCTCCAACAGGTCAAGGCCAACCAGTCGCTCGTCATTCAAGAGGGGCAGGGGATTACCAAAGCCGAGCCCATCGTCTTCGCCCGCGCCGCGCCGACTCCCACGCCGACGCCGCAGCCGTAAGCGGTGTTTCCCGCGTCGCCGTTTGCGCGCGAAGCCGCGCGTGTTATTCAATCTGTCTTTATGAGTAAACGTTCACGCCGGGCCGTCGTCTTCGTGCTGTCTCTCGTCTTCGTCTCCGCCCCCTCGTGGCGGAGCGGCGGCACGGCCCCGCAGACGAACGCCGCCGCGTCGCGCGAGGAGGCGTACCGCGCGAACAACTTGGGCGTCGCGCTGCTCGAACAGTTCAAGCACGCCGAAGGTGCGGAAGCGTTCCGCCGCGCTCTGAAACTCGACCCACGGCTCGCGCTGGCGCGCATCAATCTCGCCATCGCTCTGCTGTACGTGCCCGACGCCGCGAGCGCGCGCAGAGAGGCTCTGGCCGCCGCCGCGCTCGCGCCCGAAGCGCCGCAGCCGCACTACGTCCTCGGCCTCTTGAGTAAGTCCGAGAACAAGCCCGAAGAGGCTCTCGCCGCCTTCCAACGCGTCTTAAAGATTGACCCGCGAGACGTGGGCGCGAACGTCCAAGTCGGACAAATCTACGCGCAGCAGCGCAAATACCCGGAGGCCGTCGCGGCCTTCCGCGCGGCGCTCGCCGAGGAGCCCTACAACGGGACGGCGCTCTATAACCTCGGCACGGCGCTCCTGCGCGCGGGGCAGCGCGAAGAGGGGCAGCGGCTCGTGCAGCAGTTCCAGACGCTCCGGCAGAGCGGCGCGGCCACGACCATCGGCCAGAACTATCTCGAACAGGGCCGCTACGCCGAGGCCGTCAGCTCGACGGGCGCGGAAGCAGACCTCGTCAACAAGGCGACGCCCGATGTCGTCTTCGGCGACGCGACGGAGAGCTTCCTGCCGGGCGCGAAGGTGAGCGCGCCGCGCGCCGCCGACAGCCCTTTGGAGGGCGGAGAGTCGGGCGACCTGCTCAACGGCGGCGTGACGCTCTTCGACTTCGACTCGGACGGCGACCTCGACCTCTTCGGCCCCGGCAAGCAACTGCGTCGCAACGACGGCGGCAAGTTCACAGACCTCACGGAACAGTCGGGCCTCGTCGGCAAAGACTCGCGCTTCATCGTCAACGCGGGCGTCGCGGGCGATTACGACAACGACGGCAGGCCAGACCTCTTCCTCGTCGGTTACGAAGGGCTCGCCCTCTACCGCAACGAAGGCGCGGGCCGCTTCGCCGACGTGACCGCCGCCGCGCGCGTCCCGAAGTACGCTTACAGTTCGCACTCGGCGGCCTTCGTGGACGCAGACCACGACGGCGACCTCGACATCTTCGTCGCGGGGTACGGCGACACGTCGAAAGCGTCGCCGCCCCGGAACGTGAAGTCGAACACGTCGCAGTGGAACTCGCCGCCCGCGCCGAACCTCCTGCTCCGCAACAACGGCGACGGCACTTTCGCCGACGTGACGACGGCGGCGAAACTCGGCGGCCAACTCAACCGCGCGGGCGCGGTCGTCCCGACCGACTACGACAACCGGCGCGACGTTGACCTGCTCGTCGTCAACGCCGACGCGCCTCCCGCCCTCTGGCGCAACCTGCGCGACGGCACGTTCCGCAACGTCGCGGCGGAAGTCGGGCTCGACCTCAAAGGCGCGTCCTGCGTCGCGGCGGGCGACGTGAACAAAGACGGCTTCACCGACTTCTACTTCTGCTCCGGCGCGACGCGCGACTCCGGCACGTTCGCCCTGAGCGACGGCAGAGGCCGGTTCAATCTCCGTCCCGCACCGGCGGACGGCGCGGCGTCGAAGGCGCGTTCCAACTCGCAGCGCGACGCGCAACTCCTCGACTACGACAACGACGGGCTGCTCGACCTGCTCGTCGTCACGCGCTCCGAAGAGCCGAGCGGCGCGGCCTTGCGCCTGTGGCGCAACACGGGCGACGGCTGGGCGGACGTGAGCGACAAGGCAACGCGCGAATTGTCGGCGCGCTTTTCCGCCGCCGCCTCTTCGCCCGCTTATCTCGCCACGGGCGATCTGGACGGCGACGGCGACACAGACCTCGTGCTCGCGGACTTCCTTTCGGCGCGCGACGCCGGGGCCGTGACTATCGCGCGCAACGAGGGCGGCAACCGCAACGCCTCGGTGCGCGTGCGGCTCGCGGGCAAGGTGAGCAACCGTGGCGGCGTCGGCGCGAAGGTCGAAATCCGCGCGGGGAGCCTGGGGCATCGCGCCGAGACTTACGCGGCCACGCCCGCGCCCGCGCCCGCCGACTTGGTTTTCGGCATCGGCCAGCGCGCGGGCGCGGACGCCGTGCGCGTGCTGTGGCCCGCAGGCATCGTGCAGACCGAAACGGAAGTCGGCGCGAAGAGTGCGAAGAGCCCGACGGGGCCGTCGGCTCTCGCCGTCACGACGACGGTGACGGAGTTAGACCGCAAGCCGTCTTCGTGCCCGTACCTCTACACGTGGAACGGCGAGCGCTTCGAGTTCGTGACGGACTTCATGGGCGGCGGCGAACTCGGCTACTGGGCCGCGCCCGGCGTGCGCTCCGTACCCGACCCCGAAGAGTTCGTCCGCATCCGAGGCGACCAGCTCAAGGAGCGCGAAGGGCGCTTCGAGTTGCGCGTCACGAACGAGTTGGAGGAGGCGCTCTTCATAGACGCTCTGAAGCTCATCGCCGTCTCGCACCCGCAGGGCGTCGAAGTCTATCCGAACGAAGGGCTCGGCAACCCGACCTCCGGCACGTTCAAGCTCTACGCCACGCGCGACGCGCGACCGCCCGCCGCCGCGCGCGACGAGCACGGACATGACGTGCTGCCGAAAATCTCGTTGCTGGACAGGCAATACCCTGACGACTTCAAGCTCTCGAAGATACGCGGCTACGCCGAAGAGCACGCGCTCGTGCTCGACCTCGGAGGGGAAGGAAAGGGGAAGAAGGGAAATGGGGGAAAGGGTCAAGGAGAGACGGCGAACCGAACGAGTAGGAATCGCCTTTCACCTTTACCCTCTTCTTCTCCGCGCACACTTTTGCTGATGACGGGGTGGACGGACTACGCCTTCTCAAGCGACAACGTTGCCGCGTCGCAGCGCGGGCTGTCTCTGAAGCCGCCCGCGCTTCAGGTGAGGGACGAGCGGGGCGAGTGGCGGACGGTCATCGAAGACATCGGCGTTCCGGTCGGTCGCCCGCAGACGGTCGTCGTTGACCTGACGGGCAAGTTCCTCTCCGCGAGCCGAGAGGTGCGCGTCCTGACGAACATGCGCATCTACTGGGATCAAGTCCTCGTGGAGACTTCGGGCGGCGACTCGCCCTTCATCTCGAAGAGCCTGCGACCGGCGGTCGCGGACTTGAGCTGGCGTGGCTTCTCGGCGGAGACGACGCCGGACGGGCGCGAGCCTTACGGCTACGACTACGAGCGCGTCTCAAGCACGTCGCCGTGGAAGACGCCGCCGGGACGCTACACGCGCTTCGGCGACGTGCGCGAACTGCTCAGGCAGGTGGACGACATCTTCGTCGTCTCGCGCCCCGGCGACGAACTCTCGCTCTCGTTCGACGCGTCGAAGCTCCCGCCGCTCCCGGCGGGATGGACGCGCACCTTCCTGCTCTACGCCGACGGCTTCAGCAAGGAGATGGACATCAACTCCGCGAGCCCCGACCAACTCGCGCCGCTCCCCTTCCACGGGATGAAGAGCTACCCCTACGCCGCGCCCGAAAGTTACCCGTGGACGCCCGCGCGCCGCGCCTACGCCGAGCGCTACAACACGCGCCTCGTCGCCTCCCCCTTGAACGCATTGAGGGTCAAAGGGGAAACGACGGGTCAAGGTGAAAAAGGCATCGAGTAACTTCGCTTGCATCTAAACCCTTTCCCCTTTGACCCCTTTTCCGTTTTACCCTGAGAGGTCTTTATGGAGCACATACGTTACTCGGTGGCCGCGTGCCAGACGGACATGCCGAACCCGGTCGAGCGGCGGGAGATGCGGCGGAACACGGAGCGGATGCTGTCAATGATTGACTCGGCGGTGGCGGGCGCGGCCCCCTTCCTGCCTGTGCGGCTCGTCGTCTTTCCCGAATTCGCGCACGCCGCGCCCGTCTTCCAGACCGCCGGGGAGTTGCTCTCGAAACTCGCCGTCAACATCCCGAACGAGCACACCGAGTTGCTGGAACAAAAGGCGCGCGAGCACGACATCTACATCCAGACGGGGACGATGCTCGAAGCCGACCCGAAGTGGCCGGGCCGCGTCTTCAACACGACCTGCCTCATCGGGCCGGAAGGCGTGCTCTACAAGTACCGCAAGGTGAACACGTGGATTCCTTACGAAGTCCACACGAGCCCGCACGACCTCGAAGGCTACGACGAACCGCTCTTCCCGGTCGCCGACACTCCCATCGGTCGCATCGGCTGCGCCATCTGCTACGACTGGCTCTTCCCCGAAGCCATCCGCCAACTCGCCGCCAACGGCGCGGAGGTCTTGGTGCGCGTCTCGGCCTACATGGAGCCGTGGGGCGCGACGCCGCCGTTGGATTGGTGGACGACCGTCAACCGCTGCCGCGCCTTGGAGAACACGGCCTACGTCGTCGCCGCCAATCAGGGCGCGAGCCTCCGTCACTACCCGCCTTACTCTTGGCCGGGCGGGAGCATGGTCGTGGACTTCGACGGGCGCGTGCTGGCCGAGGCGAGCCCCGGCCCCGGCGAGCGCATCGTCGTCGCGCCCGTAGATGTCTCCGCCCTCCGCCACGAGCGCGCCGCGCGACGCGGCCACCACATGCTCGCGCATCTCCGCACCGAAGCCTACCCGGTCTACAACGAACACCGCTACCCGCCGAGGCTCGAAGGCGGCGGCGACGAAGGCCCGTCCTTCGAGCTTAACTGCCGACGGATTGACGAGTCGAAGCGGCGCGTCGAAATTTTTATTGACACGAAACGGGAGTGCAGGTAGGCTGAGCGGGCTTTTTTCACCTCGTATCAATTTCATCGTTGCCGACGAGTGCCCCACTCGTTTCTCTCACGTAACGGCCACGCTTTTCACCCCGCTTGAACCGGGCAGCAGGACGCCCGGCGAGGCAGACTGTTTCCACTTTTTAAGTCCCCCGGCGGGCTCATGCACGCCTGCCGCGACGGCGGAAATGTTTCCAGAGACCTCACATGAGGGCCACCCATCC
>DASTQX010000579.1:0-4488 GCA_035761505.1 Pyrinomonadaceae bacterium
GGTTTTCCTCTCGTCACGGTTGACGGTTGACGGTTCACGGCCTTTACTGCTGCTCGCCTTCGGGCGTGGAGGCGGCCTGTTCGTCGGCGACCCACGAGACGAAGAGGCGGAGCCAGTTGTCCGTGGGCTCCATGATCTGGACGCCGACGCGCGCCGTGCCGTAGATGGCGGGGGCGGTGCGGACGACGCGGGCCGTGACCTCGATGGGCGAGCCGTCGGGGCGGTGCGCGCGCAGATAGAGCTGGTCGCCGCGGCTCACCTTCTGGTTAAGGTGGAAGAGCGTGCCCATCGTCGAGATGTCGTCGGTCTCGGTCGGCTCGCTCCACGCCGCGCCGTCCTCGGCCCGGCCAGAGACGACGATGGGCAGCCGCAGCGCCATGCGCAGCGCGAATCGTCGCTCCTGCCTGTCTTCGTTGATCGGCTTGCTCATAGTTTCAGTGAGCGGTAAGCAGTCAGCAGTCAGCGGATAATCTTTGAATCGAGTTGAGCGGTTCAGCCGGAGCAGGTTTTAACTGCTCACTGCTCACTGCTTACTGCTCACCCCACTGGTAGAAACCTTCGCCGCTCTTCTTGCCGAGTTTTCCTTCGCCGACCATGCGCCGCAAGATTTCGGGCGGGCGGAAGTGCTCGACGCCGAGCTTGCGGTGGAGGTATTCGGCGATGTTGAGACGTACATCGAGGCC
This sequence comes from Pyrinomonadaceae bacterium, assembly GCA_035761505.1. Lineage (GTDB taxonomy): Bacteria > Acidobacteriota > Blastocatellia > Pyrinomonadales > Pyrinomonadaceae > JAIVJM01. Next base: position 684 of record DASTQX010000579.1, read on the forward strand.
GACGAGATCGGTTAGGCGGAGCGGCCCCATGGGGTGATTGTAACCGAGTTCCATCGCCGTATCTATATCTTTTGCGCTCGCCACGCCCTCTTCGAGCATCCGCATCGCTTCGAGGCCGAGCGCCACGCCGAGCCGCGAAGAGGCGAAGCCGGGCACGTCTTTGACCGTAATCGGCTCTTTCCGCATCCTCGCGGCGACGGCGCGCACCGCTTCGATGGTCTCGTCGGAGGTTTCCTGACCGACGACGATTTCGACCAGACGCATGATGTGGACGGGGTTGAAGAAGTGCATCCCGACGACGCGCGCGGCGTGCGGGGAGCCCTCGGCGATTTCGTCAATGGAGAGCGAAGAGGTGTTGGTGGCGAAGATGAAGGGGCGGCCCACTGAAACATCTCCGACGGCGCGGAGCGTCTCGCGTTTGAGTTCGAGTCGTTCGGGCACGGCCTCGACGAAGAGTTCGGCCCCGGCGCACTCCTTGAGGTCGGTCGTCGAGCGGATGTTCGAGAGCGTCAACTCTCTCTCTTCCTCCGAAACCTTGCCGCGCGCGACGCCTTTCGAGAGGTTCGCTTCGATTGCTCGGAGGCCGCGCGCGACCAACTCTTCGCTCACGTCGCGGAGGACGACCCGGTAGCCGCTCGCGGCGGCGACCTGCGCGATGCCGTGGCCCATCGTGCCCGCGCCGATGACGGCGACGGTCTCGACGCGGAAGCCCAAGCCCTCGCCGCGCGTCTGGCTGCCTCTCTCGTCTGCGGTTGTGCCCAAGTGTTTTTCGACGTGCCGGAAGGGCTTCGGCGGCAGCCGCGTCCCCGGCCCGCCGTGCGGTCAAATTCGACTCCGTTTGCGGGAAAAGTTATACTACACGCGCCGAGAAAAAGGCTACCGAGAAGCAGCGTGCCGCAGGCGCTTTGTAACGCCGCTTACAGACCCGACCCACGGAAGGAGCGTACAGTACCCGCATGGCGAAAGAGACCCTGCACAGAGAGGTTGTCATCATCGGCTCAGGCCCGGCGGGCCTGACGGCGGCCATCTACGCGGCGCGCGCTGACTTGAAGCCCTTAGTCATCCACGGGCCGCAGCCCGGCGGCCAGTTGACCATCACGACCGAGGTCGAGAACTACCCCGGCTTCGCTCAGGGCATACAGGGGCCGGAGTTGATGCAGCAGTTCGAGGAACAGGCGAAACGCTTCGGCACGGAGTTCCTCGTGACGCTCGTCAGCGAAGTGAATTTGAGCAAGCGGCCCTTCGTCCTCCAGACGGACGAGCACGAAATCAGGGCCGAGACTTTAATCGTCGCTTCGGGCGCGTCGGCCAAGTGGCTCGGCATTCCGGGCGAAGCGCCCGCGCCGCACGGCCTGGGCGGCTTGGGCGTGTCGGCCTGCGCGACGTGCGACGGGTTCTTCTTCCGGGGCAAGCGCATCGTCGTCATCGGCGGCGGCGACACCGCGATGGAGGAGGCCAACTTCCTCACGCGCTACGCCTCGCGCGTCACCGTCATCCACCGCCGAGACACCCTGCGCGCGTCGAAGATCATGCAGGACAAGGCGTTCCAGAATCCGAAGATTGACTTCCTGTGGAACACGGCGGTCGAGGAGATTCTCGGCTCGCAGGAGACGGGCGTGACGGGCGTGCGGCTGAAGAACTTGGAGACGGGCGCGGAGAGCGTCTTCGAGTGCGAGGGCGTCTTCGTCGCCATCGGCCACAAGCCGAACACCGACATCTTCAAGGGCTGGCTCGACATGGACGACGTGGGCTACATCAAGACCGCCGGGCGCTCGATGGCGACCAACATCCCCGGCGTCTTCGCCTGCGGCGACGCGCAGGACAGCTTCTACCGTCAGGCCGTGACCGCCGCCGGGACGGGCTGCATGGCGGCGATTGACGCCGAGCGTTACCTCGACAATCTTCCAGTCCCGATGGCCTCCGGCGAGGAGATAACTATCCAAGGGGAAATCGTCAGCGCCGACGGCGAGCAGATCACCATGCCCGACGGCGAGGTCATCTCCAATAAGCCCGAAGAGAGCGAGGCCGCCGTCAGCGGCGACTGAGACGGAAGCCTCGACAGACCAAAAGACCGAAAGGCCGCGCCGGTAGAATCTACCGGCGCGGCCTCGTCTTCGATTGGGCTGCTTTCAAATCACTCGCCGTCGCTTCCTCCTCAGACAAAACCCTTCTGCGCCAGTTGGCGGTCGTGGAGGCGCTTGAAGATGAAGAGCGAGAGGACTGAGCCCGCGAAGCACATGAACATGCCCCGCCTCTTCATTCCGGCTTCCAGCTTCCGGCTTCTGACTCCTGCTTGATGTATCACTTCTTCTCTTCGAGCTTCTTCAACATCTGCGCGGCGTTGGTGTTGTTGGGGTCGAGTTCGAGGGCGCGGCGGTAGTTCTTGACGGCCAAGTCTCGGTCGCCGTTCTCCATGTAAGCTTCGGCGAGGCTGTCGTAGGTGTTGGCGGAGGCGGGGTAGAGTTCGGCGTTTAAGGCGAGGAGCGCGATGGCCTCCGCGCGCTTGCCCTGACGGAGCAGTTCGTAGCCGAGGTTGTTGAGGCGGTTCTCCGCGACGACGACGTTGGCGGGCTGCTCCTTCTTGATCTTCCGGTAAGCCTCGATGGCCTCGGCGGCCTTGCCCGCTAGCAGCATCTCGTAAGGGATGAGCGCGCCGGGCGCGAGGCGCGGGGCTTGGGCGGCGGGCTCGATGGCCGCGCCGTTGTGGAGCGTCAAGTGCTCGACCTTGCCTTCGGCGTTCATCACGAAGACGTATTGCACGGGCGCGTCTCTTCGGAGGAAGCGCGTCTCGGAGACGGGGAGCAGTTCGATTTTCGGCGCTTGCGTCGGCTCGGCGAAAAGGCGCGTGCCTTCGCGCGTGACGTTGAAGGCGCGGTCGGGGTTGACCTGATAGCGACCGACGTAGGCGTCGAGCCGTTCGGGCGCGACCTCGACGACCTCGGCGGGCGGCGGCGTGAACTCATCCCAGCCGTACTCGCGCGCGACCGCGCGCAGGACTTCCTGCATGATCTGGCCGTTGTCGGAGTTAATCATCACGACCGCGCCGTAACCTTCGGAGGCGTGCGCGAAGAGTTGCGCGCGGAAGCCCTCGTCGGCCCCGCCGTGCTCGAAGTAGATCGCGCCGCCCCGCTTGTCCTGAAAGAAGCCGAGCCCCGCCGAGCCTTCGATGAAGGGCGTCACCATCCGCGCGGCCATCTCTTTGGAGACGACGCGGTTCGACTTGCCGAGCAGGGAGAGCTGGACTTCGATGGCGAACTTCGCAAGGTCTGAGGCGGTCGTCCAGAGTCCGGCGGCGGCCATCTCCGGATAGATGTGAATCTTGCCGGGGACGGGCTTGCCGTCCGCGCGGTGGCCGGAAGCGGCGCGCTTGCGCCACTCGGCTGAGAGGGGCTGCTCGTAGGTGCTGTCGTCCATCCCGACGGGCTTGAGGACGGCTTCACGCGCGATGTCGGGGAAGGGCTTGCGCTCGATGTCGGTGAGCGCGAGTTGCATGATGGTCGTGCCGCCGCCGGAGTAGCGGAACTTCGTGCCGGGCTCCATGTTGACGCGCACGGCGGCGGTGTTGGCGGGCTCCACGCCGTCGAGGACTTGCTGCACGGTCGGCACCTTCTGGCCGTCGGCGTAGCCGGGGAAGCCGTGGACGGTCGTCCCCGCCGTGTGGCTCAGGAGGTTGGCGAGCGTGACCTTCTTCTTCGCCGTGAACTCGTTGTCGGGGAGCTTCCACGAGACGAGCCGCCGGTTGATGTCTTCGTCGAGCGAGAGCTTGCCGCGCTCGACCTTGTTGAGAGCCGCCATCGCCGCCACG
>DASTQX010000580.1:0-9781 GCA_035761505.1 Pyrinomonadaceae bacterium
GCTTCGCGCCTCTGCGTCGTGCCTCTTCGCACGGCTGAGAAAATAAACCTTCGACCCTCTCCAACCGTTGAGCAACCGGCGGGCATCACACGCGTACAACTTGAGGAGGGAAACGAGATGGTACGCAGATGTGCCCCCGCCGTGGTCTGCCTCTCGGTCTTGTTGTTCGCCATCCAGCTCACCACGGCCACGCCGACGCTCCACGTCAACGAGTCGAAAATCAGGCTCCTGCTCGACGACAAACAGTCGCGCGTCTCACTCGAACTCGACAACACGACGGGACGAAGTTTCAACGCCTCGTTCCTCATCGAACTGCTCGACCCGAAGGACTCGGTGCGCGCGAGCGTCACGACCGGCGCGCTCGTCCAAAGGGGCAAAAGCGCCGTCGTCGTCCCCGTGCTCCTCCCTTATTCGGAACTGCGCGAGACGGAGAGGCGCGAGTTCCCGCTCTACCGCCTGCGCTACCGCGTCACGCCCGAAGCGTCAGCCGGAGAGGTGAGCGCCGCCGAGGGAGTCGTCTCCATCTCGGAGGTGACGCCCGACCTCTTCGAGTTGCGCGTCGTCTCTTCCAAGACGGTGCGGCCCGGCACGCAGTACCGCGCGCGCGTGCGCGCCGCCAACCCGGCGACGCAGCGCGGCGTCCGCGACGTGGCCGTCGAGGCCGTGATGACTTTCGACGAAGACGAGCCCATCGTCTTGAAGGCGAGCGGCGCGACCGACGCGGACGGCTACGCGCGGCTCGAATTCACCCTGCCGCGCAAGATCGTGGACGACGACGAGCCCGACCTGAAAGTGACGGCGCGGCGCGGCGGCATCGTGCAGGTGGCCGAAGAGGAGATAGACTCCGACCTCAGGCCGCGCGCCCTGCTCACCACCGACAAGTCGCTCTACCAGCCGGGGCAGACCTTGCACGCGCGCGCCCTCGTCTTCGACGGCGCGGAGCGCGCGCTGCCCGACGCCGAAGTCATTCTCAAGATCGTAGATGAAGAGGGGAACGACGCGTTCCGCACGACGACCAAGACTTCGCGCTTCGGCGTGGCGAGCGCCGACTGGCAGATTCCCGCCAGCACGCGGCTCGGCCAGTATCTCGTGCGCGTCGAGAGCGAGGACGAAGAGTACTTTCAGGGGGAGCCCGCGACGGGCGTCAAGATCAGCCGCTACGACCTGCCGAACTTCGCCGTGAGCACGAAGAACGACCGCCCCTTCTACCTCAAAGGCCAACACGCCGAGATCGAGGTGCGCGCCGACTATCTCTTCGGCCAGCCCGTCAAGCGCGGGCGCGCGCGCGTCGTCCGCCAAGTCGAGCGCGTCTGGAATTACAAGGAGCAGAAGTACGAGACGCAGGAGGAGACGCCCGTCGAGGGCGAGCTGGACGCCGAGGGCCGCTTCGTCGCGCGGCTCGATTTGACGAAGGAGCACAAGGAGCTGGCCGAGTCGGGCTGGCGGCGCTTTGAAGACATCCGGCTCGCCGCCTACGTCACCGACCCGACGACCAACCGCACCGAGCAGCGCCGCTTCTCGCTCCGCGTCACGCGCGACCCCATCCACGTCTATGTCTTCGGCGGGCGCTTCGAGCAGGCCGCCGGGCTCCCGCTCGCCTTCTACGTCTCGACCTTCTACGCCGACGGCGAGCCCGCGCAGTGCGAAGTCTCGGTCGTCGCCGAAGGCGCGAAGCGACTCGTCCACCGACCGGGACTCCCGCCCCACGAAGACCAAGACCCTGACCGCACCGTCCTCAAACTCAAGACCAACCGCTACGGCGTGGCGAAGGGCATCGGCCCCGCCGTCAGCCGCGAGGAGGGGAGACGGAACCTCTCGCTCCACTTCGTCGCGCGCGACGGCGAAGGGCGCGTCGGGAGACACGACGACGACTTCTGGCTGCGGGACGAAGAGAGGCCGGAACTCCGCGTCGAGACCGACAAGACCATCTACCGCGAGGGCGAGCCCGTCGCGGTCGAGGTGACGGCGAACCGCCCGCGCCTGAGCGTCGTCGTGGACGCGTCGGTCGAAGACCGCGTCGTCACCTCGCGCACGCTCCGCCTGAGCGGTGGGCGCGCGTCGTTCGTCCTGCCCTACCACCCGGAGTTCAAGGGGCGGCTCGCCATCTCGGCGGTGACGACCGAAGTCCCGCCCGACCGCTACCACAAATACAGCGTCGGCACGCGCCGGATAGTCTATCCGCGCAACCGCGAGTTGAAGCTCGAAGCGCGGATGACGCAGGCGAGCTACAAGCCGGGCGAGGAGGCGGGCGTCGAGTTCGCCGTCCGCGCGCCGGGCGGGCGACGTGTCGAGAGCGCGCTCGGCGTCGTCGTCTTCGACAAGGCCGTCGAAGAGCGCGCGCGCACCGAGCATGAGTTCGGCTCGGCGTGGGGCTTCGGCGGCTCGTTCTACAGCTACTGGTACGGCCCCGACGAGATCGCGGGCATCAACCGCCGCCAGATAGAACAGCTCGACCTTTCGGGCACGCCGCCCGCCGCGCTCGACGAAGTAGCCGAGCTACTTCTGAACAGCGACTCCGGCTCCTACGCGCCGAACGTCTTCGGCTCGACCGAGTTCGAGACCGATCAGGCCGCCGTCTTCAAAGGACTAATCTCGGCGCAGCTCAATCCTCTGACCGCCGCGCTCAACGCGCACTACGAGAGGCACGCCGAGTATCCTCTCGACGATGACGCGCTCTCGCGGATACTCTCTGCGGCGGGCGTCTCCGTCGGCGAACTGCGCGACCCGTGGGGCTCGCCCTACCGCGCGCGCTTCTCCACCGACCGCGCCGAAGACGTGCTCGAACTGCTGAGCGCGGGCGCGGACGAGCGCGCGGACACCGACGACGACTTCGCGGGCGCGCGCCTCACTTGGCCCTACTTCCGCCCGGCGGGCGAGAAGATCAACCACGTCGCCGTCGAATACCACAAGCGCACGGGCGGCTTCATCCGCGACCGCCAGACGCTCGCCGCCGAGCTTCGCCGCGTGGGCCTCGAACTCGACTCTCTGCGCGACCGCTGGGGACAGCCCTACAAGCTCGACTTCGGCGTGAGCGCCACTTATTACTTCATCTCGGTCGAGAGCGCCGGGCCGAACAAGGTCTTCGAGGAGGGCACGAACTACTCCGGCGACGACTTCACCCTCTGGACTTCCATCACCGACTACTTCACCGAGGCCCGCTCGCGCGTGGACTCGGCGCTCGACGCGCACCTGCGCGCGGGCCACGGCTTCCCGCAGACCGAGCGCGCGTTGCGCGAAGCGCTGCGAAGGAGCGGCGTCACTCCGGAAGAGCTGCGCGACGGCTGGGGCCGAGGTGTTTATGCCACCTTCGGGAATCAGAAATTTTACGCCGACCGCGTTAAGGTCGAGAGCGCCGGGCGTCCCGATGCGCGCGGGGCCGCGCAGCGCACTACCGTCGAGCCCGTCACCCGAACCGTCTCCCGCGTCGAGCTACGCAGCAAGGGCGCGGACGCGAAGACGGGAACGGCGGACGACTTCACTATCGGCTACTTCACGAGCGTCGCCGGGGAGCAATCGGCGGACAACCTCGCGGCGGTCGCCGCGCTGCCCCTGACGACCTTCTCCGGCGGCACGGGCGCGATTACGGGGACGGTCATAGACCCCATCGGCGCGGTCATCTCCGGCGCGACCGTCACGGCCACGCACAAGCCCACCGGGCTTAAGCACGCGGCGACGACCGACGACGAAGGGAAGTATCTCCTGCGTAACCTGCCTTCGGGCATCTACACCGTGCGCTTCGACGCGCCGGGCTTCATGGCGACGACCATCGTGGACGTGCGCGTCCAGTCGTCGAACCTCACGCGCGCCGACGCGACCCTTGAGGTCGGCACGATGGCGGAGACCGTCTCCGTGACGGCCAGCGACAGTTCCTCGATCAACGCCTCGTCGTCACGTGTGGAGACGAACGTCAAGCGAGGCGGGGCCGTCCTCGTGGGGCCGCAAGTCTCGACGCCGCGCCTGCGCGAGTTCTTCCCCGAAACGCTGGTCTGGAACCCGGAGCTAACGACCGACACGGCGGGCCGGGCCCGTCTCGACTTCAAGCTCGCCGACAACATCACGACTTGGAAGATGTCGGTCATCGCCTCGACCGAGGACGGCCAGCTCGGAACCTTCGAGCAGGAGTTCCGCGCCTTCCAGCCCTTCTTCGTCGAGCACGACCCGCCGCGCGTCCTCACCGAAGGCGACGAAATCTCCCTGCCCGTCGTTTTGCGCAACTACCTCGAACGCGCGCAGGGCGTTGACGTGGAGATCAAGCCCGAAGCGTGGTTCGCCCTCACCGGCCCCGCGCGCCGCCGCGCCGAAGTGCCTTCCGGCGACGCCGCGCGCCCGACCTTCGACTTCCGCGCCGTCGCCTCCGTCCTCGAAGGCAAGCAGCGCATCACCGCCTACGGCACGGACGCCAGCGACGCGATAGAGAAGCCCGTCACCGTCCACCCCGACGGCGAGGAGCGCTCGCAGACTTCCGCCGCGGTCTTCGGCGGCGCGGGCGCGCTCGACGTAAACGTCCCCGCCGACATCATCAACGGCTCGTTGCGCGCCGAGCTGAAGATTTACCCGAACCTCGCGGCGCACGTCTTCGAGGGCGTCGAAGGCATCATGCGCCGCCCCTACGGCTGCGGCGAGCAGACCATCTCGTCGGCCTATCCGAGCGTGCTCGTGCTCAACCACGCCGGGGCCGGTGGCGGCGGCAACCAACAACAGGTCGTCCGGCTCGCGCGGCGCTACGCGCGGGAAGGATACGAGCGCCTGCTCAACTACCGCGCGGCGGGCGGCGGCTTCACTTACTGGGGCCGGGGCGAGCCCGACCTCGCCTTGACGGCTTACGCGCTGCGCTTCCTGACGGACGCGGGCCGCGTCATCGAAGTTGACGAAGCGGTCGTCAAAGAGACGCTCGCGTGGCTCGTCCGCCAACAACGCGCCGACGGAAGTTGGCCCGCTTACGAGTGGGGCGGCAAAGACGACACGCGCCGCACGGCCTTAACGACCGCCTACATCGCGCGCGTCATGGCGCGCACGGGCAAGAGCGCCTTCACGACCGAGACGCCCGCGCCCAAGCCCTCGACGCCGAACGGCGCGTCGAAACCAACGGGCGAGACTCTGACGCCGCTCGCGCGCGCGCTGCGTTATCTTTCCACGCGCGTCGAAGAGGCGGACGAGCCGTACCTGCTCGCCTCTTACGCGCTCGCGTGGCTCGACGCGGGCGAGCGCGCGGGCGCGCGTCGAGCGGTCGAAAAACTCCGCGCCCTCGCCCTCGACGAAGGCGCGGGCACTTACTGGTCGCTCGAAAGCAACACGCCCTTCTACGGCTGGGGACTCGCGGGCCGCGTCGAGACCACCGCCCTCGTCGTCCAAGCGCTCGCGCATTACGAGCGAGGCGAAAAGGCGACTCCTTCATCATCAGCACAAACCCAAACTCAAACGCCGGGCGGGACGCGAGACACGGGGACTCTCATCAATCGCGGCCTCCTCTTCCTGCTCCACAAGAAGGATCGCTACGGCGTCTGGTATTCGACGCAGGCAACCGTCAACGTCCTCGACACTCTTCTCAGCCTCGTCGCCGACGACAAGGAAGGGAACGGCGGCGGCAATCAAGGCGCGGCCAGCAGCAGCACCGCCGAGGTCATCGTCAACAATCGCCGCGCGGGCGAAGTCTCGCTGCCGCCCGCCGGGCAGTTGAGCGCGCCGCTCTTCTTCGACCTCTCGCCGTTCGTCGCGCCCGGCGACAACCGCGTCGAGATACGCCGCGCCGGTCAAGCCGCGCAGGCGCAAGCGCAGGCCGTCGCCACTTACTACGTGCCGTGGTCGAAGGCTTCCGAGCATGCTCAGAAGACGACCGGCGGCGGCGCGTCGAAGCGGAAGGGCGCGAGCGCGCTCCGCCTCAACGTCAGCTTCGACCGCGCGAGCGCCGAAGTCGGGCAGGAGATTACGTGCCGCGTCGAGGCCGAGCGCGTCGGCTTCGGCGGCTACGGGATGCTCCTCGCCGAAGTCGGACTCCCGCCCGGCGCGGACGTTGACCGCGCCTCGCTCGAACGCACGATGAATGAGTCAGGATGGAGCATCAGCAGCTACGACGTGCTCCCCGACCGCCTCGTCATCTACCTCTGGCCGCACGGCGGCGGCATCAAGTTCGACTTCAAGTTCCGCCCCCGCTTCGGCCTCAACGCCCAGAGCGCGCCCTCGCAACTCTACGACTACTACAACCCCGAAGCCCGCACCGTCGTCGCCCCTTCGAGGTTCGTGGTACGATGAAAAAGCAGAAGTCAGGAGTCAGAATCCAGTAGTCAGAAGGAGAGCCGCAACAGCTTTTCTCCTGACTCCTGACTCCTGACTCCTGACTTCTTTTTCGGAGGTTGCGATGCGTCTCACCGAGATGGTTTCGTGCGCCGGTTGAGCGGCTAAGCTCGCGCCGCGCGAACTCGCTCAGGTTCTGGGCGGGCTGGACATCCCTAAGCACCCGGACTTGATTGTCGGCATCGAGACCGCCGACGACGCGGGGGTTTTCCGTCTCTCGGACGACCTCGCGCTCGTCCAGACCGTGGACTTCTTCACGCCGATTGTGGATGACCCCTTCGACTACGGGCGCATCGCCGCCCTCAACTCCATCAACGACGTGTGGGCGATGGGCGGCGTGCCCGTCACCGCTCTCGCCGTCACCTGCTTCCCGAAGAAGGGCGTCGAGTTCTCCATCCTCGCCGAAATTATGCGCGGGGGCTTGAGCGTGCTGACCGAACACGGCGTCGCGCTCGCGGGCGGCCACAGCGTAGATAACCCGCAGATCATGTTCGGCTACGCCGTGACGGGCACGATTCATCCGCGCCGCATCGTCACCAACCGTGGCGCGCGCCCCGGTGACGCGCTGCTTCTGACCAAGCCCGTCGGCACGGGAGTTATCTCGACCGGCATCAAGTTCGAGAAGGCCGACGAGATGGTTGCGCGCGCCTCTCTTGCGACGATGCTTTTGCCGGGGCGCGAGGCGGCGCGTTTGATGGTCGAGGCCGAAGCCCACGCCGCCACGGACGTAACCGGCTTCGCGCTCCTCGGCCACGCCTGGGAGTTGGCGCACGCGAGCGGCGTCACGCTCGAAATCGAAGCCGCGCGCGTGCCGCGCATCCCCGGCGCTCTGGACTTGGCGGCGCGCGGGCTCCTGACGAGCGGCGACAAGACGAACCGCCTCTACGTCGGCGAAGACGTGACGATTGACGAAGCCGTCGGCAAGGAACTGGTGAGCCTCCTCTTCGACCCGCAGACGGCGGGCGGCCTGCTCATCTCCATCGCCGAAGAGCGTGCCGACGGGTTGCTCGCGCAACTGCGCGAGACTTACCGGGACGCCGCACGCATCGGGCGAGTCCGAGAGCGCGGCGCGCACCTCCTCTCCGTCAAATGAACGAAGGGACGAATCCGAAAGAGCGCTCAACGCGTGAGACGGAGGCGGACGATGCGAGGGCCGCCGACTTCGCCGAGGACGAGCGCTTCGAGTCAGGCGCGACGCGCTACGCCGATTATCTTCAGACGACCGAAGGCCGCCTGCGTCTCGACCTCGCGTGGCTCAACCTCCTTGAGTTCATCCGGCAGACGTTCCCTTCAACTTCGGGCGAGACTGAGCGGCGCGCGCTCGATGCGGGCGGCGGGACTGGCGCGCTCGCCCTCCGCCTCGCCGCCGAGGGCTGGCGTACCGACGTGCTCGACTCTTCCACGGCGATGCTTGCGCTTGCGTCCGTGGCGGCGAGGCGGGCCGGACATTCCAATCAACTGAGCCTCCATGAAGGCGACGCCGCGCGCCTCGGCGAAATATTCGCGCCCGCCACGTTCGACCTCGTCGCCTGTCACAACGTCCTCGAATACGTCGAAGACCCTTCGGCGGTCGTCCGCTCAGTCGCCGCCGCCGCGCGACGCGGAGGGCTCGTCTCACTGCTCGCGCGCAACCGTGCGGGCGAAGCCTTGCGCGCCGCCGTCAAAGCCCAAGACCTCGACGCCGCGCGCCGCGCCCTGACCGCCGCCGCCGTCAAAGAATCGCTCTACGGCGGCCCCGCCAAACTCTTCGGCCCCGAACCCCTGCGCGCCTTGGCCTTCGACGCCGGGCTCGAAGTCCTCGCCACGCGCGGCGTCCGCGTCGTCGCCGACTATCTCCCCGCCTCGCTCTCGAACACCGAAGACGACTACCGGCGGCTCCTCGACTTCGAACTGACACTCGGCGCGCGCACCGACTTCGCCGCCGTCGCCCGCTACACGCAACTCGTCGCGCGCCGCACTTAACTACTCCTCTTCGCGCTCCCAATCGCGCGCCCGCTCCACGGCGCGGAGCCATCGGCGATGAAGACGCGCGCGCTCTGCTTCGTCCATCCGTGGCTCGTAGCGGCGCGCGGCTCGCCACGTGGCGGCAATCTCCGCGCGGTCTTTCCAGAAGCCGACGGCGAGCCCCGCGAGGTAGGCCGCGCCCGCGGCGGTCGTCTCCGTGACTTCGGGCACGACGATGGGCACGCCCAAGATGTCCGATTGAAACTGCATCAGGAATCGGTTGCCGACCGCGCCGCCGTCCACGCGCAACTCTTTGAGACGGATGCCCGAATCGCGCTCCATCGCTTCGAGCACGTCGCGCGTCTGGTAGCAGGTGCTTTCCAGAGCGGCGCGCGCAAGATGTGCGCGCGTCGTGCCGCGCGTGAGGCCGACGATTGCGCCGCGCGCATAGGCGTCCCAGTGCGGCGCGCCGAGCCCGGCGAGCGCGGGCACGAAAAAGACGCCCTCGTTCGACGGGAGCGAAGCGGCCAGAGCTTCAGTCTCGTCCGCGCGCTCGATGACCTTCAAGCCGTCTCTGAGCCACTGCACCGCCGCGCCCGTCACGAAAATCGAGCCTTCGAGCGCGTACTCGACCGCCTCGTCTTCTACTCCCCAAGCGATGGTCGTCAGCAGACCTTCCTTGCTCTGCACCGGCTCGTGCCCGGTGTTCATCAGCAGGAAGGAGCCCGTGCCGTAGGTGTTCTTCGCCAGCCCTGCGTCGTAGCACGCCTGACCGAAGAGCGCCGCCTGCTGGTCGCCCGCGACGCCCGCGACCGGAACCCGCGCCCCGAAGAACGCCGAAGGGTCGGTCTCGCCGTAGATGTGCGCCGAGGGTTTCACTTCCGGCAAAGCCGCGCGCGGCACTTCGAGCAGGCCGAGTAGCTCTTCGTCCCACTTCAGCGTGTGGATGTTGAAGAGCAACGTCCGCGAAGCGTTCGAGACATCGGTCGCGTGCGCGCGCCCGCCCGTCAGCTTCCAGACGAGCCACGAGTCCACCGTCCCGAAGACGACCTCGCCGCGCCCGGCGCGCTCTCGAAGGCCCGGCGTGTGTTCGAGCAGCCAGCGCATCTTCGTGCCCGAAAAATAAGGGTCGAGCACGAGCCCGGTCTTCTCTCTGAAAATCTTTTCGAGCCCCCGCGCCTTGAGCGCGTCACAGTCGGGCGCGGTGCGCCTGTCCTGCCACACGACGGCGCGCGCGACCGCCTCGCCCGTCCCGCGCTCCCAAGCGACGACCGTCTCGCGCTGGTTCGTCAGCCCGACCGCGCACAACTCACGCGCCTCAATCTTCGCGTCGCGGAGCCACTGCACGGCCGCGCCCGTCACGAAGATGGAGCCTTCGAGCGCGTACTCCGCCGCCTCGTCCTTCAACTGCCACGCCACCGTCGTCAGGAGCCCCGCGCGGCTCGCGACGGGCTCGCGTCCCGTGTTCATCAAGAGGAACGAGCCGGTGCCGTAGGTGTTCTTCGCCGCGCCCGGCTCGTAGCAGCCCTGCCCGAAGAGCGCGGCC
>DASTQX010000581.1:0-8775 GCA_035761505.1 Pyrinomonadaceae bacterium
CCTATAACGAGAAGCGGAAGCACCTCGGCGAAGAGGAACTCGACCCTCTGGAGTTCAAAGACCTCCTCGCCGAGCGCGCGAAGGTCGTCGAGATGGACGCGGGGCTGATGTCGCGCTCGGTCAACGAGGGCTTTTCGGGCGGCGAGAAGAAGCGCAACGAGATTCTTCAGATGGCCGTGCTTGAACCGAAGCTCGCCGTGCTCGACGAGACCGATTCGGGGCTCGACATTGACGCGCTGCGCATCGTCGCGGGCGGCGTCAACAAGCTCCGCACGGAGGAGAACGCGATTCTCCTTGTGACGCACTACCAGAGGCTCCTCAACTACATCGTCCCCGATCACGTTCACGTTCTCTTCCGGGGCCGCATCGTGCGCTCCGGCGGCAAGGAGCTGGCGCTCGAACTCGAAGAGAAGGGTTACGACTGGATTAAAGAGGAGGCCAGCGCTCAGCAGACGGCGGTCAGCGTCTAGCGCCGCCGGAAATTTGAAGCTCACAGCACAGAGCCAACGGCCATTACATGATGTCACAGGCAATTCAAGAGACGAGTTCTTACAGGTCGGCTTTCGAGGCGTTCGCCGAAGAGTCGCGCGAGCGCGAGCCCGCGTGGATGGCGCGGCTGCGCGAGGGCGCGTTCGAGCGCTTCGAGAAGCTCGGCTTCCCGACGACCGACGAAGAGGACTGGAAATACACGAACGTCGCGCCGCTCGCGCGCCTCACGTTCCGACCTTCAAGCGCGAGTGAAGTTGCGGGCGCGGCGCTCTCGGAAACTTCGCTCTATCGTGAAACGGAGCGGAGCCGACTCGTCTTCGTCAACGGAACTTTTCGCGCCGACCTCTCCGCGCTCGAACTCCCCGAAGGCGTGTTCGTCGGCGACCTGCGGGACGCGCTCGCGGGCGAGCACGAGACGCTTCTGCGCCGCCACCTCGCGGGCAGCGCCGACTACGAGATGGACGCCTTCCGCGCGCTCAACACGGCCTTCATGGATGGCGGCGCGCTCGTCCTCATCCCGAAAGGCGTGCGCGTCGAGACGCCGATTCACCTCCTGTTCCTCTCCGCGCCTGCGGGCGAAGGCTCGGCCTCGTTCCCGCGCGTCGTCGTCGTCGCCGAGCGCGAGAGCGAAGCGACTGTCATCGAAAGTTACGAGGCTGCCGAAGGCGCTCCGACTTACATGACGAACGCCGTCGTGCAGGTCTTCGTCGGCGACGCGGCGCGCGTCACGCACTACAAGGTGCAGGACGAAGGCGCGAGTGCCTTTCACTTCGCCTCGACGCGCGCCGAGTTGGGCCGCGACGGCTTCTACGACCTGACGACCATCACGCTCGGCGCGCAGCTCTCGCGCCACGGCATCGAAGTCGAACTCGACAACGAGGGCGCGGAGTGCGCGGTTGACGGCCTCTATCTGGTCGGCACGGGGCAGCACGCCGACACGCACTCTCTGATTGACCACCGCCGGGCGCACTGCAAGAGCCGCCAGAATTACAAGGGCATCCTCGACGGCAAGTCGCGCGCGGTCTTCAACGGCAGGGTCTTCGTCCGCAAGGACGCGCAGCAGACCGACGCCGTGCAGAGCAACAAGAACCTTCTGCTCTCGCCGGAGGCGCGCGTGGACACCAAGCCGCAGCTCGAAATCTTCGCCGACGACGTGAAGTGCGCGCACGGCGCGACCGTCGGGCAACTGGAAGAGGAGGAGCTTTTCTACCTCCTCAGCCGCGGCCTGCACACGGAGCTGGCGCGGAACCTTTTGACCTACGGCTTCGCCGAAGAGATCGTCGAGAAGATCGGCATTGACTCTATCCGCGCGCGGCTCGACGGCGCGATTCTCAACCGCCTCGGCGCGCGTCTGGAAGTTTAAGAGATGATTGCGACAGAGAAGACAACGGAAGTTTCGGCCACGGACGCGGCCACCGTCTGGGACGTGCGGCGCGTGCGCGAGGATTTCCCCGTGCTCTCGCAGACGGTCAACGGCAAGCCGCTCGTCTATCTCGACAACGCGGCCTCGGCGCAAGTCCCGCGCATCGTCATCGAGCGCGGCGGCAAGTACTTGCGCGAGGAGCACTCGAACATCCACCGCGGCGTGCATTACCTGAGCCAGCGCGCGACGAGTGCCTACGAGGGCGCGCGCGAGAAGGTGCGGCGCTTCGTCAACGCGCGCGAGGCCCGCGAGTGCGTCTTCGTGCGCGGCTGCACCGAGGGCGTCAACCTCGTGGCCACGGCCTACGGGCGCAAGTTCGTCTCGGAGGGCGACGAGATTATCGTCTCCGAGATGGAGCATCACTCGAACATCGTGCCGTGGCAGATGCTCTGCGAGGAGCGCGGCGCGCGCCTGCGCGTGCTGCCGATGAACGACGCGGGCGAACTGCTCTTGGACGAACTCGACGCGCTGCTCAACGAGCGCACGAAGATGGTCGCCGTCGGCCACATCTCGAACGCGCTCGGCACGATCAACCCGATCAAGGAGATTACGGCGCGCGCGCACAAATTTGGCGTGCCCGTCCTCGTTGACGGCGCGCAGGGCGCTCCGCATCTGGTCGTGGACGTGCAGGACTTGGACTGTGACTTCTACGTCATCTCCGGCCACAAGATGTTCGCGCCCACGGGGAGCGGCGTCGTTTACGGCAAGGCCGAGTTGTTGGAGAAGATGAACCCGTACCACGGCGGCGGCTCGATGATTCGCACCGTGACGTTCGAGCGGAGCACTTACGCCGACATCCCCGACAAGTTCGAGGCCGGGACTCCGGCCATCGCCTCGCAAATCGGCCTCGGCGCGGCGATTGATTATCTCAACAGTCTCGACCGCCGCGCCGCGCACGCGCACGAGCAGGAGTTGTTGTCTTACGCGACCGAGCGGCTGCGCGAAATCGAGGGCGTCCGCATCATCGGCACGGCGCGCGAGAAGGCGAGCGTCTTGGCCTTCGTCATCGAAGACGTGCACCCGCACGACGTGGGTACGATCCTCGACCGCGAAGGCATCGCCATCCGCGCCGGACATCACTGCGCGCAGCCCGTCATGAAACACTTCAACGTCCCCGCCACGGCCCGCGCCTCCTTCGCCTTCTACAACACGCGCGAAGAGGTTGACAGGCTCGCGGCGGCGGTCGAAAAGGTCATCGAAGTTTTCGCCTAGAAAGGCGGTGAATGGTAAATAGAAACTGCCATTCACCATTCACCATTCACCATTTACCATTCACCATGTCCGAACTGAGCGAGCTTTACCAGCAGGTCATCCTCGACCACAACAAGAAGCCTCGGAACTTCCAGAAGTTGGAGGACGCGAACCGCGTGGCGGAAGGGTTCAACCCTTTGTGCGGCGACCAACTGACCGTCTATCTGCGTTTGGACGAGGGCGTCGTGAGGGAGGTGAGCTTCGTCGGGTCGGGCTGCGCCATCTCGAAGGCTTCGGCCAGCATGATGACGCAGGCGCTCAAAGGGAAGACGCGCGAGGAGGCGCAGAGGCTCTTCGAGGAGTTCCACGGGATGGTGACGGGCGAACTCGACGAAGAGGCGCAGCCGAACTCTCTGGGCCGCCTGAAAATCTTCTCCGGCGTGCGCGACTACCCGGCGCGCGTCAAGTGCGCGAGCCTCTCATGGCACACCATGCGCGCCGCGCTCGAAGGCGAGGACACGGCGACGACGGAAAACCTCGGCCCCGCGCTCACCGCCGCCGAGGTCGGCGAGTAAAGGTGACGGAACGTGAAAGGTTAAGAGGCGGCCACTGGCCGCCTCTTAACTTTTGGGCGTTGATTCCATCGGCGTGCTGCTTCGCCTGCTCGCCTCTTTTGAGTTCGCCGCCGACTCGCTGTAATATCAGCGCATCTTCCACGGCCCGGAGTCTTTGTCTAAATGGAAATCGTTCGGATCGAGATGCGCGAGATACGTTTGCGCCTCGTGCACTTTTTCGAGACCAGTTTCGGGCGCACCATCGAGCGCCGCATCCTGCTCGTGCGCGTCGAAGACCGCGAAGGGGCCGAGGGCTGGGGCGAGTGCACGGCGGGCGAAGGCCCGTTTTACAGCGAGGAGTGGATTGACGGCGCGTGGGAAGTCACCAGAGGATTTCTCGCGCCGATGACGCTGGGCCGGGAAGTCGAGTCTGCCGCCGAGGTCGGCGACCTTTTGCAGCGCGTGCGCGGCAACCGGATGGCGAAGGCGGCGATTGAGACCGCGTGCTGGGATTTGGAAGCGACGCGTCTGGGCGTGCCGCTCTGGAAGCATCTGGGCGGCGTGCGTGCCGAGATTCCGTGCGGCGTTTCAATCGGCATACAGGACTCGCACGAACAGCTTCTCGAAAAGATCGAGCGCGAGTTGGCCGACGGCTACCAGCGCATCAAAATCAAGGTCAAGCCGGGTTGGGACAGGGAAGTGGTCGAAGTCGTCCACCAGAAGTTCCCCGACATCAATCTGATGGTGGACGCAAACTCCGCCTACACGCTCGCGGACGCGCCGATGCTGCGCGCGCTCGACGAGTACAACTTGATGATGATCGAGCAGCCTCTCGCTTACGACGACCGCGAAGACCACGCGCGTTTGCAGAGACAGCTCAAGACGCCGGTCTGCCTTGACGAGTCCGTCCGCTCGGCTGAAGACGCGCGCAAGGCCATCGAGTTGGGCGCGTGCCGCATCGTCAACGTCAAACTGGGGCGCGTGGGCGGCCATGCCGAGGCGCGCAGGGTCGAGCGCGTGTGCCGCGAAGGCGGGATTCCCGTCTGGTGCGGAGGGATGCTCGAATCGGGCGTCGGTCGCGCGCAGAACATCGCGATGGCGACGCTCGAAGGTTTCACGCTGCCGGGCGACGTGTCGGCGAGCGCGCGTTACTGGGAAGAGGACATCATCGAGCCGCCCGTGACCGTCACCAAGCAAGGCACGATTCACGCCCCCGAAGCCCCCGGCCTCGGCTTCAAAATCAAACGCGAGCGCGTCGAAGCCTTGACCGTGAGGGCAGAGATGTTGAGTTAAAAGTTCAAGGTTCAAAGTTCAAACTTCAAATCCGAGATTTGAGTTTTCAGAAGTCGAAGCCGAAACCGCATGCCGTTCGAGTTAAACCGTCAGAGCGCCGCGAGATTGCTTGAGCATTTTGAAGGCAGGCGCGGCGACATCCTCGCGCTGACCCGCGCGCTGGTCGAAGCGGAGTCGCCCTCCGGCGACCTCGAAGGAAGCAGGGAGGTCGTGAACTTGCTCGCGCGCGCGGCGAATGAGATTGAAGGCGTGGCGCGCGTCGAGCGAATCCCCGCGCCGGACTCTTACGGCGAGCACCTGCGCGTGAGCGCTTTCGGCGGCGGAGAGAGTGCGGAGCGGTCGCTTTTAATCCTGGGGCACACCGACACCGTGCACGCGCGCGGCTCGCTGGCGGAGCGTCCGTGGCGCGAGGCGGAAGGAAAGATTTTCGCGCCGGGCGTCTTCGACATGAAGGCCAGTTGCGCGGTCGCGCTCGAAGCGTTGCGCGCGTGCGCGTCGCTTGAAGCGGGGCCGCGTCGCCCGGTCGTGCTGCTCCTGACGTGCGACGAGGAGACGGGGAGCGCGAGCGGTCGCGCGCTCGTCGAAGAGGAGGCGCGGCGCGCGGAGTTCGTGCTGGTGCTTGAGCCGCCCGCGCCCGACGGGAGCGCGAAGACGAAGCGCAAAGGGACGGGGCTCTTTTCGCTGCGAGCCGAGGGGCGCGCGGCGCACGCGGGGCTCGACCCGGAGAAGGGCGTGAGCGCGGTGCTCGAAATCGCGCGGCAGATCGAGCGGCTGCACTCGCTCGGCGACGCGGAGTTGGGGACGACCGTCAACGTCGGCGTGGTCTGCGGCGGGACGCGCTCGAACGTCGTCGCGGCGGAGGCGCGCGCCGAGATTGACGTGCGCTTCGGCACGCTCGCCGAGGCGCGAAGGCTCGAACGTGAGATCAAGAGTTCCGTGCCCTTCGACACGCGCGCCCGGCTCTCCGTGACGGGCGGCATCAACCGCCCGCCTTTGGAGCGCACGCCGCCGGTCGTCGCTTTGTACGAGCGCGCGCGCGCCGCCGCCTCTCTGCTCGGCTTCGAGTTGGGCGAGGCGAGCGTCGGCGGGGCTTCGGACGGGAACTTCGCCGCCGCCTGCGGCGCGGCGGTGCTCGACGGGCTCGGCGTCGAGGGCGACGGCGCGCACGCCACGCACGAACACATCAGGGCCGAGAGCGTCGCGCGTCGAGGCGCGCTGCTCGCCGCGCTCGTCGCTTCGTTGTAAGCAACGTTGGT
This sequence comes from Pyrinomonadaceae bacterium, assembly GCA_035761505.1. Taxonomy (GTDB): domain Bacteria; phylum Acidobacteriota; class Blastocatellia; order Pyrinomonadales; family Pyrinomonadaceae; genus JAIVJM01. The sequence continues at coordinate 6,207 of DASTQX010000581.1, forward strand.
GGAAATCGAGCACGTCCGGAACAGCAAAGCACTCGAAGACGGGCGGCGAATCTTGCTCGAAGTTTGACGAAGCCCGCCGTTGTTTGAGCGGAGTCGCGGCGCGAGTGCGAAAGGACTCTCTTTTCGATGAAGGCAACACATTTAATCTTCAAAGTTATCATCGCAGGGCTTTTCGTCTTCGGGCCTCTGTCGCCGCTGCTCGAAGGCGGCGCGCGGTACACGGTCGCCGCCGCTTCGCGCGAGCCGGTACGGGCGAAGCGCGGGATGGTCGCCTCGACGAGCAAGCTCGCTTCGCAGGCGGGCGTGGACGTTCTGCGGCGCGGGGGCAACGCCGTGGACGCAGCCGTCGCGGTCGCTCTCGCTCTGGCGGTGACGTATCCGGCGGCGGGCAACCTCGGCGGCGGCGGCTTCATGATGATTCGCCTGCGCGACGGGCGCACGACCGCGATTGACTACCGCGAGATGGCCCCGGCGGCGGCGCACCGCAACGTCTATCTGGACGCGCGGGGCAACTTGATCGAAGGCGAAGGCTCTTCGACGCTCGGCTACCGGGCCTCCGGCGTGCCGGGGACGGTGGCCGGGATGGAGTTGGCGTTGAAGAAGTACGGCTCCGGTAAATTCACTTGGGCGCAGTTGGTCGAGCCCGCGCGTCGGCTCGCGGCTGAAGGCTTTCCCATGCCCTTCGGCCTCGCGCGCTCCCTGCGCAACAACGAGCGGCTTGCGCTCTACCCCGACACGAAGAAAATCCTTCTCAAGAACGGCGCGTTTTATGAAGAGGGAGAAGTCTGGCGTCAGCCGGAGTTGGCCGCGACCTTCGCGCGGATGCAGCGACAAGGGCCGCGCGAGTTTTACGAAGGAAGAACGGCGCGGCTCATCGCCGAGGACATGCGGCGGAACGGCGGGCTGATTACGTTGGAGGACATGAAGAACTATGTGGCGAAGGAGCGCGTGCCTTTGCGGACGACGTACCGAGGCTTTGAGGTGATTTCGATGCCGCCGCCTTCGTCGGGCGGCGCGGTGCTCATCGAGATGCTCAACATCCTCGAAGGCTTCGACCTTCGCAATCTCGGCTGGTCTTCCTCGGAGCGGTATCACTTGATGACCGAGGCGATGCGCCGCGCCTTCGCCGACCGCGCCGAGTACATGGGCGACGCCGATTTCGTGAAAGTGCCGGTCGCGGGGCTGATTGATAAAGCATACGCCGAGCGGCTGCGACGCGGGATTCGCATGGATCGCGCCTCGACGAGCGCGGAGGTGAAAGCGGGCCGCCCCGCCGGGGCCGAGTCCGAAGAGACGACGCACTTTACGGTCGTAGATGCGGCGGGCAACGCCGTCTCGAACACTTACACTTTGAACGACAGTTTCGGCTCGAAGGTCGTGGCGCGCGGGACGGGCGTTTTGCTCAACAACGAGATGGACGACTTCGCGGCCAAGCCCGGCACGCCGAATCTTTACGGGCTGATTCAGGGCGAGAACAACGCCGTGGCGGCGCGCAAGCGACCGCTCTCGGCGATGACGCCGACTTTCGTCCTGCGTAAGGACGGCTCGCTCTGGTTCGCCGTCGGCACACCGGGCGGCCCGACCATCATCAACACCGTCCTTCAGGTCATCAGCAACGTCGTGGACTTCGACATGAACATCCAGCAGGCGATTGACGCGCCGCGCATCCATCATCAATGGCTGCCGGACGAGATCGTCTATGAGCCCTTCGGGATGTCCGCCGACACTTCGCGCGCGCTGACCGGTCGCGGCCATCAGGTGACGGCGAGGCCGCGTTACATGGGCGACGCGCAGGGGATTATGATAGAGGAGCAGACCGGAGTGCGGCTCGGCGCGAGCGACCCGCGCAACTTCGGCGAGCCTGTCGGATATTGAGTGCTAAAATATAGACCGCGCTCGCCGCGAACTTTGAGACGAAAAGTAAGGAGTAAAGTCGTTTTGAAAAAAATCAATCTCAGCAAAATGCGCTTGATGTTCGTCGCCGTGGTGCTCTCTTTGAGCGCGGTCGGCGGCTTCGTCCAGCCGGGGCGGGCGTCGAATCCGAACGAGCCGCCTTCGATTCGTGTCGCTCCGGCGGCCCCGGTCTTCAGCGACGCCGAGCGCGTGACGGAGTTGGCCGCGCGGCGCGCGCGCGTCGCCGAGAAGATCGGGCCGAAGTCCATCCTCGTCCTCTTTAGCGGCGAGCCGCGCGTCTATACCAACGACGTGAGCTACGAGTTCCGGCAAGAGAACAACCTCTTTTACCTGACGCACCTCAAGCAGCGCGGCGCGACGCTTGTGCTCGTGCCCGGCAACGCCTCGATGAAGGAGGTCTTGTTCCTCCCGCGCCGCAATCCCGCCGCCGAGACTTGGACGGGCCACATGTACAGCGCCGAGGAGGCGCGGCGCATCTCCGGCGTGAGCGAGATTTGGGAGGCGAAGGAGTTCGAGCCCTTCATGCAATCCATCCGCGCGCGTCGCGCCTACCGCCCGCAGGCCGAAGGCGTGCTGCTTTCGGCTTCGACGGCGGCGGCGCAGCCCGTCACGCCGCCCGTCCCGAAGTCCGACCAGACTCCGGCGGCGGCGAGCG
>DASTQX010000582.1:0-1390 GCA_035761505.1 Pyrinomonadaceae bacterium
CTCTCGTGCCTCTTCTGGTTCCATCCGCTCGTCTGGTTCGTGAGCCGACGCCTTCTGGCCGAGCGCGAGCAGGCGTGCGACGAGCGGGTCTTGGAGGTCGGCGGCGAGCGCGGCTCTTACGCGTCGAGCATTTTGAAGGTCGTGCGCTTCTGCTTCGGCTGGAAGGTGGCCGGGGTGTCGGGCGCGGCTGCGGGGTCGAATCTGCGAAGGAGGATTGAGAAGATCATGCACGAACAAAAGAACCCGAAGGCGACTCGCTGGCAGCGCGCGCTGCCCGTGGGGGCGGCGACTTTGGCGCTCGCCTTCACGGCAGGCGCGGGGCTGCTGAGCCACCTGCGCGGCGGCGCGGCGGCGGCGCAGGACGCCTCGCGGACGCGGGTGCGGAGGCCGTCGGCGGAAGGGCAAGGCGAGCGGATGAAGGTGCGCTCTTTGGCGCGCACGCAGGCGGGCGAGGGCCGCCCGGCGACGCAGGAGATTCTGGACGCGCCGGAGTCGGTCATCTACTTCGAGCAGGCGGCAGACTCGCCGCTCGTCATCACGGACGCGAAGCTCAAGATGATTACGCGCGCCCAACTGCGGCAGGCGACCGACGAGGGCGCGGATTATCTCGACGAAGAGAAGTCGGAATTTCTGATCACGCTGCCGACCGTCTCGGTGACGAACGTCTCCGGCAAGGCCATCAAAGAGGTCGGCATCGGCTTTGCGAAGGAAGGCCAAGTCCACGTCATCATGGGCTACGTCGCCGACTTGAAGCCGGGCGAGGCGCAGACCTTCCGCTCCGAGTGGAACCGCCGGAACATGCTCATGCCGGGTACGTTCGCGGACGTGAGCGTCAGGGTCGTGTGGGCGACCTACGCCGACGGGAGCGCGTGGGGCATGCTCCCGCGCGTCCCGCACCCGCCGCCGCCTCCTCCTCCGCCTCTTCCGGGCGGCACGTCGCTGCGCAGAATACCGCAGCCGATGGCGCAGGGCTCCGGCGCGGCGGGCGACGCGCAGGCGACAGTCGTGTTTGAGATGGGCGGAGGGCGCGGGACGGGTCAAGGCGTCGGCGCGGGAAGCGGCAGCGGCAGCGGCGGCGGTGCCGGTGCGGGAAGCGGCGCGGGCGAAGCAAGAGGCGGCGGCGCGGTCAGGGCTCAAGACTTGGGGGGCAAGGCCATCAGCGCGCCCCCGCCCGCCTATCCGGCGATTGCGCGGAGCGCGCGGGCGCAAGGCGCGGTCACGGTGCGTGTCACCGTGGACGAGAACGGCCAAGTCATCGCGGCAGAGGCCGTCAGCGGTCACCCGCTCCTGCGCGGGGCGGCTGAGGAGGCGGCGCGCGTGGCGGTCTTCAGCCCGACGCTCCTTTCCGGCAAGCCCGTCAAAGTCACCGGCAGGCTCTCCTATAACTTCG
>DASTQX010000583.1:0-7420 GCA_035761505.1 Pyrinomonadaceae bacterium
TCAAGCCTCAAGTCTCTCGCCTCTCTTCTTCTCATAGCTCGATCCACGGCGTCGGCTCTTTGGGGTGCGAGAGCGTGACTTTGGCGGCGGAATGGAAGAGCGAGCCGCGCTCCTGAAGCGCGACTTCGGCGGTGAGCTTGGCGAGGTGCGGGTTGTTGGCGCGTTGCGAGAGGTGCGCGAGGATGATGTGCTCCGCCGAGCCGTCGAAGCCTTCGCGCAGCCAGACGGCCACGTCCTCGTTCGAGAGGTGGCCGGTGCGCGAAAGGATGCGCTGCTTCAGCTCCCAAGGGTACACGTCACACGCCTTGAGCATGTCGCGGCTGTGGTTCGACTCGATGACGATGGCCGCGCAGCCCTTCAAGTGTTCGGCGACGAGCGTGGTGATGCAGCCGAAGTCCATCAGCGTCGCAACGCAGACGCCTTCGTGGCGGGCCGTGAAGCCGAAGTTGTCGGCGGCGTCGTGCGGGACGGTGAAGGGGTGAAAGTCTATCTCGCCGATGCGGAAGTCCTGACTGGAAGAAATCTCCTCGGTGCGGTCGCGCAGAGCCTCGGCGCGCTTGCGCGGCTCTTCCGAGGCCGAGGAGCCGTAGACGCGCTCGCGGATGTAGGCGTCGCGTGTCGCGCCGGAGATATAGACCGGACATTCGAGGCTCTTCAGGAGCACGCGCAACCCGCCCGCGTGGTCGCCGTGCTCGTGCGTGATAATCACGCCGTCGAGCCGCGTCACGTCCTCGCCGACGAGCGCGAGCCTTCGCGCCGTCTCTTTCGCGCTCAAGCCCGCGTCCACCAGAACGCGCGTCCGCCCCGCGCAAATCAGCACGGCGTTCCCCGTCGAACCGCTGCCCAGAACCGTTACTCTCATCAGACGAAAGCCGTCAATCGTGAATCGTCAAAACAGCTTCTTATCTCTTGACGATTGACGCTTGGCGATTCAAAGCTTTTTCTCTTCCTCGTCCGCGCGCCAGACCGTGCCGCCGGCGAACTTAACGACGGGCGACGAATGACGAGTCAAGGACTGTCTTTCTCCCGTCAACGGTCACGGTTTGCGGCTCACGGCTTTTCAGACTTCCAGCCGCGCACGGTCAACTTTGAAGCCGTTGAGGTTGCCGAGCGCGCCGAGGGCGATGGCTTCAGTCCGGAAGTGTTCCTGCGCGAGGCGGAGAAGGTCTTCGGGCGTCACGGCCTCGATGCGCGCGATGATTTCGTCGGGCGGGATGCGTCGCCCGTGGACGATCTCCTGCCGCGCTAAAGCCCCGGCCCGCGCGCTCGTGGATTCGAGCCCAAGTAGAATCGAGGCGATTGCCTGATCCTTAACGAGCCGCAACTCATCCTCGCCCACGGGCTCGCGCCGCGCGCGGCGCAACTCGGCGAGCGAGAGGTCGAGCACTTCGTCCAGTTGTTCGGGCGAAGTGCCCGCGTAGATTTGGAAGAGGCCCGCGTCGGTGAAGTGGCTCCCGGCGGCCCCGACCGAATAAGCGAGGCCGCGCTCTTCGCGCACCTGCTGCCAGAGCCGAGAGGAAGTCCCGCCGCCGATAATCGAGCCGAGCAGGCTCGCCGCGTAGCGGTCGGCGTGGCGCGAAGAGGGCCACGGCGAAGCGAGGATGAGATGCGCCTGCTCAAGCTCGCGCTTGCGCTGGATGAGAATCGGCGCGGCATGTTGAGGCGGCTCACCGTCGCCTTCGTCAAGGACGGAAGCGGCGTCGGGAGCCTTCACCTCGAAGGCTTGCGCGGCCAGTTCGACTAATTGCTCGTGCGAGACGTTCCCGGCGGCGGCGATGACGAGGTTGCGCGGCGCGTAGGCCGTGGCGTGGAAGGCGGCGGTGCGGTCGTGGCCGAAGGACGAGACCGTCTCGGTCGTGCCCTCGATGGGCCATCCCAGAGGGTGTCCGGGGAAGTAGGCGGCGCTGAAGAGTTCGGTCAGGAGTTCGTCCGGCGTGTCCTCGACCATCTTCATCTCTTCGATGATGACGCGCTGCTCACGGCGCAGCTCTTCTTCGTCGAAGCGGGGCCGGGCGAGCATGTCCGAGAGGAGGTCGAAGGCCGCCGGGAGCGCCGTGTCCACGACCTTGAGGGCGAAGCCCGTCTGCTCGTGCGTCGTGTAGGCGTCGAAGTGACCACCGAGGCGGTCGCTCTCGACGGCGATGTCGAGCGCCGTGCGCCGCTCCGTCCCTTTGAAGACGGCGTGCTCGATGAAGTGGCAGATGCCGTTGACTTCCGGCGTCTCGTGGCGAGAGCCGCGCCTGACCCAGACGCCGACGGTCGCCGAGCGCAAAGACGGCATCCGTTCGGTCAGAACGGTCAGACCGCTCGGAAACCTCGTGACCTTGACCTCTTCAGCCATGTTCGGAAAAGCTTCTGTGGAAAAACCCTCAGGCCGGGGCGTAAGACTTTTTTGCAGCACCCGGCATCCTAGCACGCCGCAAAAGCGCCGGGCAAACCAACGCGCCTCCGGGGCGCATCGAAGCAGCACACCGGGGCCAAAGTCAACTTGACACTGTTCGCGCGCTTGACGGAAAATGCCATCTCCGCTCGGATGCGGGTCGGACACCTTTGAATACTCCCGACGCGTCACACGTTTGACGCCGGTTCTCGGAGAGCGCGCGAAGAGAGCGCTTTACGACCCTCGCACGGACGCCCCGGACACAGTGAAGAGAAGGGTTCAGCTTTTCCGAAGCCCTCGGCGTGGCCGCTTCCGAGAGGGGGGCGGCCCGGAGGTTTTGCCGCAATGAGAAAAACTTACTGGCGGAACTGCTTCGTCCTGCTCGCGGCGTTTACGCTCTGCGGGGCGGGCGTGCCCCTCGCGTTTGCGACGACGGGCGACGGCGCGGGCTCGCGGCGCACCAGCTTCGGCGTCATCAGCGGGACGGTGCTCGACAGCCGTGGCAAGCCCGTGGCCGGGGCGCTCGTCAAGGTTCTGCGCGACGGACTCAACGAGGTCGTGCGCGAGACCAAGAGCGCCGCCGACGGCACTTTCTCGGCGCGCGTCACGCCGGGCCGCTACCTACTGCGCGCTCTGGCCGAAGGATTCACCCCGGCCACCTTCTCCTCCGTCCAGATTAGTTCTTCGACCGAACTCGTTTACCGCTTCAACCTCCAACCCGCGGGCGAGGGGCGCACCGTGCCCGAACGCCGCGCCGACCGCAACGACCCCAAGTTCCGCATCCGCGCCTCTCAGTCGCGCCGCTCCGTCTTCCACGCCGGAGAAGGCGACGAGGAAATCGTCATCGGCGAGGCGGCGGAGAGCGCCGAGAGCGCCGAGAACTTGAACAACGACGGCAACGCCGAAACCTCCGAAGGTCTTGAAGTTTCGGAGGGCGGCGAGGTCGCCGTCGAAGAACACCGCGCCGGAAGGACGCGCGTACAAGGGTTCGTCGAGACTTTCTACGCCTCCTCGTCGAGCCCCGGTCAGGGGAGTTACGGCGGCATCAACTTCGCGCTGGCGACGCCGGTCAACCGCCAGCTCGACATGGTCTTCTCCGGTCAGTTGGGCGAGTTCGAGCGCTTGGAGGCGACGGCGCGGCTGCGCGCCGGGACTCGCCACCGCCTGAGCGCCACGGTCGGCGGCGCGCTGATTCCGCTCTCGCCGCAGAGTTCCAAGAGCTTCGGCGCGGAGAAGCTCGGTCAGTTCTCCGTGCGCGCCGTGGACGAGTGGGTCGTGCGCGACGGCATCGTCTTAGTGCTCGGATTAGACTACTCGCGCTTCACGGGCGCGGCGGGCGGCGCGGACTCCCTGAGCCCGCGCTTCGGCGTCTCCTTCGACGCGGACGCGCGGACGCGTCTGCGCGCCTCCTTCGCGCCGGGCACGGCGGACACGAGCGTCCGGCTCTCCGGCTTGGAGATGGCCGAGGACGTTCCCGTCCTCTTCCGGGAGCAGGCGGGTCAGGCCGTGGCGCTCGTGGACGGTCAGGCCGTGCTTGAGCGCAGCCACCGCCTTGAGTTCGGCGTCGAGCGCGTTCTCGACGGCGCTTCGAGCGTCGAGGCGACGGCCTTCTTCGACACGGTCGAAGGGCGCGGCGTCGGTCTGTTGAGCATGCCGCTCAACGCGATGTCGGAGTCCGGCAACGCGGCGCTCCTGAGCATCGCCAACCAGCAGGGCGGGGCGCGCGGCCTGCGCGTCGTCTATACGCGGCGCATCAGCCAGCATCTCAAGGCTTCCGCCGGTTACGCCTTCGGGCGCGGCCAGCAGCTCTCGCCCGAAGGGATTACTTCGCCCGAACAGCTCTTCCACAGCGACTTCTTCCAGACCGCCTCGGCGCAGCTCGACGCGAGCGTCGGCGACGCGACGACCGTGCGGACGGTGCTCCGGTTCTCGCCGCGCGCCGCCGTCTTCGCCATTGACCCGTTCGACGGGCGGCTGGCCGTCTATGACCCAAGCCTGAGCATCCTCGTGACACACGAGCTGCCGAACTTCGGCCTCCCCTTGCGCGCGCAGGCGACGCTCGACGCGCGCAACCTCCTCGACACTTTGACCGGCGTCGAGGACGGCGAGAACGTGTTTTCGCTCGGCACGCTGCGCCGCACCGTGCGCGGCGGCATCTCGGTCAGGTTCTGAACTCTTGAAACTCTAAAAGCTCCCTGCCGCCCGCGTCCGCCGAACGTCCGACCGGGCAAGGATCAAGCGAGCCGCCCGAAAGTTAAGTCCCGCGCCGCCCCGACCGGAGAAGGCTTTTCGAGAGCCTCGCGCCTCAACGATTTCTCCGAAAGTTCGGAGAAAATTCAAAAAAGTGGATTAAAGTCGAGTGCGCGGCTGACTCAAGTCGTTGAGTCTGAAAGGGGTCGGGCCGCGCGTCGTGGACGAAGCGGGGGCGCTTCGGCTGCCGTCCGCGAAGGAGCGGCGAGTGGCCTTCGGCGGCGGGCTCGTCGCTTAATAAACTGGAATACTGCTTGCCTCATAAGTTTCGATTTAAGCGGTCTTCCGGCCAGAAGGCCGACGGGCGGGGCCGGAGCCGGGGCGGGCCTTCCGAATTTTCCAAGTTCCATCCGAAAAGCTGATGAAAAGTTCCGGACTGACAACGAGGGCGTGGACGCTGCTAATCGCGGCGGGCCTCCTCGTCGCCGCCGGGACGCTCAACTTCGCGCAGCGCCTGACGCACACCCCGCCGCCGACCGACGGCGTGTACTGGGTGCAGACGCCGCGCGGCATCATCGCCGACTCGATTGACCCGGACTCGGCGGCGGGCCGCAAAGGCGTCTTCGGCATCATGCCGGGCGACCGGCTCATCGCCATCAGCCTCGACGAGCGGACGAACGACGAGGTCGTCTCGACCCCCGACGTGCAGGTCTTTCTCGACGAGGCGGGCGTCGGCGGACGCCTCCGCTACTTCATCGAGCGCCCCTCGAACCCGGAGGAGACGCGCTACTACAACATCTACCTCGAAGGCTTGTCGCCCTCGCAGGCCGTCACGACGCGCGACCTCTACGTCAACTTCGTCGGCATCATTTACCTCCTCGTCGGGCTCTTCGTCCTCTTCAAGCAGGGCGAGCGCGTGCCCTACGTGCTCCACTTCACGGGGCTCTGTCTGGCGGCCTTCGTCTTCCACTTCTACAAGTCCTACGGCGAGCTGAAAGACCTCGACCTCGCGGTCGAGTTTTTAGACAACGCCGCGATGCTGCTCTTCGCGCCGCTCTTCCTGCACTTCTGCGCCATCTACCCGGTGCGCTACCGCTTCTCGGAGCGGCGGCGCTGGATGGTCGGGCTCTTGTACGCGCCCGCGGCGGCGCTCGTCCTGCTGACGGCCTTCTTCGACTTCGTCACTTACCTCCAGAACTTTCTCCCGGCGTCCATCTACGACCCGCTCTACGCGCTCTACCTCCGGCTCCCCGAAGACTTCATCACGCGGCTCTCGATTACGCAGGTCGCCTTGCTCTCGGTGGCGCTCTCGTTGGGCGCGTTCATCCTCGTCCGCCGGTTCGTCAAGAGCGACTCGGCCATCGTGCGGCAGCAACTCAAGTGGGTCGTGTGGGGCTCGGCCTTAGCCATCACGCCGTTCACGCTGCTCTACGCCGCCGGGTACGTCTTCGGCAAGGGGTTGCCCGACTTCCTCTTCCCCGCCGCGACGCAGGCGTGGCTGACCGACGCGGCCATCCTGCCGCTCGTCCTGATCCCTTTGACCTTCGGCAACTCGGTCGTCCGCTACCGGCTGATGGACGTGGATATGGTGGTGCGGCGCACCGCCGTCTATGCGCTGACGACGCTGACCATCGCCGTGATGATCGGCGCGGTCGTGTATTTGACGGTGCTCTCGGCGTTCGGGAGCGCGGTGCTGATGCCGGGGATGGGAACGACCGCCGGGATGATTATGATCGCGGCGATGGCGGTCATCACGATGCTCGCCGCGCCGCTCAAGAACTTCTTGCAGGAGCGCACCGACCGCTTCTTCTACGGCGAGCGCTACGACCTGCGCAACGGCCTGCTCGACTTCGGGCGCACGCTCTCGGCAACGACCTCGCTCGAACCGCTCCTCGACGCGCTGGTGAGCCGCCTCCAACAAGTCCTCGGCGTCGAGCGCATCGCCATCTTCATCGAGGACGGACGCGCGGCGGCTGGCTACCGCGTGGCGCGCACCGTCGGGCTGTCGAGCGAAGTGCTCGTCCCGCCCGACTTCCGCGAGATGATCCGCGCGCGCTCCGCCGACGACGGCATCGTGCGCGCCGACGGTTTAGACCTCCCGCACGCGTCGAACGGGTTCGTCCGCCGCTCGCTCCACTACTACGTGCCGTGCGTCGTGCGCGGGCGGATGGTGGCCGTCATCGGCTTGGGGCGCTCGACGGGCGGCGCGCTTCTCTCCTCGGAAGACCTCGAAATCCTGCGCACCGTTTCGGGCTACGTCGCCGTCGCCATCGAGAACAGCCTGCTCTATCAGGAGCAGACCGAGCGGGCCGCCGAGCTTGAGTTGTTGAAGGAGTTCAACGAGTCCATCGTCGAGTCCATCAACGTCGGGCTGCTCGCCGTGGATACCGAGGGGCGGGTGACGGCCTGCAACACGGCGCTCGAAGAGATGCTCGGCCTGAGCCGCGACGAGGCGACGGGCGCGCACGTCGAAGACCTCTTCGCCGAGGACTTCGCCGAGTCGCTCCGTCAGGCGCTGGGGAGCGCGGGCTGGGCTCTGGGCGAGTTGCGCAACATCTACAAGCTGCACACGGCGACGCGCTCGAACCGCCCGCTCATCCTCAACGTCGCGCTCGCGCCCCTCAAGCGCGCCGACTCGGACGTGCACACCGGCGCGCTCGTCGTCATGGAGGACGTGACCTCGCGCGTGCGCCTCGAAGAGCAGCTTCAACAACGCGAGAAGCTTTCATCCATCGGCCTCCTCGCGGCGGGCGTCGCGCACGAGATCAACACGCCTTTGACGGGCGTCTCTTCTTACACGCAAATGCTGCTTGGGATGCTCGCCGACACCGACCCGAAGCACGCGCTCTT
>DASTQX010000584.1:0-19772 GCA_035761505.1 Pyrinomonadaceae bacterium
CTCGCCTTCGGCTTCGGAGGCGTCGGGCGCGGAGACGGCGGCGAGCGAGGGGCGCCGCCCCTTGCGCCCGTCGAGCCCCAGCTCGCGCGCCAGCTCCCTCACCGCGCGCGCGAACGTGACGCCGTGCATCAGCTCGTAGAAGGTGAAGGCGTCGCCGCCCTCGCCGCGCGAGAAGCAGTTAAAGAGTCCCTGTTGGAGATCAACGGAGAGGCTCGGATGTCCCTTCCCGCTGTGCGCGTGCGCGGGGATGGGGCAGAGCGCGTGGAGGCGCGCGCCCGTCTGCCGCGCCTCCGGACAGTAGCGAAGGTAGAAGGAGCGGTAATCAATGCGTCGCTTGATCTCGTCGCGCAAACCGAGCCAGCGCTGGAGCGCCTTCTCGCCCTCTCGACTCATGCGCCTGAAACTAAACGAAGGCCGCCCAAAATGGAAGAGCAAGCGGCACGGAGCCCGCGCGCATCAAAGACTCTGCCCGCGCCGTCCCTTCGCTCGTTCCGAGGGGACGGCGCGCGCCCTCTTGCCCGCCGCGTGCGCGGGAAGCTACGATAAACGGTTGGATTTTTTTCTTACACGGAGAGATACACGGATGAGATTTTCAGCCACGAGACGGGCCTTCATGCTCGCCTCTTTCGCGGTACTTTTGTTGACTTTAGCCGGGAGCGCTGCGGCGCAGTTGGGTGGCCTCGGCGGGCTCGGCGACAAGCTGAAGAAGAAGACGCCGAACCTGCTCGGCGGCAAGGAGCCGATTACGACGAGCCTGCCCGACGCCAAGTGGGGCGACGCGTCGAAGGATAACTTCACGCCGCGCGAGGCGAAGCGATCCTTGATGACGCTCCAGCGGACGCCGAACGGCGGCTTCGTCCTCCAGCCGGGCGCATACGAGATGCAGACGCAGAGCTACTGCCTCAAGGCCGGGACGCACGGCCCCGGCGGCGGCGACGGCTATCTCTTCGCGCCGCCGAAAGGCCCGGCGGAAGACGCCGTGATGACCATCGTCCGCAACTCGGTCAACCGCCCCGAAATCCCGCAGCAGAAGATTCAGCAACTCCTATGGGCCATCATCGCGCGCGCCAAGTTCGAGGACTTGCAGGGCGACATCAAGGCCACGGCCTCGCAACTGCTCACGCCGCGCCAGCTCGCCTCGCTCAACCGCAACGCGCTCGACGTGCTCTCAGGCAACGCGCTGACGGACGCGCTCGGCGGCGTCCCCGAACCGCTTCGTCAGATCGCGCAGGCCGAAGCGCAGCTCCGGCAGATGTTGACGACGCCGGGGACTTCCTTCGCGGAGATGGAGCGGGTCGCCGTTCTTTCCGGGGCGGCCCCTCTGGGCGAGGGCAGCCGCGAAGTGCCTTCGGGCCGCTGGTCTCTGCACCCCGACGGCTACTACGTCCGTTACCTGCCGAGCGGCTATAGCTCCACGCGCGTCGAAATCTGGGTGCCGCAAGGCAGCCCCGCCGTCGGCAAGGAGTACGACCCGGCCACACACATCGCTGTCCCCGGCAACACCGCCCGCCAGCGCCTCATCCAGTCGGGCCGCGCGCAGGCGCAACAGTAAGAGAGTCAGATTCGCCTCTCGGCGAGAGAAGTACCGGCGACAAGTTGAAGGGCGCGGCTGTCAACGTTGACAGCCGCGCCCTTCGTCTTTCGTCAATGAAGTTTGATTAACTTTGCGTCCGCGCTCCGGCGGCTTTCAGAAAACCGTTGCGGCGCGCGAGCCGCGCGGCGTCCTCTTCCGGGTGGCGCTCGCGGTACTCGGCCCAGAGGCGACAGACCTTCAGCCGGTACTCGACCAGCTCGCGGCTGACGTTGAAGTGGCGCGCGATCTCGATGGAAGTCCTCCCCTGCCTCATCAACTGCCGCAGCCCCGCGAACGGGACGAGCGCCGACGCGCCCACGGCGTAGGCCGCCTCCTCGTCTGCCTCGTTGTAGTCGCGCGCGACCGTCTTCCCCTGCTTGTTCTGCGCCACGATGGAGAGCCGGTTCGCCTTGTGGCCGAGGAAGACGTGGCAGACCTCCTCCATCAACGTCGCGTTGTTGCGCGCGCGCCCGTGCTTCGGGTTGAGGATGACCACCCGCCAGCCGTTCGGCAGAGGCCGCGAACAAGTCCCGCCCGACCAGTCGTTCATCCCCGCCCCCAGAAGGTGCTCGCGCGCCTCCTCCGAAAGCCCGCCGATCTGCTCGAAGTCCACCACCAGCAGCTTCGCAAAGTACGCCAACTCAAAAGGGTCGAGCGGCTCGTCGTCCCGGCGCAGCCCCGCGAAATCGCGCAACCCCAGAGCGCGAATCTCATACTGTCTCCCCTTAAATGTCGGCGGCAGCTTCTCCGTATCCACGACTCAATTATACCCGCCACGACGGGACGTTTCACTTCTTGGTCTGACTAAAAGAGATGACCTGCTCAGGTCAGATTATTCCACTCGTCAGGCGTAATCGGTCGCCCGATTATGACTTCGACTTCTCGCAGCATCATTCGTAGTTGCGGCACTGAGTAGTCCGAATTTGACGGGATCGTGAGGCGGTGGTGGCCGTAAATCATAAATTGATGTTTCGCCCCTGAGTACAGCCCCTCGAAGCCGAGCAGACGAAGACGCTTAATGAAATCGCCCCGCCTACACGGACTCCAGCGACTCATACGCGGGCTCCTTGTTCAGGTCTATGCCATCAACAACCGGCAGCGCGTGTCCGAGCCTCAACCCCAGCCATACCCAATCTTCCAGTGCGGAGCGCAATTCGGCTTCGCATTCTCTGAGCGTCGCGCCGAAAGAGATGACTCCCTGACACGGCGGAATGCGACCGGAGTAAGAACCGTCCTCCAGCTTGTCATACTCGGCCCGCTCCATCGCCTTATCCAGATACTCGCTTAAAATAAATTGTACGCTCATACAGACCTCAAGAGGCAGGATGCTGCCGACAATTTCTTCGACTTTGATTATACCCGCCACGGCGGGACGTTTCACACTTATTCGCGCGCCCACGCCCCGCGCGTTCGGGACGCGCCACCCCAGATGTTCCGGCCCGCGAGCCTCGCCACGCTGAAATCAACGCCGTAAATCGTGCTGAACTTCAAGACCGATTTTCCCCTGCTCGTTTCGATTCGCCGTGGACGGAAAGAGGCGGCCCGTCAACTGCGAGCCGCCTCCCCGTCTCACGCGTCATGCTTCACGCGCTGACCTGATGCAGCGCCTCCACGCGGCGCTGCAACTCTTCGGGCGTCACGTCCTCGACGTGCGTGGCGACATACCACGAATGTCCGAAGGGGTCTTCCACTCCACCCATCCGGTCGCCGTAGAACTGATCCGCGACCGGCCTCACCAGCTTCGCGCCCGCCGAGACCGCGCGGCCCACCACCGTATCCACGTCCTCGACGTAGAGCATCAGGCCCACCGGCGTCCCGCCGAGAGTCTGCGGGTTGCGCTGGCCCGTCTCCTCGCACTCGTCCGAGAGCATCATGATCGAGTCGCCGATCTTCAACTCGGCGTGGCCGATCTTCCCGTCCGGCCCGTCGAAACGCATCAACTCCTCCGCGCCGAACGCTTCCTTGTAAAACTCGATGGCCCGCGCCGCGTCGTTGACGATTAAGTAGGGCGTCAGGCTGTGGCAGCCGTCCGGCACGGATTTCACTTTTTCAGACACGATTCACTCTCCTTCTACAGTTGTTATCTGATCGGGAGTTTCAGATTGACGCCGGAATCAACTTCCGTCATTCCGGCCAGAGCGAGGAGTAATGCGGTTGTTAAAAACTTCCTTGATAAAGAAGCAGGCGCTCCACAACCGGGGTTGCGAGCGCCTGTCGGGTTCCGAAGACTTGAGCTTCCTTCGCTTACTTCCGCTTGCGCCCACGGTTTTCCGAGCCCGGCGCGCTGAACTGCGTGTAGGCGACGCGGAAGAGTTCGGAGAGGGCTTTGGCGGTTTCGGGCGTCAGGTTGCGGTCGGCGCGGAGGTGCGCTTCGACGATGTCGGGCGTGGCCTCCTGCGGGAAGTAGTGCACCGCCGCCGAGGCGCTTTCGGCTCCGTCCGCCGATTGGCTGTTGCCCATCACGCGCTCCATCGGCATGTTGAGCCAGCCCGTGAGGCGCGCGATGTTGTCGGCGTCGGGCTTGCCCGTGCCGTTCTCGATGCGCGAAAGCGTCGAGGCCGAGACGCCTGTTTCATCCGCGACATCGCGCAGACTCAAGCCCAATTCCTCGCGCTTGCGGCGGATCGCCCGCCCCAATTCCACCGTATTTACTAAGCTTTTCGACTGTTCTGCCATCTTTCGGCCTCCTTCGCGGGCTCGCTTTTTACCCGCCCGGACGGACGGGGGCGACCCCTTCACGCCCAGAACATAACACAGGCAAATCCCAGATGCAAGATATTGTTTTATGCTTGCAACAAGACGGAACCCGTGGTACACTGTTTCACGTATGAAACAGAGCGAGTCCCCGACAGCGGGTCGAAGCTCTGAGAGAAGGAGACGGAAGCGACGTGAGCACGGAATTTATCTGGGAGACATTCGACAGCCTGTTCAAGACCGTGCACCGGCAGGGACGGCGCGTAGAGGAGTTGGAAGCGCGCGTCGTCGAGCTGGAGAGCCGCTTGCAGGAGCGCGCGGCGGGCTTCAACCCGCAGCCGCAGCCGCAGCCGTCGAAGGCGTTCGAGCAGGTGGGCGACCTGCCGAAAGAGCGGGCGGCGTAACTTAGATTTTAGACGTTTGACGGAGGATGAAGGCGATGGCAGCCGTACTCGACAAGAAATCGTTGATGCGCGACAAGCGCGC
This sequence comes from Pyrinomonadaceae bacterium, assembly GCA_035761505.1. Lineage (GTDB taxonomy): Bacteria > Acidobacteriota > Blastocatellia > Pyrinomonadales > Pyrinomonadaceae > JAIVJM01. The sequence continues at coordinate 4,754 of DASTQX010000584.1, forward strand.
GCAAGGCATCGCGGCGATGGGCTTGGTCAACCGCGAGGGCGACCGCTTCCGCGTGACCACGCCTTCGCTGCGCGGTCGCCGTTCGAGCTACGAGGTGTGGCGCGACGAGGCGGGCAAGGTGCGCTGCTCCTGTCTCGAATTCGAGGAGCACTCGGCCTCGGAGCCCTCCTTCCGTTGCGAGCACATCCTCGCCGTCAAGCACTCGCTGTTGCAGAAGACTTCGGAGGCCGTGACCAAGCAGCCGCCCACGAACGAGCCCGCCGCCGCGACCGAAGCGAAGGCCGCGAAGGCTGTGCCCAACACTAACCACCAAGACGCATCCGAGAAGCACGTCGAAACTGCGCCCGCCGCGACCCTCAAGGCCGCCGCGCCGCGCAAGACGCCGCGCTTCGTACGGGAGCAGGTCGAGCAGCCGTCGGCGGACGCTGTGGAGGCTTCCGAGCCTCCGGCAGCCGCCGCCGAAACGACGGAAGCTCTTCCGCTCGCGGAACACACACACGAAGAGGAGCAAGAGATGAGCAAGAAACAAGCAACCGCCAACGTTCAGGAAGTCGAGCAGGACTTCATCACCGCCGACGAATACGCCGCGCAGGAGCAGCAGCAGCCGGGCGCGCACATCGTCCCGCTCTCGTTCACGAGCACGCTGCGGACGCTGCGCCAGCCCGTTGACCCGAAGCTCATTAAGACGCGCGAGGGTTGGACTGACCGCAACGGCAACCGCCACATGGTCGAGTACGTCGAGTGGCACGCCGTCGCCGACATCCTCGACCGCGTTGCGCCCACTTGGTCGCACTCGGTTCGCGGCATCGTCCAGATCGGCGACATGGTGGCCGTCACCGCCGCCATCACCGTGGACGGCGTGACGCGCGAAGGCGTCGGGACGGGAACCGCCGACAACGAGACGGGCATCAAGAAGGCCGAGCACGACGCCTTGAAGCGCGCGGCCATCAAGTTCGGCATCGCGCGCGAACTCTACCAGCGCGAATCGGATGTCATCGAGCAGCAGGGCGCGGGCCCGCAGGCGGGCGACTTCCCGCGCGACCCTCTGGCGAAGTCAATGGCCGACCTCGTCACGCCGAAGCAGCTCGGCATGATTCGCGCGCTCGCGCGCGAGGCGGGCGTGGACGTTGAGGAGGAGTGTCAGGCGACTCTGCGCTGCCGCACGGAGGAGTTGTCGAAGCGCGCCGCGTCGAGCTTCATTGACCACCTCAAGCGCGCGCAGACCGACTCGGCTGTCGAAGTTCGCCGCGCGAGCTAAGAGAGTGCGCAAAAAGCGGTGAGCAGTGAGCAGTAAAAACAAAAGAACTGTTTACTGCTCACTGCTGACCGTCAAAAGGGGGTTTTGAGATGACTACCGAAGAGTTGATTCAGGAAGCGCAGCCGCTCTCGTTCGAGTTGGAGTACGCCGACGAGACGACGACGAACGGCGGCTCAGTGGCGCGCACCGGCGCGGGAGAGGCGGGCACGGAAGAGGCGGTCGAGCACCGCTCGAAGAAGGAGCAGATTCTCGACCTCTACGAAGCGGGCACGACCGACATCGCGGACATCGTGCGCCGGGTCAAGGCGCGCCCCTCTTACGTCGCGCAGGTCTTGCAGACCGCCGGTTATCTTTCCGGCTACTTCGACCTCTACACGACGACCGGGCGCGAGCAGAACATCTACACGCGCTTCTTCCGCAACGTGCTCTCGTTCAAGAGCGTCGAGGCGGCGCGCGAGTCGGTGCAGAAGATTGACCGGCTCTTTAACTACTTCGAGCGGCTCGGCGACCGCGCCGGGCAGCATCAGGCGATGGTCTTGGCGCTGACGGGCAAGAACCGCGCGCGCTGGGGCGGCAAGCACGAAGAGGCGCAAATTTTCAGTGAATGGCTCGCCACGCATTAAGAGCCGAGTAAGCTTTAACAAGGAACACATTCAGTACCTCGCCAGACCGAGAGAACAAGCAAGGGGTGGGTTTGAAAAGGTGAGTTTTCGAGCGCGGAGACTCACCTTTTATTATTTCAAGCTCTGACCGTACAAGCTGGTTCGCACACGCGTTTTCCCTCGCAAGAAGAATTAAGCCTCCCGCCTGCTCTCCGTTGAAGCGGGTCAGGCGGAAGTCTTTCACACGGACGGCAAGGCTTTTGTCTTGAATCGTCGCGCGCACGCGCGATTCTCTAAGGCGGAGGCTTTCCCGCAACACATTTCTTTTGAAGGAGACAAAGACGATGGCCGAACAGGCGATGCCCGCGCACGGGGCTTTCTGCTGGAACGAGCTGGGGACGACGGACGTGGAGGCGGCCAAGAGGTTCTACATCGCGCTTCTGGGTTGGAAGCTCAAGGCGGGCGACATGGGCTCGATGATTTACAACGAGATCGAGGTCAACGGTCAGGCGATGGGCGGCATTTATCAGATGGGGCCGGAGTTCGGCGGCGCGCCCTCGCACTGGATGCCTTACGTCGCGGTGGACGACGTGGACGCCTCCGCCAAACACGCCGAAGAACTCGGCGGTAAGGTCTGCGTGCCGCCCTCGGACATCCCCCACGTCGGTCGCTTCTCGGTCATCACCGACCCGACCGGCGCGACCATCTCGCTCATCAAGCTCAGCGGCGGCCCGCGCCCCGAATGAGTGGACGGGAGGGACAACACGTTCCCTCCCCGGCGAGCTTAACGAAACGCGCGACCTGTAACCTCGCCGACCTTTGCGCCGAGTCTTAAAAAATCCCCGGCGCAAGAGACTTCTTCGACAAGGAGCAAAAAGATGAAAATCCGTCTCTCCCTCGTCCTCTTCGTGCTGGCGCTCTTCACCGCCGTGTGGGGCGTCTCCGTCATCACCGGGCAGGCTTCGACCGAGGCCGCGCGCACCGAGGAGATTAAGCGCGCCGTCATCGCCCGCGAGAAGGACTCGACCAAGGCGTGGCGCGACAAGAACAAGGCGTTCTTCGAGGGCTTCATGGCCGACGACTCCACCTACTTCGGCGCGATGAACCCGTACCTCGAAACCGACCCGAAGGAGAACTTCCTGCCGAAGTTCGAGCAGTATACGGAGATGTTCAAAATCCTCGACACGCAGATGTATAACCCGCACGTGCAGGTCTATGGCGACATCGCCATCCTGACCTACAACTCGGCCTCGACGGTCAACATGGGCGGGCGCGTGATGAACTACACGGGGAAGATGACGACCGTCTATCGCAAGCAGGGCGACACCTGGCGCGTCGTCCACGGCCACGAATCCGTCAACGCCGGGGCGCAGTAGTTAAGTTCGAGGCCCGGCGACTTCCGAACCGAAAGGACTTGAAAGTAATGCCGCGAGTTGTTCATTTCGAGATCAGCGTGGAAGAGGCGGAGCGCGCGCTCCGCTTCTACCGGGACGTGTTCGGCTGGCACGCGCAGAAGTGGGAGGGGCCGGAAGACTACTGGCTCCTCGGCACGGGCGACGAAGGCCCCGGCATTAACGGCGGCATCTACCGCCGCCACGAGGGGATGAGCTTCAACGCCCACGTCAACACGATTGACGTGCCCTCGGTCGAGAACTATCTGGCGCGCGTCGAGGCCGCCGGGGGCAAGGGCGTGACGGGGAAAATCACGCTCCCCGGCGTCGGCTACCTCGCCTACTGTCAGGACACCGAGGGCAACACGTTCGGGATCATGCAGGCGGACGCGACGGCCTCCGCCTGAGCTGCGGCCCGGCAACTTTAAAGGAGACGAAATATGCGCATCAACCATCTCGCGGTCGCCGTCTCGGCGCTCGCCTACTGGGCTCTGGGCGCGGTGTGGTACTCGCCGCTGCTGTTTGCGCGCCCCTTCATCGCGCTCATGCGCTGGACGCCGGAACAGTTGGCGGCGGTCGAAGCGGCGGGCGCGGGCAAGGAGATCGGCGTCGCGCTCCTGAGTTCGTTCGCCGTCGCCTACGTGCTGGCGCACTTCGTCAAGTACGTGGGCGCGGAGACGGCGGCGACGGGCGCGGGCGTCGGCTTCTGGCTCTGGCTCGGCTTCGTCGCGACGACCAACTCGGCGACCGTCCTCTTCGAGGGCCGCCCCCTCGGCCTCTATCTCATCAACGTCGGCTACAACCTCGTCGCCTTCCTCGGCATGGGCGCGCTGCTCGCCGTCTGGAAGCGGCGCGAGGCCCGCCAGCACTTCGCCTACCAGAGCTAAACACGGCCTCTCGAAATCGGAAGCCCGACTGAAGGGGTGTCTCTCCCGCCTACAACGGAGACGCCCCGCCTCACGGTCGGGCTTCCGATTTGTTATGATGAGGCGCAAAAAATACCGCGCGAAGGGACGGGTCAGAGAGCGATGCCCGCGAAGAACGAAGACCTGCACGGCAACGTGCCCGACAAGGCCGAGGTCGCGCTGCTTTTGATTGATGTCATCAACGACCTCGACTTCACCGACGGCGAAGCACTCCTGCGCCACGCGCTGCCGATGGCCGAGCGGCTGGCGGAGTTGAAGCGGCGCGCGAAGGAGGCGGAAGTCCCCGTCGTCTACGTCAACGACAACTTCGGCAAGTGGCAATCCGACTTCCAGAAGATTCTCGCGCACTGCCTTGAAGAGGACGTGCGCGGGCGGCCCGTCGCCGTGATGCTCAAGCCCGACGAGGACGACTACTTCGTCCTCAAGCCGAAGCCCTCCGGCTTCTTCTCGACGACGCTCGACATCCTCTTGGACTACCTCGGCGTCAAGACCCTGATCCTGACCGGACTGACCGGCGACATCTGCGTCCTCTTCACCGCGCACGACGCCTACATGCGCGACTTCAACCTCGTCATCCCCTCGGACTGTGTGGCCTCGACCGACCCCGGCGAGAACGAGTACACCCTTGAGAAGATGGCGCGGCTCCTGGACGCCGACACGCGGCCCTCCGCCGAGATTGACTTCGCCGAGTTGAAGAAGCTCGCCGCGCGCGAGCCGGAGCCGAACCCGGAGCCGCAGGCGCAGAAGTTCGCCGCCGAGAGCTGAAGCCTTTCCCTCAAAGCCCCCTTGCGCCCCCGAACGTCGAACGCGTCCGCGCAAGAGCGTACAGAAGCACGCCGCCGGAAGGGTTATTCACTGCGGCGGATAAATTCCCCCGCGACTCTTTACCCCCCGACAGATTTTTTGAAAGCACAATAAGCTCTGCGAACTCGACCCGTCGAAGGAGATTTTGATGCGACGCTTTCTGCGGAACAACGGCCTTTCGCTCGTGCTATTCGGGCTCTTCTTTTTCGCCTTCATCGTCGGCCAGAGCCTGACGGGCCACCTCGAATATAACGAAGACCAGAGGGAGCACGGCCAGCCTACGGTCGGCTTCGTCGAGTACTTGGGCGGCGGCCACTTCCTCGAAGCGACGATGGAGAACTGGGAGAGCGAGTTCCTTCAGATGTTCATCTTCGTCGTCCTCACGGCCTGCCTCTACCAGAAGGGCTCAGCCGAGTCGAAAGACCCGGACAAGGAGGAGGAGGTTGACCGCGACCCGCGCCAGTCCAAAGACAAAAAGGACGCGCCGTGGCCGGTGCGCAAAGGCGGCTTCGTCCTCAAGCTCTACGAGAACTCGCTGAGCATCGCGCTCTTCATCCTCTTCGCCTTCTCCTTCGTCCTCCACGCCGTCGGCGGCGCGGAAGTCTATAACGAAGACCAGAGGGAACACGGCAGTTCCGAGCGCGTCACGACCGTCCAGTACATGGGCACCTCGCGCTTCTGGTTCGAGTCGTTCCAGAACTGGCAGAGCGAGTTCCTCTCCATCGGCGCGATGGTCGTCCTCACCATCTGGCTCAGGCAGAAGGGCTCGCCCGAATCCAAGCCCGTTGACGCGCCGCACGACGAGACGGGCGGCGGCTGACGGCGCAAGGCGAAAGTGAAAAGGCGAAAGGCAAAAGTGAGAAGGCATTGACGCCTCTTCACTTTTGCCTTTCGCCTTATCTACTCCCGCCTTACTTGTTTTAGTCCTCGAAGGACTTCATCTGCGGGTTACGCCCGCGCGAGGCGGCGGTGGCGAGTTCGCGCGCGCGGGGCAGCACGTCAATCGCCTTCGAGACCTGCGGGTCGTCGGCGATGAGCACCTGCGTGGCCTTGACCGTGCCGTAGGCGGCGGTCGCGAGGTCGTAGCGCAGTTGGCGCTGGACGAACTCGCGCTGGCGGTCGAGCTGCGCCTCGGTCAACTTGAAGACCTCGGACTTGGCGAGCACGTAGTCCTTGAACGACTTGTAGAGCTTGTCGTCCACGGTCATGTCGTTCGCTTCGAGGTTGTGCTCGAAGTCGGGCATGCCCTTCGCGGCGTAGTCGTTGAAGCCGCCGACGCGACCGTTGACCAGCTCGCGCGCGAACCCGAAGATCGGGTCCATCAAGCGCACCTGCTGCGGGTTGAGCGTGCGCGCCTTAACGGCCTCGTCGGGCGCGATGCCGCCGCCGCCGTAGATGGTGCGGCCCGTGTCGGTCTTCGACTCCGGCCCCTTCGGCGCTTCGGGCTTCGCCGCCTCGTCTTCCTGCGCGCCGATGCCGCCGCGATAGATGTAGTCGTAGAAGCCGGTGTTCGAGTAGTCGCGCTGAATGAGCCGTCCCGAAGGCGTGTAGTACTTCGATGTCGTCAGCGTGAGCGCCGTCCCGTAGTCGAGCGTCATGATGCTCTGGACGAGCCCCTTGCCGAAGCTCGTCTCGCCGATGATGAGCGCGCGGTCGTGATCTTGCAGCGCCCCGGCGACGATCTCGGAGGCCGAGGCCGTCCCGCGATTGACGAGCACGACCAGAGGCGAGTTGTCGGGGTTCGCGTTCTCGGACTTGTAGCGGCGCTCCTCGCCGCGCGTCCCGCGACCTTTTTGCGTGAGGATGGTCTGGCCGCTGGAGAGGAACCGCTCGGCGACCCGCACGGCCTGGTCGAGGATGCCGCCGCCGTTGCCCCGGAGGTCGAGGACGAGGCCCGTCATCCCGCGCGCGCGCAAGCCTTCGAGCGCCGAGATGAACTCGTCGGCGGTCGTGTAGTTGAAGCCGCGCGTCATGTCAATGTAGCCGACGCCGGGGCGGATGAAGTAGGCGTCCGGCACGGTCGGCTGCGGCACGGCGTCGCGCGTAATCTCGACCGTCTCTTTGTTGCCGTTCGCGGCGCGCTCGACCGTCACCTTGACGCTCGTCCCGCGCGGCCCGCGCAGGCGGTCGCGCACCTCGCCCGAAGGCTTCCCGGCCACGCTCTGCCCGTCAACCTCGACGATCTTGTCGCCGAAGCGGAGGCCCGCGCGGAAGGCGGGCGTCCCCTCGAAGGTGGCGAGGATGTAGGTGTCGGTCTTGTCGGCGGAGAGCTTGCGGTCGCCGATAGTCGCGCCGATGCCGTAATACTCCGAGCGCCAGTCGGCGCGTTGCTCCTCGAACTCCTTCGCGTCGTAAAAGTTCGAGTGCGGGTCGAGCGAGCGCAGCATCCCGATGATCGAGGACTTGAAGACGCCGTTGTAGTCGAGCTTCGCGCCATCCACGTGGTTCTCTTGGATGACGGTCAGAGCCTCGGCCAAGTCGGCCTCAACGCCGTCGGTGGCCTCGGCCGCGCGCGCCGGGCGGCGAATCCGCGTCGAAGGGCTGCCGGGCGTGGTGCCGTTGGGGCGGCCCGCGTCGGGCCTGCGCGCGGGCTCGGAGGGCGTCGAAGGCTGCGTGCTGCTCTGTTGAGCGAAGACCAGAACCGGGAGCAAGAGCGCGAGAAGGGTGAGCGTCGCGAGCGCTGTGGAGATTCTCTTTTTCACGGAGCAAACCTCTGTTAAGACCGAGTAAATCGAACGGGCCGGACGGCGCTCAAAGGGCCGCCTCGCCCCGCGTTTAAAACCGCCCCGGAAGGGAGGTTGGTGTAGTGTAATTGATGAGTGCGGCGGCGGCAAGGTTGCGCCTTTGAAAGACTTAAATTTTTACAAGACATGAAGGGGGAAAAGGGAAAAAGGGGAAGGGGTAAAGGGGAAAAGCAAAGCGGAAGGTGTGCTCTTCCCTTTTACCCTCTTCCCCTTTTCCCTTTTCCCCCTTCTTATTTCCTCCCCGTGTACCAGGACGCTCGGATGGCCTTCTGCGCGGGCGTGGCGTTGGGGTCTTCGGTGATTTCAAAGTTGAAGCTGGGGCGGTTGGTCATCGTCATCGTGAGTTCGAGGAGGCGGTCGCCGCGAAAGACGGTGAGAGGCACGCGGTCGCCCGTCTTGAAGCGGGCGAGTTGCGCGGGGAGCGTGGCCTCGGTGACGCGCTCGCCGCCGACGGCGAGGAGCAGATCGCCGTTGGCGAGGACGTTGTAAGCGGGGCTCTCCGCGTGGACGCTGGTGATGGGGAGGCCGACGGCTGAGGCGGGCGTGTCGGCGGCGATCTTCGCGCCGAGGTCGAAGGGCGGAAACTCTTTGCGCGTGAGCCGCAAGCCCGCGTAGCCGAGCGCGCGCTCGTAAGGAAGTTCCTCCGTGCCCGCGACGTAGCGCGCGAAGAACTCGTCGAAGTCGGAACCGGCCACGGTCTCGACGGCCTGCTGGAAGCCGCCCGGCGGCCAGCCCGCCTTCGGCAGCGCGAAGTTCTCGTTGAGGTGGCGGAACACGTCGTCGAGCGACTTGGAATTATTCGTCCGCTGCCGAATCTCCAAATCGAGGAGCAGGCCCAGCAGTTCCCCCTTGTTGTAGTAACTGAAATTCGCGTTCGCCGACGCCGCTTCGTCGTGCGTGAACCAAGTGTTGATGCTCGACTCCTCGACTGTCAGGAAGCGCCGCGCCGGGAGGTTCTGCAAATTCCAAATCTGTTCGGCGATGGCCTTGAGGTAGCGCTCCGGGTTCCAGATGCCGCTCCGCAGGATGTGCAGCTCGCCGTAGTAGCTCGTCATCCCCTCGGAGACGTAGAGGTCGCGCGTCGGGACTTGCCGCGTGTAGTCGAAGGGGCCGAGCATGTCGGGGCGGAGGCGCTTGACGTTCCAGAGGTGGAAGAACTCGTGCGAGGCGACGCCGCGCAAGGAGTCCCAGCCCTCCTCGGTGTTGCCCGCCCACTTGCGGCGGTTGATGACGGTCGAGTTCAGGTGTTCGAGCCCGCCGCCGCCGTTCGGAATCATGTGATAGATGAAGACGTAGCGTTTGAAGGGCACGCCGCCCATCATCTCCACCTGCGAGCGCACCAGAGCCTCGTGCTCGCGGCGGAACTGTTCGGGGTCATAGTTATGGTTGCCGTAAATCGCCAGTTCGTAGCGCACGCCCTTGTAGTCGAAGGTCTGGACGCTGTGGGTGCCGATCTCGAAGGGCGCGTCCACGAAGGTGTCATAGTCAGGCGCGGAGAAGGTGTTGGGGCGGCCCGCGACCGGTTCGAGCCCCGTGGAGACGACCGTCCAGCGCGGCGGCTTGTTGATGGTGAGCGTGACGGGCCGCTCCTTCGCGCCGACGACGTAAGGGAAGAGGTGCGGGCCGTTGAAGAAGGCGTGCGAGTCGTCGAGGTGCATCGCGGGCACGCTGATGTCGTTGGCGAAAGCCTTGTAGGTGATGCGTACCGCGTTCGCGCCGCGCGTCTCAATCGTCCACTCGTTCGGGTAGGTCTTGCTCGTCGGCAGCAGTTGCCCGCCGGTCGTCGCGGCGCGGAACTCCTGCACGTTGCGCGCCGGGTCAACCACGCGGTACGCGCCCGGAACCCACACGGGGAACTGCACCCGCAACTCCGGCGCGGCGACGTTCGCCACCGTCATCGTCACTTCAAAGAGCCGCGTCGTCGGGCGCGACATCCCAAGCTCGTAAGAGATTTGGAGGCCCGCCGCCTGCCGCGTCGTCGGCCCCGCGCCCGGCGCGCGCGCGTCGCTTTGCGCGGGCGGGAGCAGCAGCGCGAGCAGCGCGAGCAGCGCGAGGCAGAGAGAGCGGCGGTCGAATGAAGCACTGTTCTTCATCGTCAAAAGATTCTCCGTGTCGAGTGTTCCGCGTCCCGAAGTCGCCGGGGGCGGCGCGCGAGGGCGGCGTGCTTGCGGCGCGGGCTTGAGAGCTGTTGAGGGATCGTCGGCGCGCAATATAACACGCGCGCGAGCGTGGCCGGAAGACCCTCGCCGGATGGCTCGGCTTGACGCCCCTTTTGGCGCGTCCGTAGAATGAACTCGATTGAACTATTTCAAAGAACAAACCGCCGCGCCCGTCCGTAAAGCCAGCCGGAGGTCTCGAAGGGCTTCCACCAGAGGCTGACTGTTTGAGAGGAGGATTCAGAAGCGTTATGAGTAGCAACCCCAACGACCCTAACCGCCCGGACGCCACGCTGGAGCCGATAGACGACCTGCTGCTCCCCGAAGGCGACGAACTCCCGCACGGCGAGGAGCGCGCGCGCGTGCGCGACATCGCCTCGCGCATCCCCGAATCGCTCTCTTCCATCGGGCGCGACATCAGCCGCACCATCGAGCGCGCGCTCTCGGCGAAGGACGACTACGTCGTCGCCGTCAAAGTCTCGCACGAGGCGCAGGAGCGTCTCGAACAGCTCGTGCAGGCCGGAGTCTTCCGCAGCCGCGCCGAGGCCGCCGCCTTCCTCATTGACGAAGGCATCAAGTCTCAGCACGAGCTTTTCGACCGCGTCTCCCTCAAGCTCTCCGAGATCGAGCGCCTGCGCGCCGAGCTGCGCGGCATGGTCAGCAAGACGGAATAAAGGAACCGATGAGCGCGGAACGCGGAGCGTTGAACTGTCAAGACCGAAGGCAGTTCCTCTTTCAGTTCAGCGTCCCGCGTCCCGCGCTCATCCTTCGGTTTGGAGGCTTCTTTTGTCGTCAACTCTCACGCTGCCGAGCGTCCCTTTCGAGCAGTTCACGCTGGCGAACGGCCTGCGCGTCGTTTTGAGCGAAGACCACGCGGTTCCGGTCGTCTCGGTCGCCGTCTATTACGACGTGGGCTCGCGCAACGAGCGCGAGGGCCGCACGGGCTTCGCGCACCTCTTCGAGCACATGATGTTTCAGGGCTCGGAGAACGTGCCGAAGGCCGGGCACTTCCAGTACATCTTCAACAACGGCGGGACGATGAACGGGACGACCTCCTCGGAGCGCACCAACTACTTCGAGACGCTCCCGGCGAATCAGCTCCCGCTCGCGCTGTGGCTGGAGAGCGACCGGATGCGCTCGCTGAAGGTGACGCAGGAGAACCTCGACAACCAGCGCGACGCGGTGAAGGAGGAGAAGCGGCTCAACTACGACAACCGCCCGTACTCGAACGCCTTCCTGCGCCTCAACGAACTCATCTACCGCAACCCTGCAAACGCGCACTCGACCATCGGCTCGATGGAAGACCTCGACGACGCGACCATCGAAGACATCCGCGAGTTTTTCCGCATCTACTACGCGCCGAACAACGCCGTCCTGACCATCGTCGGCGACTTCGACCCGGCGGTGGCGCGCGAGCTGGTCGAGAAGTATTTCGCCTCCATCCCCGCGCAGCCCGCCCCGCCGCCCGTGGACGTGGACGAGCCCGCCGAGGTCGCCGCCCGCCACGAAATCTACCGCGACCCCTTCGCGCAACTCCCCGCGATGATGATCGGCTGGAAGGCTCCGGCGCGGCGCACCGACGATTTCTACGCGCTCGCCCTCGCCAGCGACCTCCTGCTCGAAGGCGACAGCTCGCGCTTCTACCAACGCCTCGTCAAAGGCGACGAGTCGGTCATCGGCATTCAGGGCGGCATGGGCGAGCGGCGCGGGCCTTCGTCGCTCTACATCTTCGCCATCCCGAAGCCGGGCCACTCGACCGAAGAGATTCGCCGCAGCATCAACGACGAACTCGAACGCCTCGCCACCGAAGGGCCGAGCGAGGAGGAGATGGAGAAGCTCCGCAACACGATGCTCAACGACGCCGTGCGGGGCCGACAGTCCACGCTCTACCGCGCGCAGCGTCTCGCCGAGTACGCTCTTTATGACGGCGACCCGCACTTCCTCAACACCGAGTTGGAGCGCTACCTCAGCGTCACGCCCGCGGAGATTAAGGAGGCGACGCGCCGCTACCTTCTGACCGACAATCAAGTTCTGATGGAGGTCGTCCCGTCGCACGCGCCGGTCGAAGAGGCTCCGGCCCCTTCCGCCGCGACGCAGGCGGCGGACGAGCCCGCGCAGCCCGGCGCGCCGCCCCCGCAGGTTCCCGCGCCGCCGCCTGCCGACGCGCCGCCGCCCACCTCTGCGCCGCTTCCTTCCGAGCTTCCGACGCCCCCGAAGCCGGAGTCGCCGCCGACGCCGCAACCCCCGCCGTCCGCCGACGAGCCTGTGGCGAAGTGAATCGGACTTAACTGCGGAGGCGTCGGGCGAATCTTCCGACGCCTCCGCGCCGAGAGTTTCCTCGACTCTCTCGAATACCGCCACGGCTTCGGCCCTGAAAGGCACGCGCCGGGCTGACGCCGGTTTGCTTCGGGCGAGACGCCGACATAAACTCTTTGTTGGAGCGGCCCCGTTTGAGGCCGCTCCGACTTTTAATCTCAAGCGAACGGTTCCCAGACTAGATGGAAAACCAGAACGAAGATTTCAGACGCGAGCCGCCCGCGCCTCTGCCGCCGAGGCCGTTGAATTTCCACGTCCCGGAAGAAGCGGAGTTGGCTAACGGCCTTCAGGTCGTCTTTGTCGAGGAAGGCCGCCTGCCGCTCGTCAGCTTCCGCCTCGCCTTCCGCTCCGGCGACGCCTTCGACCCGAAGGAGTTGCCCGGCCTCACCGACATCATGACCAGCATGCTCGTCGAGGGGACGGAGACGCGCACGAGCCGCGAGATCGCCGAGCGCGTCGCCCGCTTCGGCGCGAACCTGAGCGCCGGTGCTTCCGCCGACTACTCGACCGTCGCCGCCTCGACGCTTTCGGCCTACACGGACGAAGTGCTCGAACTGCTCGCCGACGTGGCGCTGCGGCCCTCGTTCCCCGAAGACGAGTTGGAACTCTCGAAGGCCAACGTGCAGCAGAACCTCATCGCGCAACGCGCACAGCCCGCCTTCCTCGCCACCGAGGCGCTCGCCCGCGTCCTCTTCGGCCAGCATCCTTACAGCGTCGTCTCGCCCACGCCCGAATCCATCGAGGCGATGACGCGCGCCCGGATGATCGAGTTCCACCGCGCCCGCTTCGTTCCCAACAACGCCGTCCTCTTCGTCGTCGGCGACGTGAACCGCGACCGCGTGCTGCGTCGCGTCGAAGAACTCTTCGGCGGCTGGGAGCGCGGAGAAGTCTCTGAGCCGCACTTCCCCGCCCCGCCCGAAGCGCCGGAGGGACGGACGGCCTACGTCGTCAACCGCCCCGGCTCCGCGCAAAGCAACATCGTCGTCGCCAACCTCGGCATCACGCGCACGCACCCCGACTACTTCCCTCTGCTCGTCATGCACACCATCCTGGGCGCGACGGCCTCGGCCCGCCTCTTCATGAACCTGCGCGAAGATAAGGGCTACACCTACGGCGCTTACACGACTCTGGACGCGCGCCGTCACGCGGGCAGCTTCCGCGCCATGACAGAGGTACGCACGCCCGTCACCGGCGCGTCACTCAAAGAGATTTTCTACGAGCTGGAACGCATCCGCGAAGAGGACGTTACCGAGAAGGAGTTGCGCGACGCCGTTGCGTACCTCACGGGCATCTTCCCCATCCGTTTGGAGACGCAGGAGGGCTTGGTTGACCAGTTCGTGCAGATTAAGATGCACGGCCTGCCTTCGGACTATCTCCAGACCTACCGCGAGCGCATCCAGCGGATCACGATTGAGGAGGTGCGGCGCGTGGCGAACGCCTACGTCACGCCGTCGCGCGCGGCGCTCGTCGTCGTCGGCGACGCCTCGGAGATACGAGAGCAGGTCGCGCCCTACGCCGAGCGCATCGAGGACTTCGACAGCGCGGGCCAGCCCGTCGGCGAGGGCGCGCGCGTCTGAAGCTTTAAGTCAGCAGCAATTTTAAGCAGAACGAACGGAGAGGAAGCGGACACAATGAATCTGGTAGGAACTTGGAACCTCGAAGTGGCGACGCCCTTCGGCAAGCACCCGGCGACGCTCGTCTTTGAAGGGACGGGCGGAGCCCTCAACGGCCACATCAACTCGCGCCTCGGCGACGCGCCGCTCGGAGAGCTGAGCGTCGGCGACGACAACAGCTTCAACGCCACCGTCTCGCTCGACTTTCAGGGCAAGCCCTACGCCGCCAACATCAGCGGGCGCGTGGACGGCGACGCCATTGACGGCGTTATCAAAGTCAAAATCGCCATCGCCCCGCCCATCAAATACACCGGCACGCGCGCCTCGGCGTGAGGTCGCAGACCTTGCCCTTCATCATCTTCATCCGAAGAGTGAAGCCAAAAACTCCTTCGTCCCCGGCGGGCCGGTCAACTCAAGCCACACCGGCCCGCCGCCCGGACTCACCACCAACTTAAAGGCGAGGAACGGGCAGCACAGCCTCTCCAGACGGATGACCTCCGCCAACTCCCCCAGCCACTCGTCGCCTTCGGGGAAGCGGTAAGCGAACCCGTCCGGCAACTCCTCCGACTCCAAAATCGCCCGCCCCGCCCGCTCAAGCAGCAAGCCTCTCCGCTCCCGCAACTCGACTTCCGTCAGGCTGCACGCGACCGGCAGTTGTGAAGCGCTCATCTCTTGCGTCCTCGCTCTTCTTTGCTCAGTCCGCGAACGCGACCGTCAATTCCCTGAGCGTCGCCGAATCGCTCGCGTCGCCCGACGAGGACTCTTCGCGGTTGACGTGGCGGTAGAGGATGTCGCGCTGCTGCGGGCGGAAGCCCGCCTCGCGGATGAGGTAGCGGAGCATCTTCTCGTCGGCGGTGTTGTGCGCGCCCGCCGCCGAGACGACGTTTTCCTCGATCATCACCGAGCCCATGTCGTCCGCGCCGAAGCGCAGAGCGACCTGACCGAGCCGCAAGCCTTGCGTCAGCCACGAAGACTGGATGTGCTCGACGTTATCGAGGAAGAGGCGCGAGACCGAGAGCATCTTGAGATAATCCATCCCCGTCGGCTCTTCCTTGATGCGACGGCCCAGCGCCGTGTTCTCTCGCTGGAACGTCCACGGGATGAAGGCCGTGAAGCCGCCCGTCTCGTCCTGCAAGTCACGGACGCGCTGAAGGTGCCGGACGCGGTGTTCGAGCCCGTCGCCGATGCCAAACATCATCGTCGCCGTCG